>JAZRGH010000092.1:0-20425 GCA_045644085.1 Alistipes sp. | reverse complement strand
GGAGCCTGCTGCAATAGTTTATCCTGTAACATTCTTGGCATCGCAGCCATACACCGCAGGTACTTTTGCTCCTCAGGCAACTCCTATGTATGCTTACGCTGAGGCTGAGTCGGGAGCAATTCAGCTACAACACCTCACAGGCGTTCTTCGCTTGGCTCCTAAGGGTAATGGCGAGAAGGTTACAAGCATCGTTGTTACATCGGAGAAGGGTGCAATCGCAGGTCCTTTCACTATTGACTGTGCAACAGGTACTTTGGCAGCACAAGAGGGTGCAAGTAATACTGTAGTTGTAACTTTTGCTGAGCCATTGGTACTCGGCGCAGAGGCACAGCCTGTATATGTGGCAGTTCCTGCAGGTAGCAAGGGCGTTTTTGCTATCTCTATCGCAACTGAGGCTCACGGTAAGATGACCGTTAAGTTCAACAGTGACGACAAGGCTGTTTCGGCAGGTACAGTTCGCGAGTTTGGCGAGTTCGTATATGCTGAGAACGCAAACGACAGCGAGGAGCTTCTCATCACCACCAAGGAGGAGTTGATTGCATTTGCACAGACCGCTGCAAGCTTCTATCCTCACAAGGTTGCTAAGTTGGGTGCATCTATCGATATGACAGGCTACGACTGGACCCCAATCGAGGGCTTCAACTACACCTTCGATGGTGGCAACGAGAATGCTCATGTTGAGGGCGACAATGGAATCCACATCAAGGGTTTGAGCGCTCCATTGTTCGGCACAACTTCGGCTACAATCCAGAACTTGAAGCTCGTTGATGTAGCTATCACCGAGACAGCAGAGCGTTATGTAGGTGCTGTTGCTCGTTATATCGAAAATGGTGCTGTAAAGAACTGTAAGGCAGAGGGTACTTTGGTAATGAATAGCAACACCAATTATGGTGCAGGATCTGCGACTAACTCTAGTTGTATCGGTGGTCTTGTAGGTCGTTCAGTAGGAACTGCACTCTACAACTGCTACAACAAGGTAGCCGTTACCCTCACATCATATGCAGATACCGATTCAGCTACTCTATTATCTGCTATGACTGGAGGTGTTGTAGGTATGGCTTTGGATGCTACAACTTTGGAGAATTGCACCAACGATGCGAAGATTCTTTACAATGGAACCAATTCTCCTGCCGGAAAAAGTCTATACCTTTGTGGTATTGTTGGTTATTCAGATGCAAATAACGACACCAAACTTTTGAAGAACATATTGAATACCGAGAATGGCGACATCGTGTTCCCTGCTGATGCAGTATGTGGTGGTAGCCTCTATATGCGTGGTTGTATTGGCGTTATCTATGATGGTCAGACAGAGGTTAATAATATCACTAATAGAGGCGATATTACCTTCCTCGGTACATGCAATGGTGGCCAAGTTCGCGTGGCAGGTGTTGGCGGTAACCTCGGCGCAGGAAAAAACGAGGGAGGAGCCTATAAACTCTACAACTATGGCAATCTAAATATTGGAGGTAGTGCACCTAATGCTACTGCCGTTTTGCGAATTGGAGGTATTGCTTCCGAAATGGCAGGAGATGTTGTGCATAACATCTCTGACTGCCACAACTATGGCGCTATCAACGTTAGCATAAGTTATGCTAAGGATGAAGCTTATATAGGTGGTCTATTCGGAAACTGCGGTAATGGTAGTATCGAGATGACTAATTGTGTAAATGAGGAGTTGGGAGATATTGCTATAAATGTGACGCTGAAAGCTCCACGAGTTGGCGGTATAATTGGATATCTCGACAAGAAATTTACTATGACTAATTGCGAAAACAAAGGTGATGCTATCATAAATGTAGCAACCTCTTCAAATAGCCATGTAGCAGGATTTACGGGCTATAATGCTGCTGTTGTAGGTACATTTGAGAATTGTGTAAATTCCGGTACAGTGAAAAATGACAAAGGTTGTGGTAATAATAACTTTGTGGGCGGTTTTATCGGATATGCACCATCTTCCACAAGTTTGCGTCATTGGATAAATTGCGAGAACAAAGGTGTTGTATATGGTGGAGGAAACGTTCCTGGCAGTTGCCGTGTAGGAGGTTTTGTCGGCGGTACTTATGCCAAATTACAGTTTACCTCATGTACAAACTCGGGAGCAGTAACTTCATGCACCACTATTAAGGACGACTCTGATGGCAAGTCTGTTGTAGCCGGTTTTATTGGCGATAACGAGCATGCAAATGGAAAGGTTACATTTGTTGCAGCCAATGAGTCGAAAGGTATTACGCCTTGTAAGAACATCGGAACAATCACCCTTACGGGTACCCTCAACCAATATGGTCGTGTTGCGGGTATTGCAAACCTCGATAAGACTGATGGAACTCTTACTGCAACCGATGTAATCAACGAAGGTCAGATTATCGCCAAGGATTTGAGCGGTAAAGGTTATATTCAGGTAGGTGGCGTAGTAGGTTGCCATATTACGGATTCATCGCTTACTAGTGTAAAGAATAAGGGTAATATCCTTGTAGAAAACGTAAGTGCAGGCTATGCTCTTGTAGGTGGTATTACAGGCCACACTAATGCAGGAGGTATAATTAACGGAAAGTGTGTTAATATTGGTGACATCACCGTTAAGAATTGTAAATTCACTAGTATTGCAAGTTTAAAGATTGGAGGCCTTACTGGTGGCGGAACAATTGCTATTGACGGTTCGGAGTGTCACTGTAAAGTTAATGCTGTTGGCTTGGCTGGCTACGTAGGTATGTTCTCGGGTTTAGCTTATGACTCGGCTGCTCCAAAGGCTAATAACTGTAAGTTCGGTGGTCAGATTGCTCTTACCGCAGACGCAAGTGGCAATCCTGAGTGGAAGACCATTTCGGAGAATGTTGTAGGAGATCAAAATGACGAAGGCGATTTCCAGGCGGATCCTGCTTACACTCCATTCTGGCAAGTAATCTACGCTTCGAACAATCCGAATGCAGCACCTAATGGTTGCGGATTCTTGGCGACAAAACCTGTTTTCTAATAACCCTTTAATATCGTTACGATTATGAAAAACTATTTAAGACCGGAATTTGACATTCACGAAGTCGTAGCTGAGAAGGGCTACGGCGATAGCGCACTCCTTCCTGGTTTCGGAAGCGAAAGCGACGACTTGATTTACTAAAAGAGATTGCGGGGCCTTCGGGCTCCGCAATTCTTTTAGTAAAATGTGTGTTACCTATCCCCCAAACCCTCTTTCTGTAAAGGGGGCTTAATTTTGCAATGCAAGGTTTTTCTCCTTCGCACCTCAGCAAAATTTGCAAGTAACCTATGACTTTGGTTCGACATCGGTTGTCGCTTCGCTCCATTAAACGCAATTGAAGAGATTGCGTGGCCTTCGGGCTCCGCAATTTGCTTTCAGTAAATCGTAAATAGAGGAGAGTGAACAATTGTTCACTCTTTTCATTTTTTTCTCCTCCCTCCATTATCCACTCTCAACTTTTTTTTATATCTTTGTCTTATGGCAAACTACAATACCATATTTTCCATAGCTTCAGATGTGGAGTTTGAGTGCGAGGCATTGCGTCTGTTCCGCTATCAGGCGGAGCATTGCGCCCCCTATGCCGAGTATGTCCGACTGCTCGGAGTGAATCCGTCAGAGGTGCGTCGTGTGGAGGATATTCCGATGTTGCCAATCGAGATTTTTAAGTCACACAAGGTCTATTGTGGCGATGCTGAGCCCGAAAAGGTCTTTACATCGAGCGCGACGACAGGTATGGTGCAATCGCGCCACTATGTCGAGGATTTATCGCTTTACGAGAGAACTTTTACCGAGGCTTTCCGCCAATTTTATGGCAACGAGCGCGAATGTAGCATCTATGCTCTATTGCCGTCATACCTTGAACGCGAAGGATCGTCGTTGGTCTATATGGCAGAGCGACTGATTGCTCAATGTGGCGGGGGTGGCTTCTACCTAAACGACTACGAAAAGTTGTTGGGCGATATGGCTCGCGACCACAATCCGAAGATACTCCTTGGAGTTACGTATGCCTTACTCGACCTGGCAGAGAATTACGCTCCGAAGTTGGAAAATACAGTTGTGATGGAGACGGGTGGCATGAAGGGGCGCCGCAAGGAGCTGCCGAAGGGTGAATTGCATAAAATCCTCTGTTCGGCATTTGGCGTGGAGAAGATTCATTCGGAGTATGGTATGGCAGAGTTGTTGTCGCAAGCCTACTCTTTCGGAGATGGCCTATTCCGCACGCCAAAGTGGATGAGAGTGCTGGTTCGCGATGTGAATAATCCATTTGCACGCTTGGCGACAGGTCGTCGTGGCGGTCTGGATATTATAGACTTGGCAAATCGCTCCTCGTGTGCATTTATTGCGACGGAGGATATGGGTGTGTGCTACGATGACGGCTCGTTCCGCATCGAAGGTCGCATTTCGCATAGCGACATCAGAGGTTGTAACTTATTGGTGCAGTAGGGTGGTATGAAGTACGCAAAAGAGGATTTACAAAGACTCCATGAGGAGTTGTATCGCACGCTGGCGGAGGTTATTCGTGTCTGCGAGGTGTGTGGTATCCCCTATTTTATTCAGGGCGGCTCGGCGATAGGCGCACTCTACAATAAGGGCATTGTGCCTTGGGACGATGATATAGATGTGGGAATGACGCGCGAAAATTATGAACGATTTCTGCGCGAAGCTCCTGCTCATCTCTCGTCGGACTACTTTTTGGAGTGGTTCGAAACAGAGCCGAATACTCCGTTCTACTTTGCGAAGGTAAAGCGTAATAATACTCTTTTTGTAGAGGAGATTTGGCGCAATATGGATATTCATCACGGTATCTTTGTCGATATTTTTCCATATGACCGTATCCCAGACAATCCGCTTTTGGAGCGATTGCATCGCTTTTCGGCGAAGTTCTGGATCAACTGCTTTATGGGCAAAGAGATTTGGCTGTGGGGCCATTGCGGAGAGTGCGAAATTGATGAGCCGCTGCCAAAGTCGTGGATCGGCTGTGCAGTGATACGTGTGGTGGTATCGCTTTTGTCGCGCAAGGCGATATATCGTAAGATGAACAAAGTGTTGGGGCGTTATAATGCGTGGAATACCGAGAGAGTGAATATTGTACGCATGCCGAAGGATCAGATTGCGAGAGCCGATATCGAAGATACGGTGGATATGGAGTTTGGCGGTATGATGGTTAAGGCTCCGCGCAATATCGAAGTCTATCTGCGCCATCACTACCCAAATCTGCGCCCCGTATTGCCGGAGGAGGAGCAGATAAATCATGCTCCGTATAGCTTGTCGTTTGATACAACAAAATAATAACTATGAAACTACTATCGATAATAATCCCTGCCTATAATATGGAGGCATATCTCTCGCAGTGTGTGGAGTCGATACTTCGTACTCCGTCGTTGGCTATGGTGGAGATTGTTATCGTAAATGACGGAAGCAAGGATAAAACCTTGCGCATCGCCCGCCAATATGCTGATAGATATGCTGAAACGGTACGTGTGATAGATAAGCCTAACGGCAACTATGGCTCGACCATAAATGCGGCATTGCCTGTTGTCGAGGGCAAATATGTCAAGATCCTCGATGCAGACGATTGCTTTGACGGCTCGCGTGTTGCCGAGTTCCTGGCTTTCCTTCGCAAAATGAATGGCGTGGATATGGTGGTAACGCCATTTGTTGAGGTCGGTAGGCGCCGAGAGCATAGGGTGGAGTATAATATATATGGCAAAAAGGTCTACGAGTACGGAAAGTCGTATGATGCAGAGAAGATTTTTGCCGATGGTGCGATACGCTTCTTTGCGATGCATGGCGTATGTTACCGTACCGATATATTACGAAAGATGAACTATCGTCAGAGCGAAGGCATATCATATACCGACCAGGAGTGGGTTTTTTATCCTCTTTTCCGAGTTAAGACGATATCCTTTGCCGATATTCCTCTCTATCGCTATAATGTTGCTCGCGAGGGGCAGACTATGGACGAGAAGGTGCAGATGCGAAGCCTTGCGCAGTTGGTTGCTGTTACCGAAGGTTTGGCGCACTACTTTGTTGCGGTTTCGCGTTCAGTAAGTTCGGCTGTACGAATCGCCTTTTTGCGAAATATCGTGGCTGATCGTGTTAGGATAGTATTTCGCAAATATCTGCTTATGATGAGTGATAAGGCGTTTGCAAAATCGGACTTCGAAATGGTCTATGTGCGACTGATGCAACTTGTTGCTCAGTGTCGTATAGAGAAGTTTGGCGTTGTGGTAAACAATCTCTTTAAGGTCGATTTGTTGAAACATTGGCAAAAATATAGTAAACGTTACAGCGCGTTTACAAGAGCCTTTTTGCGCTCGATTGATAAGATGATGGTATCGATACATTCCGCAATATTTAGATAGAAACTAATTTATGAAATAGCTTAATTATGAAGAAATTAATTGTATGCTTACTTGTGTTGTCGTGTTCGTTGACGACTACGGCACAGCAGTTTAACTGGAACAAGAACTGTGTTATTGCGCATCGTGGCGCATGGAAGGAGAAGGGTATTCCTCAAAACTCGTTGGCATCGTGGCGCGAGGCTGTTCGTTTGGGCGTTCATGGCTCAGAGTGCGATGTCCATATTACAGCAGACGACTCTTTGATTGTGTTTCACAATTTGACACATCATGGATTGGTGCTGAAAGATAGCAAGTATGCCGAGTTGATACAGTATCCACTCAAAAATGGCGAGAAGATTCCTACTTTTCGCGAGTATCTGACAGAGGTTAAAAAGCAGACAAAAACAAAACTTATCGTCGATGTTAAGACGATGATTTCGGACGAATATTCGCTCCGTCTCAGCCGTGAGATTGTACGAGTAATCAATGAGATGGGCGCAATGGATTATTGCGAATTCCTCGGTTCGAATATCAAGGCGTTGCAATACTTGCAGGAGACAACAGGTCGTCGTGTGCAATATTTGGGTAGATGGCGAGATGAGATTCCAGAGATGCACCCCGACTCGGTACGAAACAATGGATTGAAGGCGGTTGACTATCAGAATATATTTTACTTTGCTCATCCCGATTGGGTTAAGACTTTCAAGAAGCGCAAGGTATATCTGAATGCTTGGACCATTAACCGAGAGGAGGATATGGATTGGTTCCTCAAACGTAAGTTCGATGTCATTACAACCGACTATCCGGCTAAACTTATGCAGAAGTTGGGATATAAGACTGAATAGGGATAGATTTATGAAAAAAAGCCTGTTTAACCCACGTTAAACAGGCTTTTTAATTGCAAGATGATTGTCTTAGACTTTGTTCAGGGCCTCGAAACCTTTTCCGTATACGCCCATTACCGAGCCAATTGTAATAAATGCTTCGGGGTCTATGTTGCGAACCACCTTCAATACCATTGCCAAATCGCGCTTACGGCATACACACATTACAACTTTCGAGTTCTCCTTTGAGTACCAACCCATTGCATCGATAACCGTAGCACCTCGTTTTGCTTCGGTATTTATGGCATCGGCCATAGCTTTATAGTCCTTGCAGATGATGAATATCTGGCTCGATTGCTGGTTTCCGGAGAGAATCATATCTACCGTATAGCTGAATACGGCAACCATTACAAATCCATAGATAACACCATCGATACCTACATCGGGCAAGAAGAGAGCCGATGAGATAATAACACCGTCGGTGTAGCGGATAAACTTGCCGTAAGAGATAGTGTAGAATTTATTTACAATCATTACAACGATATCCGAACCACCTGTCGAGCCTCCCTGCTGGAAACACATTGCGACTCCGACACCCGAACATATACCTCCGAGTATCGCGGAGAGAAGTCTGTTTTGAAGGTTGAACAGATCGACAATGGTTCCGCTTGGCACGGTCAAGGCATCTCGTATGGTGATGATTTGTGCAACCCAGCCGTCCGGTGTAGTGAACCATATCTGTAAAAAGTGCATTATTACAGACATTACAACCACACAGTAGATGGTCTTTATGCCGAAGTTCCACCCGACGACAAATCCCGCTATTATGAGGAGAATTGCATTAATAATCAATACCATTGTACCGATTGAAATGGCTCCGCCGGCAAGGTGGTAGATAAGGAGTGAAAGACCTGTTGCACCTCCACCTGCTGCATTTGCGGGAAGGATACAGCAAATCCAACCAAACGAATAGAGGAACATACCGAAAGCCATCAATGTGTACTCCTTGATGGTTGTGGCAACGGTTGTTTTGTTAAGTGATATTCCCATAATAAAAAAAAGAGTTATCAGGGTGCAAATATATATAAAAAAGGCTAACTAACGATGCCGAGCGGGCGAAAAAGATAAATTTATTTATATTTTTCCAGAGCCGTGGGGCGAGTGAGCCTTCACGAGAGGATTAAAGATAAAAGTTTCTAACTTTTAATCCTGAATACTGTTGTGTCATACTCCTCGAAACCGCACTTGGAATACAAAGCGTGTGCCGCTTTGCGCGATGGATTTGAGGTGAGATAAATCTTTCTCACTCCAAGCTGCTCGGTGCACTCTTTGGCTTTCTCGACGAGAGCTTGCCCGATATGAGCTCCTCTGGCTTTGCTATCGACCACCACATCCTCGATCCACGCTTTTCGCCCTGTCGGAATATCGACAATGACGAGTGTCAGCATGCCGACAATATCTCCTTCGTGCTCTGCAACATACAGATAAATATTCTCGTTGCCGAGCATCTCTTTGATATATTCGTCAGTAGGCATTGTGGCCGAAGACGATAGTTGCGGAAGAAGGGTTGCCAATACCTCCGATAGCCTATCGCTGTGTTTTACGACTCTGTAAATTCTCATTTTTATAGTTTTTTGCTCTGCAAAGATAATAAAAAGTTTTCCGCTTTCGGCTTTCCGTTTTCAGTTTTAATTGCTATCTTTGCCGATGTAAACAAAATTGCATAGAAAAAATGCTTAATATTGTACTTTTTGGTGCTCCGGGCTGCGGTAAGGGTACGCAGTCGGAACTTTTGGAGAAGCGTTTCTCGCTTCGCCATATCTCAACAGGAAATGTTATTCGTCAGCAGATTGCCGCAAAGAGTGAGTTGGGCTTGCAAATGCAGGCATGTATCGAGCGAGGCGAGTTGGCTCCCGATAGTCTCGTTATAGAGATGATTGCCGACTATGTATCTAACCTTGGCGAGTGTAATGGCGTTATTTATGATGGTTTTCCGCGTACTACTGCACAGGCAGAGGCCTTCGATGAGATCCTTGCCAAGCATGGTCAGAAGGTTTCGGTGATGATTAATATGGAGGTGCCTGAGGAGGAGCTCATTAAGCGCATTTTGCTGCGTGGTAAGGATTCGGGCCGAGCAGATGACCAGTCGGAGGAGATTATCCGTAACCGTATCGCTGTCTATAATGCACAGACTGCCGTAGTGGCAGACTTCTATCGTGCACAGGGTAAGTACGAGAGTGTACCTTCGTTAGGTACTATCGAGGAGGTGGCCGAGCGAATTGGAGCCGTAGTGGAGAAATACCTTTAATTGTCAACATATATGGCAAAGGGCAGAACAGAGATAGCAGAGTTGGGTGAGTGTGGCTTGATTGACCGCTTGACCTCAAAGTTTCAGAACAAGAACAAATCGACAATGTGCGGTGTTGGCGACGATGCAGCAGTGATTGAGGCGTCGAAGGATAAGGCAATTGTTGTTTCCTCCGATTCGATGTTGGAGGGTATCGACTTCGACTTAACCTACTTCCCTCCGAAGCACCTCGGCTACAAGATCGTTACCAAGGGTATCAGCGATGTTGTTGCAATGAATGCCGTACCCGAGCAGATAACTCTCTCACTCGGTATATCGTCGAAGATCTCGGTGGAGTTCCTCGATGACTTTTACGAGGGTGTAGAGTTCGCCTGCAAAGAGGCAGGTGTCGATTTGGTCGGTGGCGACACATCTGCATCGCTTACGGGCTTTGTGGTAAATGTAACTGCCATAGGTCGTGCCAAGAAGAGCGAGATTTCGTATAGAAACGGAGCAAAGGAGCATGATTTGATATGCCTTACAGGCAATCTTGGAGCCTCGTATATGGGTTTGCGATTGTTAGAGCGTGAGCGTAGGGTATTGCAGGGCGTTGATAATCCGCAGCCGCATTTCGAGGGCTACGAGTATCTGTTGCAGCGCTATCTGAAACCTCGTGCTCGTTACGACATGGTTGACTCTTTGCGCAAGGAGGGTATTGTGCCAACCTCGATGATAGATATTACTGACGGACTTGCTTCGGAGGTATTGCAGATTTGTAAGTCGTCGAAGTGCGGTGCGCGTATCTATTTGGAGCGTATCCCTTTGGCGAAGCAGACAACGGCTTTGGCCGAGGAGATGCATGTGGATCCTGTTGTTGCAGCTCTTAATGGTGGCGAGGATTACGAATTGCTCTTTACGGTGCCTCTTGAACTTCGTGAGAGAATTGTAAATTTGGGCTGCATTGATATTATCGGACATATTACAGCCGAGAGTACGGGCGCCTATCTTGTAACGCCTGATGGTAAAGATATTGCATTGCAGGCGCAGGGATTTACACCGAAGAGATAACACGGAACAGACTACCCCAAAACCTATACTATGAAACGAATCGTTTTTTTGATTTCTACACTCTTTTTGTGTATAGAGGCTTTTGCTGCAAAGGAGTATAAGCTTCTCTCTCCAAATGGTAAGTTGGAGGTAACTATTACTGCTGAGCCACAGTTGGCATATAGCGTAAAGTGCGATGGAGGAGAGATTTTGACTACTTCACAGATTGGCCTGAAAATTTACGATGGTACACAGCTCGGTAAGAATGATAAGGTTAAGCGCGTCAAACGTACGGCTGTAAATGCCGAGATTCCTGCTCAGTTCTATTTTCGTAGCACAATCAAGGATTGCTATAATGCTTTGCGTATAGACTTCGCCTCGCGCTTTGCTGTTGAGTTTCGTGCCTATGACGAAGGCGTAGTGTACCGTTTTGTAACCAACTTTAAGAACGATTTTAAACTCGAAAACGAGATTGTCGAGTTCGCCTTTGCGAAGGATTATAAGGGCTATTTCCCTTACACCAATAAGACAGGTACCAAAAAAGATAAATACGTTACCTCTTTCGAGTCGTGGTATCGTAATGTGGAGTTATCAAAATTCGAGTCGGATCAGGTTGCTTTTGTTCCTGTAATAGTTGATGCCGATAAGTATAAGGTGTGTATTTTGGAGTCAGATGTGGAACACTATCCAGGAATGTTCGTGTCGAATCCGAAGGGCGCAACGGCACTTTATGGCGAATTTGCTCCAATGCCTGATAAGGTTGTTGTGGGTGGACACAATAAGTTGCAGGGCATTATCGAGAGTCGTCAGCCTTATATCGCAGAGTGCAAGGCTGCCACAAAGACACCTTGGCGCATTCTCCTTGTAACCGACAATGCCAATACTTTGCTTGATAATGATATGGTCTATCGCCTTGCATCGCCTTCGCGCGTGGAGGATACCTCGTGGATTAAGCCGGGCAAGGTTGCTTGGGAGTGGTGGAGCGACTGGAACTTGATGGGTGTGCCATTTAAGGCAGGTATCAATACCGAAACATATAATTACTTTGTCGATTTTGCTGCAAAATATGGTATCGAGTATGTAATTATGGACGAGGGTTGGGCAGTAAAGTATGCCAACGACCTTACGCAGGTTATACCTGAAATAGATTTGCAGAATATTGTCAATCACGCCAACTCGAAGGGCGTCGGCATTATCCTTTGGGCAGGCTACAACGCCGTTGTAGGCAAAGAGGAAGAGGTTTGTCGCCATTTTGCCAAGATGGGAGTCAAGGGCTTCAAGGTCGATTTCCTTGACCGTGATGATGCTCAGATGGTTGATTTTCAATACAAACTTGCCGAGATAGCTGCCAAGTATAAGTTGATGCTCGATTTCCATGGTTGTCCTAAGCCTACGGGTATGAATCGTACCTATCCGAATATTGTCAACTTCGAGGCTGTACTCGGTATGGAGTGTAACAAGACCAAACGCTCGTTAAGATACGATATGGTGGAGTATGACTTGCAGATTCCGTATTTGCGTATGGTGGCGGGTCCTATGGATTACACACAAGGTGCAATGCGTAATGTAAACAAGAAGAATTATTATCCATGCTATCGTGCACCTATGAGTTTTGGTACTCGTTGCCGTCAGTTGGCTATGTATTCGGTCTATTTCGCTCCGTTTGCTATGTTGTGCGACTCGCCGATTCTCTATGAGCGAGAGGTGGAGTGTACCAAATTTATTGCCGAGTACCCGACTGTTTGGGACGAAACGGTAGCGCTCGACGGAGTATTTAGCGACTATGTGGCTATGGCTCGTCGCAGTGGCAACGCCTGGTATGTCGGAGTGGTGAATGATTGGACGGCTCGTAAGGTAGAGGTCGATTTATCAAAGATTATCGGCGAGGGTGAATATGTAGCCGAGGTGTTCCGAGATGGTGTAAATGCCGATAAGCTCGGAGAGGACTATATCCACGAGATTGTATCACTGCCTGCATCGCGTAAGGTTGTTGCAGATATGGCTCCGGCAGGTGGCTATGTCATTAAGATAACCAAGAAGTAGAGCCTTAGGGCAAAACGATAGAGCAACACCGAACAAGTGTCGCTTTTTTCTGAGTAGTAGAGATTTTTGCTATATTTTTTGCTATTTGCGATGTTTTTTTTGAAAAATCTTTGCGAAAATAAAAAATATATCTACCTTTGCACTCGCAATCAGCAATTGGGCTATGGTGTAATGGTAACACTACAGATTCTGGTCCTGTCATTCTAGGTTCGAATCCTGGTAGCCCAACTCGAAGACCTCTGCAAAAGCAGGGGTCTTTTTATTTTGCATAATTTGCAACTTTTTGTTATCTTTGCCATAAAGAACAAAGTTTGTTCCGATTTTTGTAACAAAATAAATAAAACTACTTTTATGAAAAACATCAAATTTCGTCTTATCGTGATGAACTTCCTGCAATATGCTGTGTGGGGTTCATGGCTGATTTCGTTGGGCGCCTATTTGGGTGGAACACTTAAATTCTCGGGCGGAGAGATAGGTAGCTTTTTTGCTACTATGGGTATCGCCTCGCTCTTTATGCCTGCCGTTATGGGCGTGATTGCAGACCGTTGGGTTCCGGCACAGCGACTTTTGGGTATTTCGCACCTCCTCGCTGCGGCATTTATGGTGGCAGCATCTATGCAGAACTCGTATGAAACACTCTATCCGTTGGTGTTGTGTAGCGTGATGTTCTATATGCCGACTATCGCTTTGAGCAATACTGTTGCATACAATGCCCTCAACAAGGCGGGTCTTGATACTGTAAAGGCCTTCCCTCCAATTCGTGTTTGGGGAACAGTGGGCTTCATCTGCGCAATGTGGGCAGTCGATTTGTTGGGCTTCGGACTCTCGTCGGCACAGATGCTCCTCTCGGCAGGCTTGGGCATAGTTTTGGGTCTTTACTGCTTCTCGCTCCCTTCGTGCGAGGTTAATCGCAATGTGGAGTCGAAGTCGTGGATCGACACTCTCGGTTTGCGTGCCTTTGCTCTCTTCAAGGAGTATAAGATGGCGATATTTTTCCTATTCTCGATGATGCTCGGTATGTCGTTGCAGATTACCAACGCCTTTGCCGATGGCTATATCAAGAGCTTTGGCGATGTTGCAGTTCATGGCGATAA
The DNA here is from genome assembly GCA_045644085.1 of Alistipes sp. Taxonomy (GTDB): domain Bacteria; phylum Bacteroidota; class Bacteroidia; order Bacteroidales; family Rikenellaceae; genus Alistipes. Next base: position 6,815 of record JAZRGH010000092.1, on the reverse strand, counting down.
GTATCTCGGCACCTTCGGCGTTGAGCACTCGACAATATTGATTTCGTTGTCGCAGATCTCCGAAACTTTGTGTATCCTCCTCATTCCGTTCTGCTTGAAGAAGTTTGGAATTAAGAATGTGATGCTTATCTCGATGTTTGCGTGGGTATTGCGCTTTGGTCTGCTTGGCGCAGGAAACCCTGGCGCAGGCGTTTGGATGTTTATCCTCTCGATGATTGTCTATGGCGTGGCATTCGACTTCTTCAATATCTCGGGCTCGCTCTATGTTGAGAAGGAGACTGCACCTGAGATTCGTGCGAGTGCGCAGGGCGTATTTATGATTATGACCAACGGCTTCGGAGCATTTATCGGCTCGTATGTGGCAGGTTGGGTAGTCGACAAGTGGGGCTGGCCTCTCTCGTGGTATATCTTTGCAGGCTATGCTCTCGTTGTAGCAGTTTTGTTCGCACTTGTTTTCAAATACAAGCACAATCCTAACGCAGAAGTTGAAGTGACTCATTAGTCATCAAATAAAAGCTAATGGCTAATGGCCAATGGCTAAAAGCCGAAAGCCTATCTAACGCAGTTAGATGGGCTTTTTTATTTTCCGTGAAAAATTCTTCGAAAATTATTTGGAAAATGAAAATTTTTGCATTTACTTTGTGATATCAAAATGATACTATTTTAGTTGAGAGTTGAGAGTGAAGAGTTGAGAATTTGAAAGAACAAATAAAGCCAATGGCTAATGGCAAAGAAAAACTTATAAACCTTTAATACTTTATTATTATGGAGAAGAATCAGAACAAACTCTATTCGGGTTGGAAGATGAACGGATTTGCGATGTTGTTCATCGTGTTGTTGTCGTGGATTGGCGGTCCTGCGCTTGCAATCTATGGTGGTGTTAATTTTGCTGCGCCTTACGACGCTATCGCAGTTGTTGCTGGCGCAATTATCTTCTTGTGGGCGATTATCGCATCGTGCGGATTTATGTTGTTGGAGCCTAACGAGGCGCGTGTGTTGCTCTTCTTCGGCGAGTATCGTGGCAACTTCGTGCAGACGGGTTATTGGTGGGTTAATCCATTTATGACCAAGAAGAATATCTCGCTTCGTGCCCGTAACCTCAACGCCGAGCCTATCAAGGTGAACGACAAGCAGGGTAACCCAATTATTATCGGTTCGGTTTTGGTGTGGCGTATTCGTGAGAACGAGATTTATAAGGCTGTGTTCGATATCGATACTCCGGTTGCTACGGGCGAGGTTACCGTTACCGCAAATGGTCGTATGAAGGCTCTCGAAAATTTCGTTGCCGTGCAGAGCGATGCTGCATTGCGTCAGGTGGCAGGCCTTTATGCCTACGATAACAATACCGTAGCTAACGAGGAGCTTACGCTCCGCTCGAATGCAGACGAGATTAACGAGGAGCTCGAAACACGCCTTAACGAGCGTCTTGCAATGGCAGGTATCGAGGTTGTCGAGGCTCGTATCAACTATCTCGCATACGCTCCTGAGATTGCAGCCGTGATGTTGCGCCGTCAGCAGGCAGATGCTATTATCTCTGCTCGTGGGAAGATTGTCGAGGGTGCAGTTTCGATGGTGAAGATGGCTAACGACAAGCTTTCGGAGGACGAGGTTGTCGAACTCGACGAGGAGCGCAAGGCTGCAATGGTGAGCAACTTGCTCGTAGTATTGTGCGGTGATGAGTCGGCGCAGCCGGTGGTTAATACCGGAACCTTGCACCACTAAAAAATCGTTCTAATGAGTTCTTTTTGCACGAGTCGGCGGGTAGCGAAATGCTCACATACGCCCAAGTATGCTCCGCTTTCGCTCCCTGGTCTCGCACAAAAATAATCTCATTATAAGCAATTTTGAATAAATGGGAATAAATTTTAATCCTCAATTCTCAATTTTCAATTCTCAATTATAAAGGAATTTATGGCAAAGGAGGCTACAAAGAGTTTTGTACTTCGTATAGATGCCGAGATGATGGAGGCGATCGAGAGGTGGGCGGAAGATGAATTCCGCTCCACCAACGGTCAGTTGCAATATATAATTGCCGAGGCTCTGCGTAAGAGTGGACGCATCAAGAAAAAGAAAAAAGAGTGATGGAAACTGCTAATTTTATACAGAAGCTGCGTAAGATTAATCACGGCATATCGTTCAATCTGTGGCGTGTGCGCATTGGGGGCGTAGAGATGGCTCTATTCTTTCTGTTTGCCATCGGCGAGAAACTTATCAGCAAATTTGTTCCGATGGAGCCCGAGACAGCGCATATCGTGAGCGAGACGTTGAGCTGTATCTCGGTGTTGATTCTTGGCGAGGCTATTTTGCGTGCACTATACAAGTTGTTTCCACGTTATCGTTGGGCTACGCTCTTGGCAATGATTGGCGGAGCTATTGGTGGTCTGCTTATCACTATTGTGATGGATTATTTCGATAGCGAGGTAGCTGTTGATACCAACGATTTTATAGCATTGGGCGTTTGCGTTGCGTTGTTCGGTGCGGCATACCTCTTCTGGCGACAGAGTGTCAATAAGGTTAAACAGATGAAACTTGAACGAGAGGCGGCTCGCAAATATCGTATTCGCAGAGGATACTAAAAAATCTCTAAATTTATAAAACTATGAAAACAAATTCAGAAATCAGACAGGAGTCCCTCGCCTTTATGAAGGGTAATTGGGGGTCGGCAGTGGGCGTAACAATCGTATTTCTCTTGTTGGTGTATGCCTGCTCATTAGTTGCAACTACAATAGGATTGTCGCTGGGACAGTCAATAGGCGATGAAAATGGCTTGTTGGTTCAGGCTCTCAGCATGCTCACATCTATCTTGGTTGTCTTTCCGTTGACCTTCTCGGCAGTTATGCTCTTCTTGAATTTTGTGCGCGGAGAGCAGACTCTTAAAGTGAAGGATCTCTTCAATGCATTCAAAAAACCATGCTACGGCAAGTCGATGGGCTTGTATCTGCTAATTACGATATTTACGATGCTTTGGACTATGCTCCTTATCGTGCCGGGTATCATCAAGAGTTTGTCGTATAGCCTTGCTCCGTATATCTTGGCGGATAATCCCGAACTTACCGCAAACGAGGCTATCAATCAGAGTATGAAGATGATGAATGGCCATAAGATGCAACTTTTCCTTATCCTGCTGGGTTATCTCGGTTTTGCCTTGCTCTCTATATTGGCATTGGGTATTCCGTTGCTCTGGCTCTATCCATACTATCAGGTAGTGTTGGCTAAATTCTATGAGGAGATCAAGAGTGAGAATGAGGTTGTAGTTTGCGAATAGTTTGATAATATGAACGCTAAAAGGATGCCGAAAATTCGACATCCTTTTAACGTTTTTGCGGAAAGAGAGGGATTGACTTCGTAGCCACTTCGTGTCTGCTCGTCTTTCCCTTCGCTCGCCGCGGGGCTCCTTGCAAAATTCTCACTCCGCAAGGAGTTGATAAATCAACCACCTTTGTTTTCATACCACTACGCCTCACAAACAAGTTTGCGTGTCGCAGTGTTACAAAACAAAAAGATGTCGAAATTCTTCGACATCTCCTTGCTTCGTTTTTTTTGCGGAAAGAGAGGGATTCGAACCCCCGGTACAGTTGCCCGTACACCGCATTTCGAGTGCGGCCCGATCGACCACTCCGGCATCTTTCCAATGCGTTTTGCGGTTGCAAATGTACGAATTTATTTTTTAATTCCAATAATTTGTAATAATATTTTGCACTTTTTTTGCGGTATAACTCTTTTGTAGTAGTTTTTCATAAATATATGTACTATATTTGTGGTATACTAAATCGTGCTTTTATTCGTTTAGTATATAGATAAACTATATAGCTATGAGAAAGGTAGTAATAACAGTCGTAATTTTGGTGCAGGTTTTGCTCTTGTCGGGTTGTGCCGCAGCATGGCAGAATGTTTCGTATTCGGACGATTTATACTCTGTGCACAACAAAATAGCCATTGCCAATCGCCAAAAGGCGGAGGCCGAACTTGCTAAGGCGCAATACGAAGCGCAGCAGGCTCAATACGAGGCTAACTTGGCAAAGATTAAAGCCGAGGCTGCAAAGCAGGGCGTAACAATCAACGATGAAAGCTCCCTTAATGGGTTCGATGCTGTTCTTGCGGACTCATACGAGAGCGCATACGCTCGTCGTCTTTACGGCTTCTCGTCGCCAACCTACCGTATGCCGTCATCGTACTACTCGTTGCGCTACTCCGACGCCTTTTTCTATGCTTCGGCCTATGATCCTGCATTCTATAATGTTATGATTTCGGGCGATATGATTTGGGTGGAGCCGAAATATATAACCTCTATGTTCGGCTCATGGGGCGCAGTTGTAGCACCTTCGTATGGTTGGTACTATGGTTGGAACGATCCGTTCTACTATTGGAATACCCCATATAGTTACCGTTGGTCGTGGAATTGGGGTTGGAATAATCCATATTATTGGGGCTGGGGATATCCGTATCCACACTATCCGCATCGCCCATCATATCATCGTCCGCCACACCATCGTCCGCCACATGCGGGATCGGGTAGTGTAGGTAACACCGGCCATCATCACAATCGTCCGGGCATGGTTGTTGGACGCAATCCGGGAGCATCGCGACCTGCGGACAGAGGTGGTAATGTTCGACCTTCTCAACCTTCAAATGGTCGAGTATCGCAACCGGCATATCGTGGGGGCTCATCTTCGAGCAATTATGGAAGTGGCAGCTCGTCGTATCGTGGTAGCTCCAATTCGGGAAGTTCGTCGTATCGCAGCGGCTCTTCAAATTCGGGATCGAGTTCGCGAGGTAGTTATAGTAGTGGATCATCGTACTCTGGCGGAAGTGGTAGCAGCTATCGCTCATCAACTCCGAGTGCGGGCAATTCGCGAGGCAGATAATTTTAACGCTTAAACAGGCTGAATTATGAGAAAGATTGTTTCGGTAGTGGCACTCCTCCTTGCTTCGATGGTGGCTGTGCAGGCACAAAATACATCAGGAATACTCTTCAATAGAGATATCCTTCCTGCGTCGTCTATTCTCTCGTTGTCGCAACGTGAGTCGGTAGGCACTGCCCGTTCTATGGGTATGGGTGGAGCCTTCACATCGCTCGGTGGCGATATGGCATCGTTTGGATACAATCCTGCGGGCTTTGGCATGTATCAGCGCAACGAGATATCGGCGACATTGGGTTTGGGCGTTACGCATGCCAAGAACTATAATGCTTACGATACCTCCAAGAATAACAATACCCGCTTTGCCATCAACAACTTTGGTGCAACGTTCAAGGTATATGAAGGTGCGGGCAAACTAACGGCCATAAATTTCGCTTTCGGCTACAATAAGACTGCCGATTACAACTACAATATCTCGTATGGAGGTCCTGCGACGATATCTTCGCTTGCTGATGCCTTTGCCGATATTGCGAATGGTGGCAGATTGGGTATCAACTCGAACAATAAAATCACCGATCCTAACGGCTATTTCGACTACGATATGAATCCGTACTATTGGGGTACTGTTATGGCGTATAAAGGTGGCTTGATCAATATGGGGGCAAATGGCTGGTATCCGGACGAGATTGCTCCCGGTGCACAGATGTCGCAATATACGAACCTTCAAAGTCGAGGTTCGGCAGGCGAATTCTCGTTTGCTTTCGGTTTTAATATCAGCAACGTAGTCTATCTCGGAGCATCATTCGATATACAGAGTATTTCGCGTAATCAGACCATATATTACGATGAGTATATAGGTTACGAGGAGGGTAAAGCTCCAAATGCGGCAGACTATCCGTACCAGCTTCAAGATTTCCGCTTTGGGCAGTCGATGTATGTCAATGGTTCGGGTGTCGGAGCCAAGTTTGGTATTGTTGTACGCCCTGTCGAGTCATTGCGTATAGGCTTTGCGGTACATACTCCGACCTACTACTCGATAGCGTATCGCTATTCGGCATCACTCTCTTCGGCGGCATTGAGTGCGGGCTCAAATCCTAACGATTGGATTGTCGAGAACGGATATGTATATGCCGACTACGAAACCCCTACCTTGCAGGACGGAGGCGAAAATCGTTGGACCTTCTCTACTCCTACACGATTGCTCGCGGGCTTGTCGTATTCGTTTGGACCGTATGCCGTAATCTCGGTGGATTATCAGTATGATGCTTATCGAGCTTTGAAACTCAATTACTCGCCGACTGATACGGGCTATACCGATGATACGTTCCATTATAATTTGAAGGGTACTCACACGCTCCGTGCGGGTATCGAGGTGAAACCTGCGCCTTGGTTGTCATTGCGAGCAGGTGGCGGATATAGAACAAATGTGCTGGTTGATGGATTCAATTTTGTAGCTTTCTCGGAGCCTATGGCCGATAAAATGTGGCACGCCTCGGCAGGTTTGGGATTTCGTCTGAGTGAGGTTACCTCAATAGATGTGGCATACCAATATCGCAAAACGCAATATTCGGACTACTACTCGTTCTATACAAAGCTTGGCGATAATGAGCCGAATGCGAGTCCTTTGTATGGTTTGGATCTTGTTAATCACAATATTGCATTAACTTTTGCATTCAGATTCTAAATAAATAGTTTTTTACCATACAACTTTATATAAGAAAGAGGGTGTTCAACTGATTTTGAACACCCTCATCTTTTTGTAGCAGTCGAAAACATTGTTGTTCCTCGCTACTCTTTTGGAACAAGTTGTACATTTACGGCCTGTGCGCCTTTATCTCCTTCTCCGATCTCGTAGGTTACGAGTTGTCCCTCGTTCAGGGCTTTGAATCCCTCCTTTACGATACCGGTGTAATGTACAAAAATCTCCTTGCCGTCCTCGGCGATAATAAATCCGTA
>JAZRGH010000091.1:0-25000 GCA_045644085.1 Alistipes sp. | reverse complement strand
GGCACGCTTCACGATACTACCCAACAACGGAGTTGTAGCATCATAGTTAAACCCCTTGCCGGAGATATAGTCTGCCTTATCGTTTATTATGCGACGATGCGCCGTCGAGCGTCTTGACAGTATCGCCAATGCTTCGGGGAGATTATTATCCGTACCCCATCGCCAAAACTCTTTGCTCTCGACCTTTGTCGCAGAGAGTGCATATAAGGCATCGGCACTATTTTGTGCAGAGGTGCAAATTATATTTTTTGTTTTTGCGTTTTCCATGTCGTAGAATGTTGTGTTAGTGATTATATAATCTGCGGTGAAAACTCCGTATCGTGCGATACAAGTCGTAGCGCAACGGTTGGTATCTCGCCAAGGTTGGTACCCGATGTGGAGATTATATTTTCGAGTCGCAACGGATACTCTTCTCCGAATTGCGCCGAGTAACCTGCAAGTAATCGCCGTCCATCGCATAGCGATATGACTGCTACAAAACCTTCAAATGAGGCTTGCTCAATAAAATCTGCATCGAGCCAATTTTCGGCATTGTTTCTCTCGGCAACAATATGCAATAGATGCGAAATAGAGATTACCCCATTCTCCAAATTAGAGCACTCCTCATATTTTGAGGCATCTTCCAATAGAGGCACTTCGATTGGATCCTTGTCGAACACAACCTCGCAACCATCACCCGAAAACAGAGCCGTTTGCACCGCATCAGCGGAGTAGAGAGCTACACTCTCCACTCCTCCAATGGGTTTATGATTTCTGTTCACAGCCATTACATTTCGATGCTTACACCCTCATCGTAGATGGTTGCAGACACGAGATTAGCATCTGCAATGGTTGTACCTGCAAGGAATACCACACGCTGACGGTTCTCCATCTCATCAGGATTGTACCACATATGGATACCCTTCTCCGGCGAATCGGCAGTATTGAGTGCCAAGATAAAGTTTCGACGGTCTGTAAGGATACAGAACGACTCTGCTCGTCTTACATCGTACTGATTTGCCGGGATCTCGACCATAGGAATACCGTGAAAGAAGAGCTCGGGACGACCACCCGCTACACTCGAAAGATCACCATTTCTATCGAGATAGAATCGATATGCATCGTAGATATCCGAGCTTACGAAATATACCAAGTTGCCGTCTGCCGATAAAGCGCGGAGCTCATCACTTGCTCGAAGCCATACATCTTGCAAAATCTCCTCAATGTCTATAACCGGAGAGTCAATGTCAATGACGATGTTCGATGTTGGATCCTCAATCTCTTTGATATCGATGACCTTACGTATGAAACCTGTGAAGCCGGTAAAGTCCGACAAATCACCCTCGGTATCACCAAACCACATTGTGGCATAGATGCTCTCGGCAATAGCACGACGGAAGAGCTCTGTCTCGGCCTTTTCGAGGTCGGTGCCACTCAAATCGCCAAGATTGATATCTGCCGAGTTGGTGAGCAACTCGTAAATCGTCGAGAAGTATGACTCAGCCGAATACGAAGACTCGGCCTTCAACTTCGACATCGTGATCTCCTTCTGCTGCATTGTAGCTGAGGTGCCACCCTGCCAACCCGAAGAGAACTCCTTCAAGATATTGTTGCGATGGAAGAAGATAGGCACTTTGGTCGGGATCGGCATATTGTAGAGGACGCGGATACCCAACTCCTCAGCCGATTTGCCACAAAAAGATGGACGGAAAAAGAGGTTCTCTACCTCATTTACATCATAGGTTTTTGAATTTTCGATAATCATAAATTTTTAAAGTTTTAATGTTTGTTTTCGTTGATTTGTGTCTGTTTTGTTAAATGTTGTTTGCACGTTTGTTACAACCCTCTGGCTTTTAGACTATATATATCCTCAGCGTAGGCTGTGGCATTGTGCGACAGTGCGGAACCTTCGAGTGAAGGATCTTCGCGCTTGATTGTTTTACTCTTCTTTACACCATTTTGCCCCTCTTCGAGCACGATGGTCGAGGCGTATGCATTCTCGGGAAGATGCAAGACATTTACGTCGGAGGTCGGCAAAGCCGGTTTCTCTTTTTTGTTTGACGGAGATAGCCAACCCTTTACCTTCTCGATAATACTTGTGTGCTTGGCACTCTCCTCTCCACCAATAATCTTATCGGCAAGTCCTGCTTCAACAACCTCCTCGGGAGCAAGCCAGCGGCCACGTCCACCATTCTGTCCCATAAGGAGTTCGAATACTCGTTTCTCGTGACCGGAGCGCATAGCATAGAGTGAAGCAATACGATCATCGGTTTTTTTGAGGAGATCTATTCGCTCCGTCAAATCAGATGCATTACCTTCGACCACGCTACTCGACATGTGTACAAGATAGAGCGCCGAAGAGGCAATTTCACGACACCCTTCACTTGCAGCCTGCGCTATGATTGTTGCAGCCGAAGCGGTATAACCGTAGCAACGAGTAGTAATCTTGGCATCGAGAGCTGCAAGCGACTCGTATATGAGCAGCGCGTCATTGACGTCACCTCCCGTCGAGCGAATATTCACGACAATTTCGTCAGCTTCGATACTCTTGATTTTATCAATCTCCTCGCGTAGTCGCTCGTAGGTGGCAACACTGTGTGAGGTATCGGCAAACTGCTCTTGCTCGGGTACTCCGATAACTCCCTCGATGTCGATATGACACACCGAGGCCTCATTTGTAATTTTAATTTGTGTTTCCATTTCTTGTTCTTAAATTTTGTTTGTGGTAAGCAGCAGCACGAACCTTCTCGTACGAGCAACCCAATTCGATGGATAGCTGTTCGAATACTCTTGTTTTAGTCTCCCCGTTTCGGACTCGACGCTCTACCTCGGTGCTGATATAGAGTCTTTCGATAGCCCTTCTGTCGAGCAAACCCTCTTTCCACATATGCTCGACAGCACCCACAAGTCCTTTTGATTGCACCTTATTCAAGAGTGAAATCAATAATTTCTGTTCGCTACACATCAAATTATAGTTTTGTTAAATGTTCTACTCCTGCTCAAAAGAGCATCTCACGATATTACTCTCCAAATCCCATTGTTCCACCTTCACAAGACGAAACAGTGCACTCTCTCCCTGAATATCAAAGCGAAATCTTGTTCGCACAGATGGTTTCGTACCATCAACCGTAAAGAGATTGGCTGTTTCCGCCGTTGTGAGGAAGAGGTCGAGCGTAACCTTTCGACTATCACGCTGACGCAGCAACATCGGCTGATGATAGCGATGCAGCCCCTCTATTCCGTTGCGATTTTCGAAGCAGAGATTGATACTCTCCTCGTCGAGGAACGCAGCATAAGGATATTTACCGGATATGTCGCTCGATCCCCAACTCTCTCCGTTTGGCAGATCGCGTAACCCCTTGTAACATACTATACGCGGAGTGAATGTATTATACGCTTCACCGCTTTCGCCTCCGACATCACCGACTTGCATGACAGACGCCGATGGGGCATTAGCAAGTATATTAGAGGTGTTCAACGTCGTTGTAAACAATCCTCCACCAACTCTATGAGTCGAGCGTTTTGTGCCATATAGCGGATTTCGGAAGCTCCATCTGCCGAGGGTGGTATTATTCGCTTTATTAAAGTCTTGCGAAGCTTTATCCGCATCAATATAGGCCAATACGACATCTTGCGGGAGATCTAATCCTGCGTCAGACACCGACACTCCATTCAAAAGATCTATACGCTTGCTCCAATCCACCACTTCCGCATCTTGATAGATTGACTCCAATGGCTCAATATATATCTCTTTGAGGTTACGGTCAGTGTAAAATGCCAGATTAAACATATCTCCGAGGGCAGAGAGGAGATCTACCTGACGGATATTTCGAGGTGCAATATCCTTGAACTCCAACATCGAGCCGTAACCAGGTACCGAAGTAAAGTATGGTCGCAACGATGTACCTGTGCCTACAATCAACTTCATGCCTGCTTTTGCTCCTCCGAAGCGGAACTTGTCGAGGAGGAACTTTTCGCCCGCCGCGATCTCCTGTGGAGCAAGTCGTATATCCATCTCCACATCAACCATTCCTCGCTCGTCGATATATCCGGCATAGAGGGCCCAATCCCCCGTATAGCGTCGCCAGCTCTCCTGCTCGCTATCGCGATAATAGAGAGTCATGGTTTTGATCTGAGTTGAAGGAGTTGTTACCAACATTGAGCGCGTTGACCAACTCTTTATACCCACGATAGAGTTGTCAACTAAGTTCGCCGAGAGTTGATATTGACGATTCTCTACATGGTCGAATACGATTGCCCTATACTTCATATTGGTCGAGGTTTCTCCACGGAAGTCGTGGCAATTATTCGCAAGAGCTACCTCTACTCTCTCTCCATCTAATCCCTCCACGACATCAAACCCGCACAACCTCTCACGCGAAAGAATCTCATACTCGGAAGAGTATTCGAGATGGAGAATAAATCCTGCATTGACTGCAACCTTCGGCGTAAAACATATATTACCTGCACTATTTTTCGAGAACGACTCATTTATACAAAAGGTATCACTCATCGCAACACCGGAGGCATCAATCGCTTCGGGATTTGCCGTATCCACAATCGGGCCCAACGAGTGAGCAGCAACCGATGTCGAGGTATATACCATGCCTGCAAAATCGGCGGTAGTCGTTCCTTCTTCTGCTCGACGGGCAAGAAAATCGCATTTTGCTTTTGCCGAAGCATTATTGGTACGGGCATATTCGCCACTCATATACAACGAGCGCCCTAACTCACTCTCAAAGAAGTTGCTACGAACTATGTATCCGGATTTTGCAAACATCGCTCGCACCATATCGGCAATCGAGATGAATGGGTGATAATCATCGGTTAGCAAGACGCGTTCAACGGGTATGGCCGATGAAGATGAGTAGTGAGGCAGATAGTTTCCGCGATATACAGGCAAGAAGCGCACAGCACTATCACCCTCCCAAGAGTTTGCAATAGTCATCATATTCAAACTCTCAGCAAACGGGATATCTAAATCGGCAAGCGAGCCGTAAACCACACCGTCAATCCACTCGGCACCACCCTCGTTGATACGGATTGAGTAACAGCCGTTCATACCCTCTGTGATAGTGGTATTTAGAAGATACACCGTGCCACCAAATATCGACACACCATCTTTTTCGATACGGGCAACGTGATGTTCCATATTAAAACGCTTTTGAGCGTATATGTCGCGAGAGGTTCCGAACAGAGCATCATTGGCGGGGGTTGCAGGAAGAACCAACTCTACGATACGACCACTTCTTTCGCCCTCAACCTTGGTTAGATGGGTAGCATCAAAGTCTATGGGGATAACTGGCACATGGTCAATATCGCATCTCTGCTCATCAATCCACAACTCTATCATAGCGACACCTCCCTCTGCCTTAGGCAAACATCAATAGATATATGACTCGGAGAGCCAAAAAGGTCTTGTTCAATAATAGATGTGGTTATCCCCACACTTTCGAAATCGCCATTTTGCTCAATCCACACCTTTGGCGAAGATACTATCTGCGATAATGCCTCGATGGTTGCCTGCGACTCAAATCGAGAAGATAGCGATACCTTATGCTCGGTTCTGCAATTTGCGGTAGCAACACCTTCTGCTGTTGCAATAATCTGTTTGCTTGCCGAGTGTACACTCTTGTAGGATACCGGGAAGGTGTATCGCTCAATTGATCCGCAGTCGGATATCCACGCCAAGCGAGTATATGTTTTGTGCGCATGCACAACCTTATAACTCAACGAGCCGAACTCCTCCCCGTCGCAACATAGTGTGATATCCAGCAAGCGGACATCTTCACCGAAATCCTCGGCAGAGATAACGAGTGTTGCCACTCCTGTTGTAGAAAGGTGTTCCAAGTGAAGCGATTCTCCCGTATCGGCAACTATATGTGCCGATATGGTTCTGCCGCTCTCGACCATAATCAAAATTTCATCATTTTCGCCATGGGCAATTCGGCGGGAAAGAGGGAATGACGAAATCACTGCCGGAAGCGACGGCGCTTCGCAACGATTGACCGATAGAGCAACCTTCTCCGACTCGATATTATCTATGCGGAGCTTATATGAGGCTGTCGGAACCTCCATAAAGGTTGTCTGTCGCAAAGGGATTGGAGCATACCCATTAAAACGCTCCACATAAGGGGCAATATTTACCTTTGCTGAGATTATCTCGCGGAGATGTTGCGTTGCTACAACCTCTCCTGTTTCGACATCGACAATCTCTGCCGTAACAGTTACAGGCTCGTTCTGCTCGGCATCTACCTCGAAGAAGATTCCTCCGCACAAGGGCGAGAAGTCTTTTGATTCTTTCGTAATTTTCATCGTTATCAACGTTTTTTAGTTAAAAGATGGTTATAACATCAGCTTTTGCCTCGATGGCAACAGCTCCATGAGAATCTATCGGCTCGGCACAAGGAGCAATGGTCAGGTTTTCCACCAGAGCTACACACTCCGCTTGCGAGAGCTCAACAAATAGTTGCATCATTTGCTCCTCCATTCTGTTGAGCAGAGCATTTCGCTCCGTAGGGGAGAGTTTTGCGCCTTGATGAGCAAGTCGTAAAGTTACTTTGTAGGCTATTTTTCCATGTTTTCGCCCTTCCATACTCAAAAATTCGGGCTGCAACATAAAGGCAGACGGATATTGACAGACGGTGGTCGGATAGTATGACTTATCATTCAATTGGAATGAGTAGCCACACTTCGAAGACAACCTCTCTATCGCGCTGCATAAAAAGGCACGATTCATAGGTTAAAAAATGTTATTAAATGTGTTAAAAGTTTGTTAGTGTCTGTCAAAAACATAAGGAATGTTCCGAACAGTCAGCAATTTGGGAAGTTGAAAAGGTTTTTAACAACAGATTGACTTATGTTGAAAACCTCGTGTCGATTGACGTCGATTGACGGTGCAAATATATAATCCGAAAATAGGGGTTGTCAAGAGTTTCAGCGAAAATTTTCTAACTTTTTTACCCATTCATAACGGCAAATATCTCATAGTTAAACAATTGTGTTGACTATAAAAATTGCATTTTTTCTAAAAATTTTACCCTAATCGAGAACACTCTGTATAAAATTTGCTTATCTTTGCACTGATAAAGCAGTATTATTTAAAGTTTACGAAGATGGATGATGGGTGTAAATGCAAAAATAATTGCAGTGTCGTATTTGAATACGATACCGTTCATCTATGGACTTCGACACCACTCTAATCTCGGTGCCGAACTACTGCTTGCACCTCCTGCTACATGCTATCAAAAGTTCCTCGAAGGCGAAGCCGACATTGCGCTTGTACCTGCGGCTATGGTACCGTCACTCACTGATGCAGAGATAGTTACCGACTACTGCATTGGTGCCATAGACAAGGTACGCACCGTTACCGTCATGACCAATTCGCCAATCGAAAAGGTGCGTCGCATCTTCCTCGATGCCCATTCGAAGACTTCGGTGCAGCTATGTGGCTACCTCGCAAAAAATCTTTGGCATATCGAGCCTGAATGGATTGCCATGAGCGACTACGCGCAACTGGACAATGCAGAGGAAGGCGACGGTTTCCTGCTTATCGGAGATAAGGTCTTCGATCACGAGGGCAAATTTACTCACACCTACGATTTGGCAAAGGAGTGGCACAAGGTAACAAAGCTACCTTTCACATTTGCCGTATGGGTGGCGCGCAAGGGACTTTCGTACCAGGTACGCGACGAGTTGCAGGCGGCATTCACCTTCGGCATCGAGCACATCTACGAGGCTATTCTCGAAAGCGAGTACGCTGAGCGCGAGTATGCCTACGAATATCTCACACGCAATATCGACTTTTTGTTCGACATACAAAAGCACAACGCACTTAAAAAGTTCTGGGACTACGGCCTCAAAGTTGAGCCGAAGGTCAATCCCGGTTGAAGGTAGGTTGTGGTCGTGCCTACATTGACAAGAAGACCACTATGTAATCGGGTGTTCGGGCTCTTGACAAAACTTCCACCGAACACGCTTTCAAACAACAATCGAAGTTAAACCCTCTGTAAAAACAAGGAAAAGAGATGATTACTATCTATTTGAAGCAGTACAATAAGATTATCCGCAATGCCGACACCGAGCTTTTCGACGATCTCGGCTTTGATGATATTCTCTGGATTGATATGGTGCAGCCGACCATCAAGGAGCAGAAGGCTGTCGAGAACTTTATGGAGATAAGCCTCCAAACTAAGCAGCAGGTCGAAGAGATTGAGTCCACCTCAAAATACTCCGAGCATGAGAATGCCATTATTTCGAACTCGAACTTCTTTGTCCCTACGGGCGATAGTTTCGAGGTTGAGCCGGTATCATTCATTCTTTCGAATGAAGGAGTGCTGGTTTCGGTGCGACAGGCCGATATGCGTACTTTCCGCGAGGCAGAGAAGCGCTTGCAGATGAACTATCGCAGTTTCTCGACAGGCTACCATATTCTTATTTCGTTGCTTGAAGTGCGTATCGACTTCGATGCCGACCTCGTGGAGATGGTAGGTCGTCAGGTTTCGTCGCTTTCGAAGGGCATCAGCAAGGAGGAGTCTATCGACAAGGCTGTAATCCACCGCATCAACACCTTGCAGGAGCGCACGATGATTCTGCGAGAGAACATCTTTGACCGCCAGCGAATCCTATCGGGTATTTTGCGTAGTGAACGCTTCCCTAACGATATCTATCCGCGCTTGCAATTGATGATCAAGGACGTTAATTCGTTGATTTCGCACACCGACTTTTCGTTTCAACGATTGGACTATATCCAGGATTCGGCCCTCGGCCTTATCAACATCGAGCAGAACGAGGTTGTAAAGATTTTCTCGGTGGCAGCCGTAGTCTTCATGCCTGCAACACTTGTAGCAAGTATCTATGGAATGAACTTCCGAGTAATGCCTGAGTTGGAGTGGGTATATACCCTTCCTAATGGCTGGGATCTACCGCTAGGCTACATCTTTGCCATCGGACTTATGGTCTTGGCGTCGGGCCTTACAATGGGATATTTCCGATATAAGAAGTGGTTGTAATAGCCGACAACATCGAATATCGATTAATAGGGTGCCCAATGATTGTTGGGCACCCTATTTTTGTTACAAGCTGTATCGCAACAACCCTATTCAGTCCTATTCAGTCCTATTCAGTCCTATAAAAAAGCCAATGGCTTAATGGCCAATGGCTAATGGTGCTAAAAACAAATTGCGGAGCCCGAAGGCCCCGCAATTGCTCTTAATGGAGCGAAGCGACAAGCCACCTCACAGGAGGGGGTTTGGGGGTGGGTAACACACGATTTGCTGAAAACAAATTGCGGAGCCCGAAGGCCCCGCAATCTCTTTTAGTAAATCAAGTCGTCGCTTTCGCTTCCGAATCCCGGAAGGATTGCGCTGTCGCCGTAGCCACGCTCGGCAACAACCTCAAAAACCTCGAACTCAGGAGCAGAATAGCTCAAAATCATATTTTTCTTCATAACAAAAATCCTTTTTAATCGATTCTACACTCAGTTCTTATTTGCCATTCCAGAAGTAACACTCGCTTGCCTCGGCAGCCGAAGTAGGGTTACCCTCGCGATAGATATGGGTGAAGAAGTTGGTTTCATCAAATGTAACAACCTTATCAGTCATCTCACCACCATGAGTTTCACCCTCATCATCTGTCCACTCTTCAGACTTCTCCTGTGAGTTACAGAAAGTTCCACCGATACCGCACTTCGAAACAGTTGCTGTTCCAGGTGCTGAGCCGGTAATCATACCTACTTTATTGTAACCTACAGCCTTAATATTGGCAAATACCTTAGCACCTGTGATTGGCGATGAAGAAGTTGCAGAGATACCTCCTACAAATACATTGTCATGAGTCTTTACAGATCCGCTCAATGTGAGATTACCAGTATTTACGAAATCGACAGTCTCACTCGCTACAATTGTAGTAACACTCTCTGGTATCAACGAAAACAGACCTCCCATATAGAGTTTCGAGTCTGCATTTGAGAATGATCCAGTAAATATGATATCACCCTCATTCTTGATTGTGCCAGCCTCTGTAAATTTTTGTGTATTTCCATTGATTGTACCTAAGCCACTCATGTACACATGACCGCCTGTAGTTGAACCATTAAACTCGATATTACCTCTATTGGTAAAGCCATTCTTAATGATCAAAGATTTGAGCTGGTCACCAGTGATACCACTCATATACAAGTTGCTTGTTGATGTCTTCTTACCATTGTAGATGATATCTCTATCATTCGAGCAATTATCCAATGTACAAGCACTAATACGATAAGAGTATCCTGCCAAAACAATAGCCTCTTTCAAATCGGCAGTCGAAGTAACCTCAATCTTACCCTTGTTTACAAAGTTTGTAAAGACAATAGTCTTATCAATCGTGTAAGAGTATCCGGTAGCATATAAAAGGCCATTGCTTGTATTATTCTGCTTACCCGAGATTATGATATCGCCCTCGCTCGAACAGTTTTTAACTGTAGTGCTATTATTCTGGCAAGCCATAGCTATACCACCACCATATACCTTACCGGAATACTCTCCCGACAAGTAGATATGACCATAGTTATGGCAATCATCCATGCTACCTAAACGATACTGATAGTTTGCACTACCAAGGAGTCCTCCAAAGCAGAGAGTTCCATTGTCTTTGTTGTCGTAGATACATTTACCCGAAATGGTAATACTTCCCTTATTTGCAACTGGCTTACCATCAGAGCCAAGCTCGCCATTTACCACTCTTGTAAGCTTGCCCGTGCTACCGCTAGCCATCTCGGCAAAGATACCACCAACATTTACACCTTGATTGCATGTTCCGGCAATAGTAATATTTCCGGTATTTTTAACATCTGTTGCTGTCTTGCTTGTAATAGCTATACGGCAGATACCGGCAACACGCAGTTTACCACTTGGTACATCGCAATTTACTTCGATATTTCCGCTATTTGAAACATTGGAGAGATTTCCACCTGCGAAGTAACCTGCGAAACCACCAACGCTCAAACCGAGCTTAATAGTAGCACCCTTGTTGACAATGAGATTACCTGCGTTTATGGTCTCTGTGGCAACTTTTGTCGATTTTGTATATGATATAATACCACCAACATATGTGTGACCACTCGATACAGCCTTCTCACCAATGATGATTGAACCATAGTTGTAAGACTTTGTAGGCATCATTGCAATATAGTTGTTGGTCGACGTACCTCCTGCATAGATTCCGGCAATATGCAGAGCAGCCGGATCATTTTCAACTTCGGTAGTATGTCCCTGATAGACACCATTGTAGGTAATTGTACCATAATTGATAGCTGTCGCCGCAGGATTTTTATTACAAGGACCAAATACACCACTGATAGAGATTGGATGGTATATGGTTGATGCATCGTCGTCATAAGAGATGTTAGAAGAGAGGGTAATATCGCCATAATTCTTCCACTCACCCTCTATTGAACCACCTGTGCTGAATGCAACTGTTCCGGCAATTGTAAGAGACTCCTCATTCCACTTACTCTTAGCTGCAACGATGAGTTTACCGGAAATGGTGATATCGCCTTCTTCATTATTGACATTGCCTCCGGTTGATGGAATTCGACCAAAACCGGTAATACCACCAATACGGAGATAGTATGATGTCTCAGCGGCAGTTGATGCAGTCCAGTCATCTTCAGCAGAACCCAAGATATTAATAGGTGCGTTATTCGACAAGCCTGAGTAGTCGTCCTCTGCTCCACTATCACCATAGAATGATCCGGCAACACCTCCTACCAACAAACCACGGAAACGAGCACTCTCCTTGATAAGAAGCTCACCATAGTTGTGGCAATCGGTAGTGTGGCAATATGTTACATAACCACCGAAACCTCCGAGGATAATAGACTTGTATACACCATCAAGCTCAATCTTAGCACGGTTGTAACATCCGGTATTAGTAGCAGAATAGGTATAACCTACAACACCACCAACAGGTAGACCGGCGCTTGCTCCATCAGTACCATAGAAGTAGCCATTGAGTGTAATAGCTCCATTTGCTGTATTCTCACAACGAGTCAAGTCTGTACTACTTTTACTGCAACCCAACACACCACCAAGATGTGGACGGCCAAGAAGAGCCTTGCTCTCGCTTGTTGCAGTACAAACATAGCTGATAGCTGCATTGTTAGTACAGTCTGTAAGAGAAGAACCAGCTGTTGTAGCATCCAAGAGAGTAGTATTGTTAGAGTATCCTACAACACCACCAATAGAAGGGTAAACCTTCAAAGTGTTAGCAGTAGAGAACATCTGGCTAACAGTAATAGTTACATTGTTGGTACAATTAGAGAGATCCGCACCCTGTGCATAACCAACCAAACCACCATAGTTTACAATAGCAGAATCTGAGTCCTGCGAACTTGTTGGAGTCCACTCAGGATTGCTTACAGTAAGCTTTCCGCTTGCAGAACAGTTGGTAAGCGACGCCTTTGCTGCCAAGCCATTCGAAGTGAGAACGTTTACGATAGATCCCATCTTCAAAACACCATTTGTTGTGATGTCAACCTCGGTCAACTTCACATTCTTGATGGTTGCCGATGCAGTGCCGAACAAAGGAGCCTTCAAGCCCTTGATCTCGAACTCACCACCATCGAAAATCTTACCGAAGCCCTCGATTGGAGTCCACTCAACACCTGTCATGTCGATTGGAGCCATAACCTTAGCACCGGTGTATGGGAAGTTTGCAGCGGTCTTTGCAAACGCCAACATATCGGCAGAGGTGTAGATCTCGAACCAGAGATTATCTGCATCGTTCTCAACAAATACGAACTCGTTGAACTCGCGAACAACACCAGCCTTAATCTGCTTCTCGCCATTGCTGCCAAACTTAGCAGTCATCTTCTTTGCATCATCAGTTGCCAACACAACAGTAACTGCACCATACTTACCAGCAGGAACAGCAACATAGATTGGAGTAGCCTCTTCACCAAGAGTCAAGCCCTCGCCGAAAGTTACAGCGATAGTGTTCGAAGCATCCTCGTGAGCAGTCAATGCACCTGTTGCGCAGTCAACGTCGAAGTTACCTGCGATCTTACCACTCTCGGTAGTAACGGTCATTGCAGTCAACACCTCGCCTGCACCCTTAACAGCAAAGCGAAGAACACCTGTGAGGTGGTTGAGCTGAATAGCAGGAGCAGCCTCACCCTCAGCAGCGGCAGCAGCTACGCCATACATCGGTGCTGCGCCATCGCAGAATGTGCCAGCCTTGTACTCCTGTGTTGCAAGGAATGTTACTGCCTGTAAACCCTCAGTTACAGGGGTTGCAGTAGTTGCTGGATAAACTACGCTCCAAGGACGAGCGATAGCCTCAGGGAATGTGAATGTTGCAGATGTACCGTTACCTACAATCTCGATGCCTGTCGATGCTACGCCATTTACGGCAACAACATCGCCCTCGCACCAAGTTACAGGATAAACATCACCTGCCTTCTCACCGAGCTGAGTACGTGACTCCTCGATAGAGAGCGTGAGCTCTGTCTGACCTCCGACCTTTACGCCGAGGTCCTCGGTTGCGTCAGCTACGCACGAAAATGCGAAGAATGCTACTGCAACCGCCATGAAAATTTTTGTCAAATTTTTCATCGTTTTGGTTTTTTTAGTTAGTGAATAATTTTATATTTGGATAATTGAAAAATATTCAATTTTCCTTTATTGCCCATGTAAGTTGCTGTAATACAATATATTAAACCTCAAAATCCCCCCCCCCCGAAAAATCGGAGGAGGGATTTTGTCTGCTAATGCGCGTGTATTTGATGCAAATGTAATAATTATTTTGATTTTGTCAATGATGTGTAGCAAAAAATATAGAGTAAAGTTTTGCTTAATGGTTAAAAATAGTTACCTTTGTTTGCCGAAAATGGAAAATAAAATAAGCTAATACGTATATATTATGACCACTTTTAACAAGTATCGCTCGATCTATTCTCACGATGAGTTGATGGAGCGTCTGCGCAAGTTGAAGCATTTTGCGCTCGATATGGACGGAACAATCTATCTTGGAGCTACTTTATTCCCATATACAAAGGGAGTTCTTGGTGGCGTGAAGGAGTTGGGACTTAACTACTCTTTCCTTACGAATAACCCTTCGGCAGGCATTGCCGACTATCTCGCAAAGTTGGCTAAACTCGGCATCGAGGCTACTCGCGAGGAGATGTACACCACCTCTATTGCTACCATCGACTATATCAAAACTCATTACCCGGAGGCTAAGCGTTTGTTTCTCCTTGGTACACCGTCGATGATTGCAGAGTTTGAGAAGGCCGGCTTTATCTCGACTGCAGACTCGGCAGACGATATACCTGACGTAGTGGTTGTTGCATTTGATAAGACCTTGCAGTACGAGCGCCTTTGCCGTGCGGCGTGGTGGATTTCGCAGAATGTACCTTACATCGCAACCAACCCTGACCGTGTATGTCCTACCGACCAGAAAGTGGTATTGGTTGATTGTGGCTCAATTTGCGAATGCTTGGCACATGCTACGGGCCGTCGTCCCGACATTACACTTGGCAAGCCGGATCCGAACATGCTTTCGGGTATCCTTGGCCGTTTCGGCTATGAGGCTGACGAGGTCGCTATGGTGGGAGATCGTATCTACACCGATATAGAGATGGCTCACAATGCAGGTGCATTCGGCGTATTGGTACTCTCGGGCGAAACCACTTTGGAGGTTTGCGATGCAGCACCAAAACAACCACATCTGGTTTGTGATAGCATTGAGGTGCTTGGCGAATTGGTAAGAGAGGCACATGGATTGAAATAATTAGCGAAAAAATAACCTAAACTATGGATTCACAGACACAAAAGAGATTTCAAATTTGGCAGTGGCGCACCATCATTGTTACGATGATTGGCTATGCCTTTTTCTACTTTGTTCGCAAGAACTTCTCATTTGCAATGCCGGGTTTGGCTGCGGAGTATGGAATATCGAACACCTCGTTTGGTATTGTAATGACTATTGTTGGCCTCGTGTACGGCTTTTCTCGTTACTTTAACGGTATTCTGGCTGATCGCATGAATGCTCGCTATCACATGTCGATAGGTCTTGCACTTTGTGCATTGGCGAGCCTTGCATTCGGATTTATACCTCATCTGCTCGGTATCGAAATTGGCAATGCACCACATGTATTGGTGGTTGCTTTTGCTATTTTGTTGGTGTTGAACAATATCTTCCAGGGTAGTGGTTTCCCTCCATGTGCACGACTGCTCTCACACTGGATTCCTCCAAAGGAGTTGGCTACAAAGCAGTCAATATGGAACACTTCGCACTCTATCGGTGCAAGTATCTTGGCGATTCTCTGTGGATTTATTATGGCCAATATGGGTACCGACCTCAGTCACTCGCAGCAAGATGTGGATAAGATCACAAGCAACTATGTTACAACCCTCTTCAAGGACGATGTAAAGAAGTCGAACGAGGCGATTGGTAAGGTTGTGAAGGTTTGCGAGCCTAAGGCTTTGGAGGAGGGCGGTTACATCATAGATGTAATTTGCTCGATGAAAGAGGGCAAAAAGGACTCTGTCTTTACCTACACATTCTCGAGAGATAACTTCCTGGCGGTGAAGGCGGCTGTGGATAAGGCGGTCGAGAGCGGCGCAGAGATTGGTACTTCGGAGATTGCCAATTTGTGCAACATCGACAAGGCTCAGGCTAAGGCCACACGAGCTATTGTTACCCGTACCGAGCACACAGGTGCTTGGCAGTGGGCCTTCTGGATTCCTGGCTTGATTGCATTGGTTGGCGCTTTAGGCTTGTTCGTATTCTTGCGTGACACTCCAAAGTCGGTAGGATTGCCTGAGTTGGAGAGCTCGAAGACATCGTTGGATGCGGAGGATACCCCTGCTGCTCGTCGTGCCTATGTGCAGAAGATGGTCTACAAGAACCCTATCGTTTGGGCGTTGTCCATCGCTAACTTCTTTGTCTATGTAGTTCGTTTCTCGGTGCTCGATTGGGGTCCTAAGTTCTTGACCGAGGCTTGCAATATGACCTTCGAGCAGGCTGCTGCCGCAGTTGGTGCATTCGAGATTATGGCGATTGTAGGAACACTTGTTGCAGGTTGGGCTACCGATAAATTCTTTGCAGGTCGTGCTCACCGCACCTGTATGTGGTGTATGGTCGGAGCGGGCGCTGCAATGGGTGCATTCTATATGTTCTACCTCCATCCGGGAATGGTTCCAGGTTGGGCTTTGATTGCAGTATTGGCGATGGCCGGATTCTTTATCTATGGCCCACAGGCGCTGGTTGGTATCGCCGTGTCAAATCAGGCAACAAAGAAGGCTGCAGGAACAGCGAATGGCTTGGTTGGTATCTTTGGCTACCTCTCGACCGCTGTTTCGGGTGTAGGTATTGGTTGGTTGGCCGATAACTACGGATGGAACTATGTATTCGTAAGCGTTATCGACATGGCTATAATCGGAATCTTGATATTTATGTCTATTTGGGGCGCAAAGCGTGACGGATACGATAAGGCTAATTCGTAAAGAGCAACTGTCGTGAAAAAGATACTCTTAATGTTTGCGTTTGTGGCGGTGGCTTTGGGCTCTGCCTCGGCGCAGAAGGTACGAGTGATGTCGTACAATGTAAAGAACGGTATGGGTGTGGATGGTATAACCTCCATTGACCGCTGTTCGGATGTTATTCGCAAGGTTAATCCTGATGTTGTAGCCATTCAAGAGGTAGATAGTGTAAATCGTCGCAACAACTACTATGTGCTCGGAAGAATGGCCGAGCAGACGGGTTATCACGCCTACTATGGCCCTACAATTAAGTACAGGGGCGGCAAGTACGGCATCGGTGTTCTGTCGAAGCAGCCCGCTTTGTCGACTAAGTTCTATCCTATGCCTCACCGTAGGGAGGATAGAGGAGTGTTGGTTGTAGAGTTTAAGAAGTATTACTTGGTATGCACACACCTCTCGGGCCAGTATATCAAGAATGGTCGATGCGTGCAGGTAGATGTCATCAGGGAGGCTGTGTCAGACCTTAAGAAGCCTGTATTTATTGCCGGCGATATGAATGCTCGACCAGGCACTCCTGTGATGAATGCTTTCAAGGAGTTTGTCACAGTGCTGAGCAACGAGAACAAAAAGACCGCTCCGTCGTATGACCCTCGTGGATGTATCGACTATGTCTTGGGTACAAACGGATCGTTCAAGGTGCTCGGCGAGGAGGTAATCTACGGATGTTTCGCTTCGGATCACCTGCCACTCTATGTGGATGTCAAGGTTAGCAAAGCAAAAAAGATGAAAAACAAGAGATAAAATAACCTAAAAAACTATGAAAAAGATTCTTTTGATTTTGGCAGTGGTGCTGATGGGCGTTACCACTGCAGAGGCGCAGAAGGTACGAGTGATGTCGTACAATGTGAAGAACGGAGGAGGCCTGGACGGTATCAAGGATATCACCCGTAACGGTGAGCTTGTTCGTAAGGCACAGCCTGATGTTGTGGCTGTTCAGGAGGTTGATAGCTGTACTCGCCGTAACAAGTTCTATGTGCTCGGCAAGATGGCCGAAGCTGCTGGTGGCTACCACGCATATTTTGGCCCAACAATCCCATATGCCGGTGGTAAGTATGGTATCGGTGTTCTCACCAAGGAGCCGGCTTTGTCGGTAGAGTTCCACCGCTTACCTTGTCCGAAGGAGCCTCGTGGTATGCTCGTTGTTGAGCTTAAGAAGTACTACATCATCTCAACTCACCTCTCGCTCAAGGAGGCGCAGCGAGTTGAGTCGGTAGCGATTATTAAGGATGTTGTCTCGAAGTTGAAGAATAAGCCTGTATTTATTGCCGGCGACATGAACGCTCGTCCTAAATCGGCACCTATCGTGGCGTTCAAGGAGTATGCTACAACGCTCTCAGACGATAGCAAGTATACATTCCCTTCGACCAATCCTCGTATCTGCATCGACTACATCTTCGGTGTGAATGGTTCGTTCAAGGTGTTGGGTCGCAAGGTCTTCTACGAGAGTTTGGCGTCTGACCACCTTCCTCTCTATGTCGATGTGAAGGTTGGCAAGGCAAAGAAGAGCAAAAAATAGTTCCGCAAATGGCAGATAACTATCTTGGTCGCAAGATGGAGGAGTACGAGGCGCAGAAATGCGCCTCGGTGCGTACTCGTAGGGTGTCGCTCGCTTCGTTGTTGGCAAAAAACCGCTCGACTCGAGGTTTCGACACTTCGTTCAAGGTGCGCAAAGACCAACTCTTGTCGCTTGTTGAGGCAGCACGATTGGCCCCTTCGGCAATGAATCAGCAGGTGTTGCGTTACCGCCTCGTCACCGAAGAGGAGGCGCACCTTCTCCTACCACATATCCGTATGGGTGCGGCACTGCCCGAATTGAAACTTCCGCTCGAAGGTACCGAGCCTAATGCCTTTGTGGTGATTTGTACCGATAAGGAGAGCCGATATGTCGATATCGATCTGGGTATCGCTACGCAAACTATGTTGCTGCGTGCGGTGGAGATGGGATTGAACGGAATTTGCATTGCGGCATTCGACCACGAAGTGGTGCGTCGTGCATTGAACCTTCAGCTCGAGCCCCAGCTGATTTTGGCTATTGGTCGTTCGGCCGAGCGTATTGAAGTGGTAGATATTGCTGAGGGCGAAAGCACCACCTATTACCGCAAAAATGGCACTCACTTTGTACCGAAAATCAAGACCGAAGATTTAATTATAAAATAGAGCATTATGAGGGGTTTGAGATGGGTGTGCATCTTTATTGCACAGGTTGTGTTGCTTGTTGGCACTCTCTCTGCACAGGAGAAATCGGCTCCATCCATATATCATCAGATAGAGAGCCTTGCGGAGAGGTATAGTGGAGAACAGAGTGTCAAGGCAATGGTCTGCAACGGAGGTTTCAAGCTTCAGACCGTGAAGGTGATGCTCCGCAAAGAGTTCGGTAAAGAGTTTGTCGATAATATCCGAGAGTTTGCCGTCCTTTTCTACAAAGAGGCACAGAGTGATGTCGCCGATAAAATCGCAGCAGATCTGCAACAGATAGCGGAACCTCTGCACAAGGTCGATATCAGCAAGCAACTTAAATCGGAAACAGTGGGCGATGGCTATGTTCGCCTATCCAAAGATGGAGAGTCGATAACGGACCTGCTTATCGTGATTAAATCGCCAGCCCGCAGGTTGATATATTTCGGTGGCAACTTCAAAGCCGAGAATATCAAATACAGCAAACAAAAAAACTACGATTTCTAATTCGTAGTTTTTTTTGTGTCGTCTATCGTATCTTCTCGAGGAAGCCTTGGTGTTTTAACAACAACGGTTCGCAACGAAGATAGATCTCTCGAGCAAGAGCCTGTTGTGTAGGTCGCTCCGATGAGATATCCTTCAAATAGGCCTCGTCGGCAGGATGCTCCGGGTATGCAAGTTCATTGCATAGGTGTCGGTGGCGACGCAAAGCAGCCAAATTATCGGTTGAAACTTCGCCTGTACGAGCAAACTCGGCCAACGCCTCAACAAGCGGTTTGAAAGCGCTCTTATCGCCCAAATCGGGCAGTATATCCTCCAGGCACTCCCACTCCTCGAGTGCTATATAGCACAATGCTAACTGCGGTGTGGCCTCGATATGGTCCTCGCTATCGCACTCCAACAAGAGCTCGAGCTGTGCAGCCGAGAGCTCCACATCGCCGGCGAGGAAATTATCCACCGCTGAGCCATAGATAATCTCTATTGCGGCACGGGTGTTTGGGTGTGAGAAGTCCAACTCCGCAGCCTCATCCTCGGGCAAGATGTCGACAATCTGCTGAAATGCCTTATAGCGGAGATTGCATGCACCCTCGAAGTCGCCCTCAGACTCCAGATGGTGGGCATGGTCTAGCGTCTTGGCGAACTCTCCGCCAAGAAGAATAAAATTCTGATTTTCGGTAGGTTTTAATGTTATCTTTCCCATAGTTTTTTACTTTTTTAACATCTCGCTCTTGCGACTGCGCACCAACGAATAGATCATATATGCGGAGATTGCAAGTGTAACAACTCCTCCCCAAACATAGGCCATAGGAACGGCTCCCATACCCACAAATTGGTTCGACACAAGGACAAACGAGGAGCAGATATATGTCATAAATAGAGCCGGCAGAAGAGCTACCCAATAGTTGCGCTGTTCCCTGAAGAGGTAGACTACGATGCACCACAAAACAACGGTTGCCAAAGCCTGGTTGGTCCAGGCAAAGTAGCGCCAAACCACATCGAAATCGACAAATGTAAGCACTACACCCGCCGTAAAGAGTGGCAATGCAATGGCAAGTCGCTTCCACTTGGTGCGCTGCTCGATATGGAAGACATCGGCAATGATAAGTCGTGCCGAACGGAATGCCGTATCACCCGAAGTTATAGGTGCAGCAACCACGCCCAAAACTGCGAGGATACCACCGACAACGCCAAGTGTGGTACTCGAAATCTCATTCACAACCCATGCCGGAGTGTGTCCCGCCATAACGGCAGAGATACCGCCCTTGTCGTAGAAAAATGCCATAGCGATAGCTGCCCAAATAAGGGCGATAACCGACTCGGAAATCATCGAGCCGTAGAATACGAAGCGACATTCACGCTCGTTGTTGACGCAACGGGCCATCAATGGCGATTGCGTAGCGTGGAAGCCCGAAATCGCACCACAGGCAATGGTGATAAAGAGTGTCGGCACAAGTGGCAGATTAGCCTTGTTTATATGGAGATTTTCGAGTGTCATCGACGGTATGGTGTAGTCGCCAAAGAGCAATACTCCCAACAGACCGAGTGCCATCGTAATAAGTGCAACACCAAAGAGTGGATAGATCTTTCCGATGAGTTTGTCGACCGGCAATAGCGTAGCGACAAAGTAGTAGGCAATTATTATTGCCAACCACCAATTTTTGGACAAGATATCGAACTTGGCCGAGAGGATATCGGCAGGGCTGACTACGAAGACCACGCCTACTAACAGGAGCAGAACGACCGAGAAGATGCGCATAAAGGCACCTGCGCCCTTGCCGAGATAGCGAGCAACAATCTCGGTAATGCTCAAACCCTCGTTGCGCACGAGAATTACACCCGATAGGTAGTCGTGCATGGCACCCATAAAGATACCTCCAATGGTTATCCACAAGAATGCAACGGGGCCGTAGCAAGCACCGAGTATGGCACCGAAGATTGGGCCTGTACCGGCAATGTTGAGCAACTGAATGAGGAAGGTGCGCCAACGAGGCATTGGCACATAGTCTACACCATCGTAGAGTTTTGTGCTTGGGACCTCGGCTTTAGGGTTAATGTTGCAGACCTTATCGAGGTACTTGCCGTAGCTGAAGTAGGCACAAACAAGTAGAACCAAACAACACAAAAATGTCACCATAATATAGTTCCTTTTAGGTTAATCAATATGCGAAGATACGAAAAAATAGCTTAAAATAGTATATCCTCTTCGATATATTTGTTAACTTTGTCAAACGCATTGTCAAACACCAACCAAACTTTCACTCCGATAAATATGAAAAATAGAGCCTTTTTAGCAATTCTGTTTTCGATGTTTTTATCTACGGCGATTGGTCAAAACTCCGAACTGTCGCAGAAGATGTTTAATGCCCCCGAGAAGAGGCACTATCCCGAAACCTGGTTCCACTTTATCGGAAATCATGTTACTCTGGATGGCATAACCTCCGACTTGGAGGCTATTGCCGATGCGAAGATTTCGGGCGTACAATTCTTCCATGGTAGCGGACATCGCAGATTGAATTGGCCCGCAGCCGAGAAGGGAATTCTCCCATTGAGCAAGAATTGGGACAATGCCGTGCAGCATATAGCAAAAGAGTGTAGGCGTTTGGACTTGCGATTTACTATGCAGAACTGCCCCGGCTGGGCAATGGCAGGAGGTCCGTGGGTGGCCCCCGAGAATGCAATGCGAGGTTTGGTTATGAGTCGCAGCAAGGCCGAAGGTAAAATTATAGATATAAACCTTCCGCAACCGCAACCAAGCAAGGAACCGTGGCGAGATTATCGTGATATCGCAGTGCTTGCCTTCCCGACACCTGCAGGCGATTGCGAAACACCTATCGCCATTCGAGATATAAACGGCACCGAGGGGGTAAATTGGGAAAAGGTATTCTCGAAAAGCCGAGAAAGAGGAACTTTGCCACCATCAGAGTCGCCATATATTGCAGAGCTGGATTTTGTGGAGCCGAGCGTGGTGCGCTCGATTGTACTCCCAAGTGTGCAGTCGATGAATCATGCAATGAGCTACGAGCCAAAGGTTGTCGTAAAGGCCACGGTATACACTGCCGACGGCAAGAGCCATGTTATAGCCAACCTTCCCCTTCCGGCTTCGAATTGGCAAGACAACGACCCGCTTACAATTGCTTGCCCCGAGGTTCAGAATGCCATCTCGTGCAAGATGGAGTTTATGGTGTCGGGTGCAAAAATACGACTACGAGATATAAAACTATACTCGGCAGCGATGAAAAATAGCTGGGAGTCGGAGGCCGGACTTACGCTTCGAGCCTTCGAGCGTACGGCAGATGATGTGGTGCAGTCGAAAGAGGCCTATATCGCCTCATCCGAGATTCTCGATATCTCGGATTTTATGCAGCCGAATGGCCATCTTGTGTGGAGCGCTCCAAGCGATAAATCGTGGACCATTCTGCGAATCGGTCATGTGAACGAGGGCAAAAAGAATGGCCCGGCACCGGCCGAAGGTACCGGTTGGGAGTGCGATAAACTTTCGACTGCCGGTCCCGATGCTCACTTCAAGGGTTATATCGGACGACTTACCGATGGAGCATTAAAAGGGGGTCAACTCGATGGTATGCTCCTCGATAGTTGGGAGTGCAGTACACAGATGTGGACAAAGGAGATGGAGTCGGCTTTCTCGAAGCGTTGTGGCTATGGTGTGCGTAGTTGGCTGCCTGCACTCTTTGGCTATGTAGTAGAGGAGCCGGAGACCACATCGAAGTTCCTCCTCGATTGGCGTGGAACGATAAATGACCTCATCGTCAACAACTTCTTCAAGCGAATGGCTGAACTCGGACACAAGAAGGGGCTCTCGGTAACCTACGAAACCGCAGGTGGCGATGTGGTGCCTATCGACATTATGGAGTATTTCAAATATGCCGATACACCAATGTGCGAGTTTTGGACCCCATTTACCTATGGATATGTGGGCTCGCTCAACTTCAAGCCGATAAAGCCTACCGCCTCGGCATCTCATCTCTATGGAAAGAATCGTACAGCAGCCGAGTCTTTCACATCGTTTAACTTGACCTGGAAGGAGACTCCTCATTTCTTCAAAGAGTTTGCCGATTACCACTTTGTCGAGGGTGTTACCCACAATGTGTTCCACACATACACACACAACCCTGATGCAGAGAGGTTAAAGCCTGGAACATCGTTTGGCGGTGGTATAGGCAGTCCGTTCCTCCAGGGACAAACTTGGTGGCCATATATGAAACACTTTTCGACCTACCTGGCTCGATGCAGTTATATGTTGGAGAGTGGTAGGCCTGTTGCCGATGTCTTGTGGTATCTTGGTGACGAGATAAGCCACAAACCCGACCAAGAGTATAACTTCCCACAGGGCTTCAAATTTGACTATTGCAACCCCGACATTCTGCTCAATCGCCTGAGTGTAAAGGATGGCAAGATTGTTTCAATGGAGGGTTTGGAGTATGCTCTGTTGTGGGTACCCGAGAATAAGAGAATGCGTCCGGAGAGTGTGGAACGCCTTTATGAGCTTGTAAAAGAGGGAGCAATCGTTGTCGCTATGCCACCAAAGGGGATGGCCACTCTTATAGGTGGCAAGGAGGGCATAAAGCGCTTTGACAAGGCTGTAGCCAATCTTTGGGGCAACTCGGCGGAGGGCGATATAGTAAAGATTGGCAAGGGTCAACTTTTGCATAGTAATAACCTGGAGATTGCATTGAAGAACTTCGGATTGAAACCGAGTGTTATTGGCCGGGTGCGTTGGATCCAGCGTGAGGATACTGACAGAGTATGGTACTTTATTACACCGGAGAAACAATCCTCATTCAATGGTAGCGTAAGCCTGAAGGCTGAAGGCCGTGTGGAGCTTTGGAATCCGGTAAGTGGCGAGGTGAAACCGTTGAAGGCGAGATTCGAAGACGGATATGCAACCATTGAGTTGGACCTTCCAAAAGCGGGTTCGTGCTTCGTTGTGGTGGATAAGAGCAAGAAGCATCAAAATCCGAATGAGAGAACAACAACCTCGCAAATATCTCTTTCCGACAATTGGTGCATCTCATTTCCAAAGGGCTGGGGCGTGGCAAAACAGTTTACTCTTGACACTTTGAAACCTTGGCACTCAATGGATATATCAACCGAAGGAAAGCATTTCTCGGGTAAGGTAACCTATAAGAGAACATTTGTTATAAACAAAGAGTGTGTTGGCAAGTTGGCGACACTCGACCTCGGCCGGGTTGAATCGATAGCTGAAGTAAGGGTTAATGGCCAATATGTAGCGACTTTGTGGTGTGCGCCATATTCGCTAGATATTGGCAACTACCTGAAATCGGGCAAAAACACGATTGAGATAGATGTGATAAGTTCGTGGCATAATCGCCTGGTGTACGATGCGTCGCAGCCTGCAGAGGAGCGTAAGAGTTGGGTTATATCGGGTCCTAAGGCGAATGCAAAACTTGTAGATAATGGCCTTTTGGGCCCTGTTAAACTCAAATTTTGAGTATATGTAGGAGAAAAAGTTATGTAAAATTGTATAAATAGAGAAAAAATTACGATATTTGCAGCGCAAATCGCAGTAAATGTTGCCGATTTAGCTCAGCGGTAGAGCACTTCACTCGTAATGAAGGGGTCTCGGGTTCAAATCCCGAAATCGGCTCGATCGCTTTTTTGAGGCGACAAGTTTTGACTTCGATTTCGCAAAAAACGGTTTGGTTCCGTAGCTCAACTGGATAGAGCAACAGCCTTCTAAGCTGTAGGTTTTGGGTTCGAGCCCCAACGGAATCACAAAGAAGAGGAGTCAAAATCTTGACTCCTCTTCTTTGTGATTAAGTATTGACATTCCCCCTAAA
>JAZRGH010000090.1:0-6031 GCA_045644085.1 Alistipes sp. | reverse complement strand
GACTGCTACATCAACGACGCATTCGGTACTGCACACCGCGCTCACTCTTCGACTGCTCTCATCGCTGAGTACTTCCCACAGGACAAGATGTTCGGCTACGTTATGGAGAACGAGTTGAAGGCTATCGACGGTATGATGCAGAACCCACAGCGTCCATTCGTTGCTATCGTTGGTGGTTCGAAGGTCTCGACCAAGATCACTATCATCGAGACTTTGATGGAGAAGGTTGACAAGATTATTATCGGTGGTGGTATGACCTACACCTTTGCAGGTGCTCTCGGCGGACATGTTGGCAAGTCGATTTGCGAGCCTGATATGTTCCCTGTTGCTCTCGATATCCTTGCTAAGGCTAAGGCTCGTGGCGTAGAGTTCGTAATGTCGCCAGACGCTCTCGTTTGTGACGATTTCAGCGAGAACGCAAATACTCAGACAGCTCCTGTTAAGGAGATCCCTGCTGAGTGGGAGGGTGTTGATATCTCTGAGGAGGGTAAGAAGCTCTTCCGTGAGGAGATCTTGAAGTGCAAGACTATCCTTTGGAATGGTCCTGTTGGCGTATTCGAGATCAACAAGTTCTCTACCGGTTCGCGTGCAGTAGCTGAGGCTATCGCTGATGCAACTCAGCAGAACGGTGCTTACTCTCTCATCGGTGGAGGCGACTCTGTAGCTTGTATCAACAAGTTCGGTCTTGCCGACAAGGTATCATATGTTTCTACCGGTGGTGGTGCACTCCTCGAGTACATTGAGGGTAAGGAGTTGCCAGGAGTAGCAGCAATCCGCAAGTAAAATCTGTTTTGAGCGGTGAAATTTGCACCGCTATTCAATAAGCGAGTTCCTCACATACGATTTAGTATGCTGCGGACTCGCTTTTCTATTTGGCACAAAATTCCCTCACTCAAAATAAGATTTTAACGCTTGTGGTAAGTGGATAAGAAAAGACCTTCGGGCTGTACGTTTTGTACTATCCCAAAGGCCTTTCTTTTGTAATGCACCACCTCTCACGACTTCTGTCAAGAAATTAGAGCCGTTATGATAGGTGTATAATTGCTTACTCCTTCATTACCTTGTTCTGGTGATTGATACTTTCGACGTGGATTGCATCGAGGAGTGTTTGCAGAAACTCGATGCTTAGTCCGAGCGATGTGCTTCGAGCCAAGGTACGCTCGGCGATGCTCTCCCAGCGCAATGACTGCAAGATACGTACATCATTGTCGCGTTTGATGCGACCAATATTTTCGGCTACGCTCATACGCTCGGCAAGGAGCTGCAAAATCTCGCCATCGAGTGAATCTATCTGCTCGCGCAACGACATCAAGGTTGTCTGGTAGGATTGAGAAGAGGACTCTCCTGCACGCCACTTAATGCTTTCGAGCAGGACTGCCAGAGCCTCTGGCGTGAGTTGCTGTTTGGCATCGCTCAATGCAATATCGGGATTGATGTGGCTTTCTATCATGAATCCGTCGTAGTTGAGGTCTGCTGCCTGTTGCGATATATCTTTGATATATGATCTGCTACCGCAGATATGCGATGGGTCGCAAATCATAGGTAGCTCTGGCATACGACGGCGCATTTCGAGAGCAAGGTGCCACATTGGAGCATTACGCAGGTCTCCGGAGCCATAGCCTGAGAAACCTCGGTGTATAAGACCGATATTCTTCACGCCACATGCGAGGAGTCGCTCTACGGCACCACACCACAACTCCACATCACCACTCATAGGGTTTTTGACGTAAACCATCTTCTCCGTGTTGCGCAAAGCTTCGGCAACCTCTTGTGTAGAGAAGGGGTTTGAGGTTGTGCGTGCTCCAACCCAGAAGATGTCGATATCGTGCTTCATGGCGCTCTCCACATGAGTTGTGGTAGCAACCTCGATGGCGATAGGTAATCCTGTCTCCTCTCGTGCCTCGACAAGCCAAGGCAAAGCATCTGCGCCTACGCCTTCGAAAGAGTTAGGCTTGGTGCGAGGTTTCCACACTCCGGCACGGAGAATATCGACCTTGCCCGTTGCTACAAGGGCTTTGGCAGTGGCGAGAATTTGCTCTCTGCTCTCCGCACTGCATGGGCCTGCAATAATAAGTGGTCTCTTCTGCTCCATAAGTGTTATCGTTTGTCTATTAGTATAGACAGCAGTTTATCTAAAAGGTTAATTTCGGTTTTCAAAAAAATTATTCGCCTATAATAAATATGGTAGGGCGTTTATTTATCTCCGGAACTCCAATTTTGCGCCATTCGCCGATGGTCGCGGTACGGATATATTCATTTTTAGAGGTTATATCGCAAGCGATGGCAAGCCGTGTATTTGCTCCGCACGAGGCGATAATCTGCTCGGCCAATTTTACGTTGCGATAGGGTGCTTCGATAAAGAGCTGCGATTGATGCTCTCCTGTTGCACGACTTTCCAAGCGTTTTATGGCGCGTGTACGCTCCGGCTCCTTTACGGGAAGATAGCCATTGAAGGCAAAAGATTGACCGCTCAGTCCCGATGCCATAACCGCCATAATAATTGATGAAGGACCTACCAATGGCACAACCTTGATACCTGCGCGATGACACGCCTCGACGACGAGTTGTCCGGGGTCTGCCACAGCGGGAACTCCCGCCTCCGAGATAACGCCTGCCGAGCGACCTGCCTTGATTTTGGCAACCATTCGCTCGATATCTCGTGGCGAGGTAGTGTGTTCGCTTAACTCATCGAACTCCAACTCGTCGATATGTCTCGATAATCCTGCCTTCGACAAGAAACGACGTGCCGAGCGTAGGTTCTCGACTATAAAGTAGTCCAACGATGTTATCACCTCGCGATTGCCGTTTGGTGTTACATCGTAGGGCATAGTGTCCTCCGAAATAGGGCAGGGTATAAGGTAAAGAGTGCCGGCCATATTATTCGTTAATATAAACTCGTTTTACACGTTTAGCTACCGAGGTTAAAATCTCATAAGGTATTGTACCCAATACAGACGCCATATCGGCTGCGGTATTATCTCTCTCGGCAGAGAAAATGGTAACTTCGTCACCCTCCTCGACACCTTCGATATGGGTGATATCAATCATACAGCTATCCATACAGATATTGCCGATAGTCTTTGCTCGTTTACCTCCGACAAGCATCTCCCATGCTCCGTTTCCGAGGTGGCGATTCAAACCATCGGCATAACCCACCGGAATAGTGGCGATACGGCTATCTTCTACGACCTTGCCGTTACGACCATAGCCTATTGTGTCGCCCTTGTGTAGTGTGCGAATCTGTACTATGCGTGTGCGGAGTGTTGATACAGGCTCCAAGGCCTCGCCTGCGGTGGCCGAAAATCCGTAAAGTCCGATGCCTAAACGGCACATATCAAAGTGAGCCTCATTGAATCGTAACATCGCCTCCGAAGCTGCTGCGTGGCGCAATGGACGATATGGCAACGATGCTGTAATAGCACTGCTTATGACGTCAAATTTCGCAATTTGCTCCTTCGAGAATTCGTCTTGCGCGACGTCGTCAGCTACGCAAAGGTGGGTGAATATTGATGCGATACGCACACTCTGCGATGCAGAAGCTAATTCGCTATTTAGTTGCGGAATATCCTCCTCGCCAAAGCCCAGACGGTGCATTCCGCTATCTATTTTCAGGTGTATAGGGTAGTTACGTTCTCCGGTACGCTCCACCGCCTGCACAAACGCGGATAATGAGCGGAACGAGTAGATTTCAGGTTCGAGAGAGTGAGAGATCATCGTATCGAAACTTGCATCGTCGGCATTTAATACGACAATCGGCATTGTGATACCTCCCTCACGTAACGCCACACCCTCATCGGCAAACGCTACGGCAAGATATGCTACGCCCTGCTTCTGCAACATCTGCGCTACCTCCGCCTCGCCTGCACCATAGCTCGAAGCCTTAACCATTGCAACAAGACGTGTCGAAGAACCAATCTTCGAGCGGAAATAGTTTATATTGCGTACCATTGCTTGTAGATTAACCTCTAAAACAGTGGTGTGGCTATGTTGCTCCAAGCGGTGTGATACACGTTCCATACGACTTGCTCTATTTCCTTTTATAAGTATTGCGTGGTCGGCAATATCGAGATTAGATATATTTGCCAACACCTCTTCTGTCGATGCAAAGAAGGTGCTGTTCGACGAGAAGAGATCGCTATGCTCTACCAAAGCCTTACCGACACCTACAAAGTGGTCGATACCCGCTTTGCGTACCATTCGTGCCACCTCCTCATAGATGTTTCCGCTTTGCAGAATATCCGAGAGGATAAGCATTGTTTTGCGATGTGAAGCCACCGAGCGAAGGTTGTCGAGCGCAATCGAGAGCGAGTTTAAATCGGCACTGTATGAGTCGTCGATAATTATCGAATTGTTGATACCCTGCTTGACCTCCAAGCGCATTGCTACGGGTTGCAACTGCGAGAAGTCTGGCTCCCCGAAATTCATCTCGGCAAAGAATGCTGCAACGAGTTCGCTGTTGTGTTGCGAGATGTTTTCACCCGTATGCAAAGTTTTTGCATAGGCAGCATCCACCAGTTTTCTATTACTATATTTTTCGTTTATGGCTTTTGCCAAAGCCGGGTATGCCGAGTGATAGATAATATTTTGTGCGTTTTGCGCCAAGAGTATCTTTTCTGAAATCTTTTCCTCTAATGAGGCGAAACCTTGTGCGTGAGCATCACCGATAGAGGTGAAGATTACCATATCGGGCTCTATCATATTGCGAAGGCGTTGCATCTCGCCCATTTGCGAAATTCCCGCCTCGATAATGGCGATGTCGTATGAGTTGTCCAACATCAAGAGGGACAATGCTACTCCTAACTGCGAATTGTAACTGCGTGGAGAGCGGAAAATCTTCATCTCGCGAGGAGCGCACTGAGCAATCCACTCTTTTACGGTGGTCTTTCCGTTTGAACCGGTGATGGCAATTACTTTGCCTTCGAACTGCTTGCGATGATGCGTTGCCAAAGCCTGCAATGCCGAGAGAGAACTCTCTACTATCACTGCTCCGCAACCCTCCGAGATCGCCACTTCTCTCTCTACGATAAACGCCTTGACGCCTCGCTCCGAAACATCTTGTATGTGGTCATGTGCATCGTGATTTACACCTCGCATTGCGACAAAGAGAGTGTCGGGTGTAATAGCATACGAGCGACTATCGGTGGCAACGGAGGTTACCTCCAAGTCGTAACCTATAAGGTGGCCACCAACGATGTTTGCTATGTCAGAAAGGCGATATATCATCGTTTATTCTTTAAATGTTATTATTGTTATGCCTGAACCTCCGCGATCAGGGTGGTCATCTGTCGCACTTGCCACTTGTGGCAACGAGCGAAGGTATCGACGTACCTCCTCCTTCAAAGCTCCTGTGCCCTTGCCATGCAGAATTGTTACCGACGAAACACCGACCATCAATGCATCATCAACCAAAGTCTGCACCTTTTCCAACGCCTCGACTACGCGCTCTCCACGAATATCTATCGAAGAGCGGAAGTTAAGTCTGCGTTGCGATATGTCGGCTGAAATTACTGTGCGAGGTGTTTCAGGGCGTGTCATGCGCTTATACTCTGCTGAGGATATAACCTCCAAGCGTGCCGTTTCGACAGTTGTCAAAATTGCACCGAAAGCCACTTGTGCCCTCTTGCCACGCACCTCTTTTACGATGCCCACGCCATTTTGACCGAACATGCGCACCTTTGCACCAACCTCCAACGGCAGAACTTTCTTGACGGGTTGTGCTGCCTCCTGCTTTGGCTCGGCAGGGTTGTTTTTGCGCTCTTCGCGACGCTGCTGACGACGACGGAGTCGCTCCATCTCGCGCTCAATACGCTCGTTATCTTGCGAATTATCCGCCTCGATCTCTTCGCGGAACTCCTCGAACTCTCGACGCAATAACTTGGTCTGCTCCTTCTCGGCCTGAGCTTCGCGGATACCCTTAATCGTATTTTCGATCTGGCGGTTAGCCTCTGCCACCAACTCCTTGGCTTGCGCCTTTGCCTCGTGGATAATGCGATTGCGCTCCTCGCGAATGGTCGAGAGCTTCTCGCTCAAC
>JAZRGH010000089.1:0-44741 GCA_045644085.1 Alistipes sp. | reverse complement strand
GCATCGCTCCTCAAAAATGACACCACCCTCATCATCAACCACTTCAATGCTTATGGCCGTGATGAGAATGGCGAGGTAATATACTCTTATTTCGAAGGATACAACGCTGACGGTTCGATAATTATGGGTACTTGCGGACCTGATGATCCTCGCGTTGCCACAGGTGAAGCTACTCCTATTCAGTACTACCAGCACTTCCAGCCGGGAGAGCCTCTAGTACTTATGATGTCGGAGGTTGGTTACGCAGACTGTCCTTACATCGATAACCTGAGTGGCAGTGATTACAAAAACCACATCGCTAATGGCGAGTGCGGACACTTGCACCCTACAATCGACTTTGGCTGGGGTCCGGGTTGGTATTGGTATCCATACGACTATAATGCCTATGCTGAAGCAGGCTACCCGTCTAATATTGATTTCAATCAGTATTGGTACGATGGTGCTTGGTACAAGCAAATTGAGTTCTCACTCCCTGGTCCACAGCAATTTGCCACAGGAAGTGTTGATGTAAATGTTTCGAATCTTAAAGCCGATGGCGGACGTATTACCTTCACTCCGACAGGAGATACTTTCGCATACTTTGCAACTATCCTCCCTGAAACAAGCAACATGGGTGCTGGATATCGTGACCTCTTGAAGTATGTAAACAACAACCCAAGCCTCTTGCAGTGGCTCACAACTTCGGAGATTGCTCCATATTTGGGCATCTTGCCTTACTACGAGAGTGAGGGTGTAATTATTATGAACTTGGAGGATGTTCTCTACGAGATAGAGGCAGGTATGACATATCATATCATCGTAAATGCTGTTCCGGGTAAAATGGTTGATGGTGACCTCATGCCAGATGTTTCGAAGCAGAATTTCCAGCACATCACCTTCACTTTGCCTGAGTACACCTTGCCTGAACCTGAGCTCGTAGTAACTGCCTATGAATCATACTCGCCATACAAGGTTAAGTTCAATATCAAGAATGCTAATCCTTCGCTTCCTGTAAAGAAGGTTGTTTACGCTGCTAACTATACTCGTGAATTCGCATCGTATATGAGTATGTACGACTACAGCTACAGCGATATCTGCTTGTCGAACGACGGCTATGCAAACCTCTCGTCGGCTGAGCTCGCTGAGGTAAACTCTGACTTCGGTTGCGATATGGAGTTTGATGTTCGCGAGAACTCGTTCTTCACCCTTGCCGTTATGGGTTGGAACAGCGAAGGTCGTACAAGCGATCCTGACAAGGAGGGTTCGAAAGGTGTAGCCGAGGCCACAACTTCGGCAGTTCCTGACGCCGCTCCACTTGACATGGAGAAACTCAACTCTTTGAAGGGCGACTGGACTGCAACTGCTACAATCAAAACACTTGACCACAACACCGGTGCAACCTCTACCTCTACAAGGTCGTGGAAGGTTACTATCGGCGACTTGAATACAAACAATACCCTCTCGGCTGCAGACTACGCAGTATTCGAGGCTCACGGTATAAACAAGGCTGCTGCTGATGCTTATCTTGCAGAACTCAATGAGCAGTCTGCTGCTTACAACGCTGCCGTTTTCGGTCAGAACCGTGTGCTTTGCCAGGGTTGGGACATTTCGGGTAC
Source organism: Alistipes sp. (assembly GCA_045644085.1). Taxonomy (GTDB): domain Bacteria; phylum Bacteroidota; class Bacteroidia; order Bacteroidales; family Rikenellaceae; genus Alistipes. Next base: position 43,146 of record JAZRGH010000089.1, on the reverse strand, counting down.
GCGCGAGACAAGCACCGCTTCGCCTTGGGATTTGTTCTTGATGCCTGACTACAACGCATCGTTGGTTGACTACCTCTTCTACGACTTCGGTCCAAAGTGGTTCTTGCAGACCGATGCACAGGGCAACATCTTCATTCCTGTAAACTACAACCGTATCCAGCCATTAACTAGTTGGTACAACGGAATGAATCACTACCTCTGTCTTGGTAACTTCGAGCAGGGTTATGCAATCTACATCAATCCTGAAGACATATTCGATGTTCAGGGCGTAGGTATTCCTGTTGAGATTTCGGCTGACGGTCAAACTGTAACTATCAAGTCGTACAACTATGATGGTATAACTCTCTATCCAAATGTAATCTACGATAACCAGGGTAGCCTTTACTTCTACAACCCATACATTGTTTCGGAGGTTGTATTGACTAAGGGTTGGAACGGCGGCACAACACGTACTCCTGCAAAGGCTTCTTCGAGCAAGATTATTCCTGGCAAGAAGGTTGTAAATGGCGAGTTGTTCAAGTCGCCTGCAAAGGTTCACAGCCGTACCGTATTTGCTCCGCAACCAAAGGTCAAGACCACTGTAATTACCAAGAAGCAACCTACACGCGAGGAGATTGACAATGGTTTGAAACAATTACAAAAGCGCTTTTCGATAGGAAGATAGCGTAGATAGTTGTAACAACACCACCTCGTGCATACTCCACTTGGGAATATGCACGAGGTTTTTATATGCCCGACAAAGGACAAAAAACGAGAAACTTTTCGGTTTTTCCGTTTTTTATTTGTACTTTTGCGCAATTATAACTGAAACTATTTGTCTGTATGAAATTCAAAGAGTATAAAAATCTTGATTTATCGGCACTTGCCAATGAGGTTTTGGCGGAGTGGGACAAGAAAGATACTTTTGCAAAAAGTATCGAAACACGCGAAGGTGCACCCGCATTTATCTTCTACGAGGGTCCCCCTTCGGCAAACGGTATGCCGGGTATTCACCACGTTATGGCGCGTACCATCAAGGACGTATTCTGCCGCTACAAGACACAGCAGGGTTATCGTGTAAACCGCAAGGCCGGTTGGGATACTGACGGCTTGCCTGTGGAATTGGGTGTTGAGAAGACTCTCGGCATTACCAAGGAGGATATCGGCAAGAAGATTACCGTCGAGGAGTACAACCGTCGCTGCCGCGAGGATGTGATGAAGTACACCGATGTGTGGAGCGACCTCACCCATCAGATGGGATATTGGGTAAATCTCGACGATCCGTACATCACCTACGACAACAAATATATCGAAACTTTGTGGTATCTCTTGAAGCGACTCTACGATAAGGGCTTGCTCTACAAGGGTTATACCATTCAGCCATATTCGCCGGCAGCAGGAACAGGTCTTTCGACTCACGAGTTGAACCAGCCGGGTTGCTACCGCGATGTTAAGGATACCACCTGCACAGCGCAGTTCCGCATCGTACGCAACGAGAAGAGCGAGCACCTCTTCGAGGGCGCTGAGGGAGAGCTCTTCTTCCTCGCTTGGACCACTACACCATGGACTTTACCATCAAACACTGCTCTCTGCGTTGGTCCGCAGATCGAGTATGTTCGTGTAAAGTGCCAAAACCCATACACAGAGGCTCGTCAGACTATCATCATGGCGAAGGATCTCGTAGGCTCGTACTTCGGCAAGAAGCAGGAGGGCACCTTCGAGGTTGAGGAGCAGACCTTCAAGGGTAAGGAGTTGGAAGGTATCAGCTACGAGCAGCTTATCCCTTGGGTTAAGCCTATGGGCGATGCGTTCCGCGTAATCGTTGGCGACTACGTAACCACTTCGGACGGTACAGGTATCGTACACATCGCACCTACCTTTGGTGCCGATGATGACCGTGTGGCTCGTGCCGCAGGCATTGTACCACTCTTCATGGTTGATACCGCAGGCAAGAACTGCCCAATGGTTGACCGCTCGGGCCGTTTCTTCCGTTTGGAGGACCTCGACGCCGAGTTTACCACAAATTATGTAGACGTAGCACTCTACAAGGAGTGGGCAGGCCGCTATGTTAAGAATGCTTACGATGCTGCATTGGCAGATAGCGACACTACGCTCGATATCGACATCTGTGTAATGCTCAAAGGCGAGAGCAAGGTCTTCAAGATTGAGAAACACACCCACTCGTACCCACACTGCTGGCGTACCGACAAGCCGGTATTGTACTACCCTCTCGACTCGTGGTTTATCCGCACAACGGCTCTCCGCGAGCGTATGATGGAGTTGAACGACACTATCAAGTGGCAGCCGGAGTACACAGGCTCAGGTCGTTTCGGCAAGTGGTTGGGGGGCTTGGTTGATTGGAACCTCTCGCGTTCACGCTTTTGGGGTACCCCACTCCCAATCTGGGCTACCGAGGACTACTCGGAGATGAAGTGTATCGGCTCGGTTGAGGAGTTGATGGGCGAGATTGAGAAGTCAATCGAAGCCGGCTTTATGACCGAGAACCCATACGCATCGTTCAAGGTAGGCGATATGTCGGCTGAGAACTACTCGACTGACCACATCGACCTCCACAAGCCGTATGTTGACAATATCGTTCTCGTATCGTCGAAGGGCGAGCCTATGCGTCGTGAAAGCGACTTGATCGACGTTTGGTTCGATTCGGGTGCCATGCCTTACGCACAGCGCCACTATCCATTCGAGAATGCCGAGAATTTCGACAAGCTCTTCCCTGCGGACTTTATTGCCGAGGGTGTTGATCAGACTCGTGGTTGGTTCTTTACATTGCACGCAATCGCTACAATGTTGTTCGACAGCGTAGCGTTCAAGAATATCATTTCGAATGGTCTTGTGCTCGACAAGAACGGCAATAAGATGTCGAAGCGTTTGGGTAACGCTGTTGACCCATTCGAGGTATTGAACAAGTATGGCGCAGATGCTACCCGTTGGTATATGATTTCGAACTCGGATCCTTGGGAGAACTTGAAGTTCGATATCGAGGGTGTAGATGAGGTACGTCGTAAGTTCTTCGGAACACTCTACAACACCTACTCGTTCTTTGCACTCTACGCCAACATCGATGGTTTCACAGGCAAGGAGGCTGAGGTGCCAATGGAGCGTCGCCCAGAGATTGATCGTTGGATCATCTCATTGTTGAACACTCTCGTAAAAGATGTTACTGCATCGTTGGAGGATTACGACCCAACCCCTGCAGCTCGTGCTATTCAGGAGTTCGTGGGCGAGAACCTCTCGAACTGGTATGTTCGCCTCAACCGTAAGCGTTTCTGGGGTGGTGAGATGAACGAGGATAAGCTCTCGGCTTACCAGACACTCTACACCTGCCTTGAAACAGTTGCCAAATTGGCTGCTCCGTTTGCACCGTTCATCTCAGATCGCATCTTCTGCGACTTGAACGCATTGAGCGAGCGTCACTCGCAGGATTCTGTTCACCTCGCATCGTTCCCTAAGTGCGATGAGAAGTTGATTGACGCCCGTTTGGAGGATATGATGGCTATGGCACAGCAGGTATCTTCGATGGTACTTGCACTCCGCCGCAAGGTAAATATCAAGGTTCGTCAGCCACTTGCAAAGGTGTTGATTCCTGTGCTTGACGACGCTACTGAGGAGCATTTGTCGGCAGTGAAGTCGCTTATCCTCAACGAGGTAAACATTAAGGAGATGGAACTTATCCGCGAGACCACAGGTCTTATCACCAAGCGCATCAAGCCTAACTTCAAGACTTTGGGACCTCGCTATGGCAAGTACATGAAACAGATTGCAGCAATGACAGCACAATTCTCGCAGGAGAAGATTGCCGAGATTGAGGCTTCAACAGAGATAGTTCTCGATTTGGGAGCGGAGCAGATTACCGTAACCCCTGCCGACTTCGAGATTATGTCGGAGGATATGCCGGGTTGGTTGGTAACCAGCGAGGGCAAACTCACCGTAGCACTCGACATCACTCTCACCGACGAGTTGCAGAAGGAGGGTGTTGCTCGTGAGTTGGTAAATCGTATCCAGAATATCCGTAAGGATTCGGGCTTGGAGGTAACCGACAAAATCAAAGTTGAGATTGAGGATATCGAGGTTGTACACACCGCTGTTACCGACTTTGCATCGTATATTGGTCAGCAGACTTTGGCTGTAAGCGTCAAGACAGCAGCTGCACCGCAGGGCGAGTTCGTTGTGGATAGCGATGTAAACGAAATTCCGTTGAAGATTGCTATCAAGAGAGCATAAAGAAGAGCTCATATAAACAAAGAGGCGAGATTTTCATTCTCGCCTCTTTGTTTATATGGGTAATACTTAAATCTTCATCTTCTTCATAGACTTACGGCTCTTCTCCGCCATAAAGCCCATCACATGGCTCTCAATCGAAACGTCGATAGTACTCGAAAGCAGCTTCTCATCCTGCGCCGATACCGCACGCAAGAAATCGCGAAGTAACAAGTGGTCGCCACCGCCATGTCCTGAACCCTTATACTCGGCAATCTCGCTCACCTTCTGATCCCAAACACTCTTATGGCCTGTACGGAAATCGTAGAAAGTAAAGGTCTTCATATCGCCTTCGATAAATCCCTTAGTGCCCATAATACGGGTACGACGACCACCCCAAGGGGTAAATGCATCCATTGTAAACGATGCGGTAATATTGCCCTGGAACTTCATAATAGCAACATAGTGGTCGCACTGGTCATTGTTGCAACGGAATACACAACGACCATAGTTTGTAGTTTTGAGTTTCTCGCGGATAAGTTCCGGATCTTTTCTTGGAAGGTCAAATACTCCGAGATGGCGCTTTCTGCGCTCGTAGATATCGATAGCCGAATATGGGCACTCCGCCTCATGTGGGCAACCATCGGTACAACGCTCCGGTGCACCCTTCGGCATATTCTCCTTGCGGAATAGGTGAAGTGAGCCCTCGGCAGCGATAGTCTCGCACGGCTTACCGATAAGCCATCGCAAGATATCGAGGTCGTGGCACGACTTTGCAAGAATAATTGGTGTAGTCTTGGTCGACAACGGCCAATTACCACGCACATACGAGTGTGCCATATGAGCGTATTGTATAGGCTCCATATGCTGAATGCTTACAACATCACCGATAGCACCCGAGTCGAGAACCTCCTTCAATGCTACGAAATAAGGAGCATAACGCAGAACATGACAAACAGCCACTATACGATTATATTTGTGTGCCTGCTTCAAGATATCTCGACACTCCTTCTCGGTTGGAGCAACAGGCTTTTCGAGCAATACATCATAACCCAAAGCCAAAGCCTTCATACATGGCTCGTAGTGAAGGTTATCGGGGGTGGAGATAACCACTGCATCGGCTAGCTTCGACTTCGAGAGCGCGTCGTTAAAGTGAGCAAACTGATTCTCAGCCGGGATATTATGTCTTTTTGCTATTGCAGCACGACGATGAGGATTCAAATCTGCAACGCCGACAATCTTCATCGACTGAGGAAATTTAGCAGCATATCTTGCATATGTTCGTCCGCGACTACCTGCACCAATAATCATCACAGTTACAGGCTTCGAAAGGCCCGCATCCATTTCGGGAATCTTGGTCTTAATCTTCTTATCAGCTGCGATTTCGGGAATCTCCTCCGCCTCGGCAGCCATAGCACTAACTCCGGAACCCATCAACGAAGCTCCAACAGTTAGAACGCCCAAACGTTTCAAAAATTCTAATCTATCCATACTAATTTGTAGTTTATGTTGTGGTTATCTATTTTTCAACCTGTGATACAATGTATATGCTCAACTCATACAGAGCATACAAAGGCAACAGCACCAACATCATACTCGCAACATCGGGCGGTGTGATAAAGGCGGACAGTATCGCAAGAGTAACGATTGCATGGCGACGATATCTACGCATAAATGCCGCAGTGAGGATACCCATCTTGCCAAGGATGCGCGAAAGTATCGGCAATAGGAAGATTACGCCGCAAGCAAATACCATATTCAACACGAGCGACAAGTAAGAGCTTATGTCTATCATGTTGGTAAGTTGGTCGCCCATAGAGTAGCTTGCCAAAAAATTCACCGATAAAGGTGTAAGTGCAAAATACCCAAACAATACTCCGGCAAAGAAACAAAGCGATACCTCAAAAACAAAGAAACGACTCTTGCGCTGCTCCGCATAGGTCAATGCAGGGCGTATAAAGCCCCATAACTCCCATATAGAATAGGGAACAATAAGTAATAGTGCTGTATAGAGCGCCAATCGAATATGGAGGTTGAATTGCCCCGCCATGGCGGTATTTATCAGTGTCAATGGCGCACTGTTAATCCTCAGGAACTCCTTATTACTCGTCTCTGCCAACCATGCAAAGAACCTGTTTGTGGGGAACCACTCCGACTTTGGAGCGGTGATGAGCACCATCAACTCGTCGCCAAATGCAAATGCTGCCAGCAGAAATACGACAAAGGCAACAGCCACACGCAACAATCTTGGCCTAAGATGGTCGAGATGATCCAAAAAAGACATATCGGCATCTTCGGGCTCATCAACCCTAAACAGTCTAAACATAGTAACAGTATCGGTAATAAGGGAAGCGACTACTACTCCTTTTCACTCTTCTCCTTATCGGTCTTCTCCCCAACAATGCCATCACCATTTACGGCATCTTTGAACTCCTTGACACCTTTACCAACGCCACGCATCAACTCAGGAATCTTCTTTGCGCCGAAGAGCACTACAATAATGAGCACGATGACTATAATTTCGGTTGTACCGAGACCACCAATAAGAGGATAAATCATAATAAATATAGTTTTAATTGATATCTTACTTGTGCAAATATAACAAAATTAGCCGGATTTTACAATTTTACACCAAAAAAGTTTGCCAAAAGTTTGCAGGTATCAAAATTTTGCGTACCTTTGCCACGCTGATTTGAGAAAGTCGGCTCCTCAAAGCCCAGGTGGTGGAATTGGTAGACACGCTACTTTGAGGGGGTAGTGGGCGTTAGCCCGTGTGAGTTCGAGTCTCGTCCTGGGCACTAAAAAACCGTTGAGAAATTCTCAACGGTTTTTCTTTTTGCCTGAACCGCAACCAATCAACCGATAGCGGCCTGGCAAATGTATATTAATAAAGTGATATTTCTATCCCAATCTTTTACATTACACAATAGAAGCAGTATTTAGTTTTCCACCTCTAATATTTCTGCCACCACAAAGGTACTGCCACCTATATAGAGCATATCCTCATGCGAGAGTTGCGACATCGCTTTTGCAACAGACTCCTTAACTGTCGATACTGTTTCAAAATCCAATGAAAGAGATGTTGCCACATCGGCAATCTTTTCGAGCGAAGCTGCACGACGGATCGACGCCTGCGTGAAGACATAGTGAGCATCTCTCGGCATCTGCTCCAACATTTTTGAAAAATCTTTATCCTCGCAGAAGCCCATAACACAAAGTAGGCGACCTCTATTTCCACGAGCCTTCAATTGTTTGGCAACCTCGGCAATACCATGCTCGTTATGTGCCGTATCGCACACAACCAACGGACTCTCCGAAAGTACCTGCCAGCGACCTCTAAACGAAGTTAGCTGCGATACATCGCGTACTCCCTCGACAAATGCTCGACGCGAAATAGAGAGCGGAGTCGATTCGTGCAATTTATCGAGAACCGTAGCCACCGTAGCAAGATTTTGACGCTGATACTCGCCCAAAAGGTCAAGGCGCAACCTGTATGGGTAGCCATCGCGTTTTCGTGTCATTGTTACAACCTGTTTGTTGCCCTCAAAACCGCACTCGCCAAGCGAGAATGCCTCGTTGGCATATATAATCTCGGAGCGCAAATCGTGAGCTATCTCCTCCAATACAAGATTGTAATTAGAGTTCTTTTCGCCCACCACGACAGGTGTACATTTCTTTATTATACCGCCCTTCTCACGCGCAATTTTAGGTAATGAATCGCCGAGATACTCGGTGTGCTCCAAACCAATATTCGTAATTACCGCCATAAGCGGTTGAACTATATTTGTAGCATCGAGGCGACCTCCCAATCCCGTCTCTATAACAGCAACCTCAACATCGCTCTGGGCAAAATAGTCAAATGCCATTGCGGTAGTCATCTCAAAGAAGGAGAGCTGCAAACGCTCCATCTCTGCCTTATAACGATCCACAAAGTTCACCACCTTCTGCTTGGATATCATCTCGCCATTCACACGGATACGCTCACGGAAATCGGTGAGATGCGGCGATGTGAATAAGCCCGTATGATAACCCGCCTGCTGCAATACCGCAGCCAGCATATTCGACACCGAGCCTTTGCCATTAGTGCCGGCAACATGAATCACAAAATAGTTGCGTTGCGGATTGCCGATAGAGCGACAAAACTCTGCAATACGCTCCAATCCCGGTTTATAAGCATCGCCTCCGACCTGCTGAAATGACGGCATCGACGAGAAGAGATATTCTAATGTTTCGGTATAATTCATAATATTTGGCTTTTAGCTATTTGCTATTAGCTTCTTTTATTAATTCAGATAAAATCTCTTTTTTGCCGCATAGGCAACGAAATACAGCAAGCACAACGCCACAATATAGAGCGACAAACGACCTATATAATCACCATACTTGGCATATACGGTTTGCTTGTTATTAAGGCGGATATCCGCTGTAAGGACACCGCGATTATCCCACTCCATACGCTCGATATCTTCGCCCTGCATAGTAATAAAACCCGATACACCCGTATTGGCACTACGAGCAACATCGCGACGCAACTCAATAGCGCGCAGACGACAAAACGCAAAGAGATATTTATGGCCCAACGTATTACCCCACCAGCCATCATTCGATACTACAAAAAGGGCCTCCGCGCCATTACGGACAAACTCCGCCATGTGATTGCCATACAATCCTTCGTAGCAGATAGCCGGTGCAACCTTCTTGCCATTATATTCAAACGGAACCGCACTCCTTCCGACACCGAGCTGGCCGAATGTTCCGCCCAAATTAATTGCGAACTTATCACCCGCCTTACGCAACCACATAGGTATTGTTTCAACACCGACAACAAGCTTGCCCTTGTGATGCAACTGCACCTGCGAAGAGCCGTCTATACCGAGCGACGAGTTGAATATATCCATATAATAGGCTCCACGTTTGCGAGCAGTCTCCGATCCCTTCGCCTTACCATACAGACGGAGCGTTTCGCTACCGGACACCACCATTGTAGTAGGCTTCTCCTCGCGCAAATAATCCGCAATACGATTTATTATAGGTGAGCTTTGGAACTGCTGCTCATTTATCATCTCCGCCAAAGCCGTTTCGGGCATCAGCACAAACTCCGCCGAATCGGGAGCTTCGGCAAGCAGTTCCATAAGGTTGTTCTGCTGCTTCTCGGTTGTATTATTGAACTTATCGTAGCAAGGAACATTCGGCTGTATAGCCGATACGGTCATCTTATCGAGCGAGTTGTAAAGTTTGCCTTCGGCGTCATATTTATAGAAGAGGCCAATCGATATTCCGAGCGGAATAACCAACGCCAAGGTCGCATTTATCCACGCATGTTTGCGCATTGTCAAACAAGCCTCGAAGGCAAATATATTTACCAGCAACACCCACAACGAGCCACCGAAAACGCCCGTATATTCGTACCACTGCACCGCCCAAGGATCATCGGCAAAGCCATTACCTAAGACCAACCAAGGGAAAGATAATGCAGGTGCTTGCGTATAGAGGTATTCTCCTGCAATCCAAGCAGTTACAAATATGACATAAGCAATCGGTTTTGGAGCGTGCTTCGATGCTATATGGTAGAGCATAAACGAAATTATACTCCACCAAGTTGAGCAAATAGTTGCCGCAATCGGTCCTGCCGGTGTGGCATTCCACACCCACCAAATCGTAGCGACATTCCAAAGTACGAAGGTGATTAACGCCCAACCCATCATCGCAAAAGTTTCACGCTTTGATGGACCATATTGCGCGCTTATGAGTAGCAATGGAAGTAAACCTACAAAAAGAGTGATGCAACTTGCCCCTTCCCACGGAAGCGACAAGAGTATGGCTGAGGCGAACGAAAGTGCCACCTTTGTTTTTGTCGAGAATTGTCGTTTGAACTGAATCATAATGCAAAGATAACAAAAAAACAAAAAACGTATAACGGAAAGAGAAAAACTTTTGTTTACATTCAAGATAATTTTATTATCTTTGTCACACATTTTTAAAGAGCTATCTAGCATTATGGAATATCTATATCTTTTAATTTGTTTGGCTGTCATCATATTTAGCGCCGATTGGCTCGTTGCTGGCGCTGTAACTATCGCCAAACGCTTCAAAATCTCTGATTTTGTTATTGGTGCCGTCATAGTAGGCGTAGGAACATCGTTTCCTGAACTCGTAGTAAGCTCCATCGGTGCAATCGAAGGCAATTCGGATATCGCAATAGGCAATGTCGTGGGCTCAAACATCTTCAATGTGTTGGGTATTCTCGGTTTGACGGCATTGATTATGCCCGTTGCTGTTTCGAAGGAGAATAAGCGTTTCGATCTTCCATTCTGCATTGGTGTTTCGGTGCTTGCGCTATTGCTCGTCTTCAACCTCTTCACAGGTGGTGAGGCCGGCATAAGTCGCATTGACGGTCTGATTCTATTGGCAATTTTCGCACTCTTTATGTTCTTCTCGCTGAAAGACGGCAAGGATAAAGAGAAATTTTCTGATGAAATTGTAACTAACAAACAATTGGCATTCGGTATCGGAAAAGTAGTTTTGGGATTGGGAGCACTCATTATCTCCTCGCGATTTTTCCTCGACAATGCCATTCTTATTGCTAAGGCATGGGGCGTAAACGAGGCCTTTATCGCAATTACACTTGTCGCATGTGGAACATCTTTACCGGAGTTGGCAGCATCACTCGTCGCTGCGGCCAAGAAGAATACACAGCTGGCTCTCGGTAATGTCATAGGCTCGAACATCTTTAACCTTTCGCTAATTCTCGGCACAGCGTCACAAATTACACCACTGACAAGTTCGGGTATAACATTCGTCGATTATTCTGTAATGATTTTTGCTGCTATTATACCGTTGGTACTCGGCATTAAAGGAAAGTTGAATCGTTGGGCAGGAGCATCTCTTTTCCTCTGCTTTGTAGCCTACAACGCCTATCTGCTGCTAACACAAATAGGTTAAATCAGAATTAAATGTTTAAAAATAGATAATATAACGTTATGGAATTTGTATTTGAAGGTATTGTATTCGCCATTTTGCCGGAGCAGAGCGGAACATCGGCTCGTGGAGAGTGGCACAACCAGAACGTGGTATTCGAGATGCAGACAAACTCTCCGTACCCACGCAAGGTGAGCGTTAAATTTTTCAATAAGCGCGATGAGGTTGCACGCCTTGTTGTCGGAGCTGCCTATAAGGTTACTTTCGATGTTGAGTCGCGCGAGTATCAGGGCCGTTGGTACACTGATGTTGTAGGTCGCCGCATCGAGCCGAAGGAGGCTGCGCAGGTAGCACAGGCACAATATAGTGAGCCTCTTCCAACCACAGCACCTACCCCAATGGCAGCACCAATGCCTACCGAGGAACCTGCAATGGGCGCACAAAGTAGTGTAGTTGTTGATGATCTCCCATTCTAAAACAGTCAAATAAACCTAAACATACAAATATGCAGACTTTAAAACGATTGTCAATGTTTTTGATACTCCTGCTTTCGGTTATTGCCGTATATGCAGGTGGTATCGGTAACGCAAAAGAGCTTATTGCCTTTGCAAAAGCAGTAAACAGTGGAGCCGACCTTTCAGCGTGGAAAAACGAAAAGGGCATTGTATGCCTCGAATGCGATATCGACATGAAGAAGGCAAAGAAGTTGCCCGTAATCATCGCATTCGATGGTGTGTTCGATGGTAAAGGTTTTACCTTGAAAAACTGGAAAGCAAAAGATGCTCTCTTCCACGAATTGAAAGCCGGCGGTATAATTCGCAACCTTCGTATCGACTCGTCGTGTTCGATGAAAGCGACAAGTGGCAGCAATATGTTTGTTCGTGGCTTTATCGTGAATACGAATAGTGGAACATTGCGCAACTGCGAGAACTACGGCTCGATAAAGCATCGTGGCGACCTTGCTGCTGCTAACATCTTCATCGGAGGTTTGTGCGGTATTAATCGTTATATCCTTATCGATTGCAAGAATGGCGGAGATATAGAGTCTGCTGCATTTATTGCGCCCGAATCAAAGAAGACATGTATCTGCATCGGTGGTTTGGCAGGTAGCAGTTCCAAAAACATGAAGTGTGCAGCATATATCCGTTGCGAGAATAGTGGTAATATCACTTATAGTGGCGACCTGGTTCACAACTACATTGGAGGTATTGCGGGACAAACCAACAAGGCAGCATGCAAATATTGTTACAACCGAGGCAATGTAACGGCTACCTCGCTCAAAGGCGCAATCAAGGCTGGCTATGTCTATATGGGTGGTATCTGCGGCCATAGCAGCAACGACATCATGTGTTGCGACAACTTCGGAACAATAGATTCGAAGGGCGTTTACCAAGTACGTATGGCGGGTATTACAGGTATGCCTAACGCCAAGATGAATATTACGGACTGTAACAACTATGGTAAGGTTGTTTCGGCAACCAACGGCATGACTCTTATGGGAGGTATTGTCGGTACAATGGCTACCGAAACCCACATCTGCAATGGCAACAACCGAGGCGAGATTCTCTACATTGGAACAAGCCCTAAGGCTTCGTTTATCGGAGGTGTTGTCGGCTCGGTAGGTTCGGGCAAGAAGGCTAAGCACGGAGCATATCTTCGTCGTTGCAACAACTTCGGAAAAGTGGTGAGCGGAAACGGAGGCAACAGCTACGACAACAACAACTCAATTCATACTGCCGGTATTGCAGCACGTTCACTGGGTACTGCTGCTGCACCTATTACCTTTACCGATTGTGCAAACAAGGGAGAAGTTTCAGCCGACGGTGGTCGCATCGATGAGATTGTAGCGTATGCTACCTACACAAAAGTTACAGGCGAATATTTCCACAACAACTATGCTAATGTTGCTGAGCCGTTGGCTAACGGAGCAACGATCTATGGTCGCATCACCTCAACAACAGGCGAGCCCGTTCAAGGCGTTGTAGTATCCGATGGTATTAATTGCGTAGAGAGTGACAACGAAGGCAAATACGCCTTGACAAGCGACATGACAAAGACGAAGTTTGTCTTCATATCGACACCTGACGGATACAAAGTTCCTTTCCGTAAGAGCGTACCGCAGATTTTCCGTCGTATTCCTCGCCACATCACAGCAGCCGAAGCAAACTTCGTGCTCGAAAAGCGCGATACACCAATGGAGAACTATATGATTGCCATGGTAGGCGACCCACAGATGCGCGGTTTTAACCACGACACTTCGAGCGAGAAGTTCCGCGACGTAATCATTCCGGATATTGCAAATCTCGCGAAGGAGGAGGGTAAGCAGCTCTTTACCATCAATCTCGGCGATTTGTGCTACAACTGGATGCCGGCATACGACGACTATCTCGACATCGTTGCAAACAGCAACATCGAGATGTTCCACGTAATAGGCAATCACGACTTCGATCAGAACACTGTCCTCGAAACAAAGCTCGGAACACCATTCTTCGAGGAGTACATCTCGCCGACAAACTACTCTTTCAACATAGGCAAGATTCACTATATCATACTCAATGACATCGTTTACAGTCGTGCCAATTCTAAAAAGCACTATGGCGTAGGCCTCGAAAACGATGCGATAAAGTGGTTGAAGAACGATTTGAAGTTTGTTCCAAAGGAACATTCGATTGTGATTTGCGGACATGCTCAACTCTTCCACAAGCATGCAAAGAAAGGCTTTGTCGGCAAGAAGTACAAAAACTACAAACACTACTCCAAGGCACTTTCTCCATTTAAGAAGGTCTATTCATGGTCGGGACACTACCACAACAACTCTGGTTTCGACTTCGCAAATGCAGGATACGAAAATATTGCCAATGTGGAGGCTGTAACCGTAGCTCGTTGTAGCGGAAACCTTCGCGCAAACCGAGATTTGAATATCGACGGAACACCTAATGGCTACATGGCTGTCGAGGTAAATAACGACAACTTGGAGTGGTACTACAAATCTATTGGTCATGACCGCAACTACCAGATGCGTGCCTACTCTCCTACCCGTACCGGTGATGGTTATGTAAAGGTAAACATTTGGAACTATACAAAGGGCTATTGGTCGGCTCCTGAATGGTGGGAAAATGGTGTAAAGGTGGCTAACCTCGAACAACATGCCGAGGAGGATCTCGATGCCATCGAGATTAATAAGGCCGCAGCTCCATTGGTAGCGAAGGCTCACCCTTCGGTTACATGGACCGACAAAAAGCGCAATCGTGTTCACGACTACACCAAGCCTAACAAGTCACGCTACATGTTCCGTATCAAGCCAAGCGAGGGTGTACGTGCCGGTGAGATTCGCGTAACCGACAACTTCGGCAAGACCTATACCTGCACGGTAGAGTGGTAAAATTACTTAGAGATTACAATAACCAATAATTTATAATGAAGATGAAAAATTTAAAACGATTATCAATGTTTCTTGTTCTTCTGCTTTCGGTGATTGCCGTATATGCAGGAGGTATAAGCAACGCAAAAGATTTGGCTGCATTCGCCAAGGCCATAAATAAGGGAGATGATATATCCAAGTGGCGCAATGAAAAGGGTGCCGTATGTCTCGAAAATGATATCGACATGACGAAGATGAAGAAGTGGACCCCAATCAAGGAGTTCAAGGGGACTTTCGATGGTCAAGGGCATGCACTTCTCAACTGGAAGACCAAACAGGGTTTGTTCGACCTTCTCGCCGAGAATAGCGTAGTAAAGAATCTCCGCATCGACACTTCGTGCTCGATGACCGTATCGACAAAGTGCGAGCAGGTTATTGCAGGTTTTATCGCTCGCGTAAATAAAGGTGTCATTCAGAACTGCGAAAATGGCGGTAGCATCAAATACAAAGGCTCCTATACCGAGAATCATGTATATATCGGAGGTTTGGTCGGTCAGAATGGTTATCTTATCACCGATTCACGCAACAGCGGAATCATTAATGCCGAGTTGTATATCGCTTCTGCCAACAAGGGTTTAAGCATCAGTGTAGGAGGTATTGCCGGCGCAACTGTTCCTAAGGGAAGCCGTATCATTACTATCAATCGTTGCGAGAACTCTGCTCCAATCATCTACGAAGGTGATGCACCTCGCGTATATGTGGCAGGTATCATCGGCTATTCTGGCCGTGCGGGACTCCGCTACTGTACCAACAAAGGTGGTGTCTCGGGTAAGAGCGTCGCAGGAAATCCTGAGGCTCGCGGATACTGCAATATCGCAGGTGTTGTAGCTCAGACCTCTCAGCACATACAGTGTTGCGACAACTTCGGTAATATTGTCATCAGCGGAACACACTCTTCATACGCAGGAGGTATCTGCGGTCTATTGAATGCATCGCGTAACATTATCGGCTGCTCGAACTATGGCAAAGTATCTTCTAATGCTACCGTTGCATCAAACTTTGCAGGTATCCTCGGAGCGTCGGGTGATGGCGTACACCTATGTAACTGTAACAACTATGGAGCTATCAACTTCAAGGGCACAACCTGCAAGAAAGATTCACACATGGGCGGAGTTGTAGGATATATTTTCAGCAAGGCCAAGTTGAAGTATGGTTCGCGCCTGCTCCGATGCAACAACTTCGGTACCATTACCAGCGATATCGCCGGCAAGAAGCTCAATGTAGGAGGTGTTCTTGGTCGTATCCGCGGCTCGGAGCTCGGCATTGTAAAGGTTGAGGATTGCGCAAACAAGGGCGAGATTTCGGCAGAGGGTTGTCGTGTTGGCAACATCACTTCACGTTACACTTTTGCTACTATCAAGGGTGAATATTTCCACAACAACATAGCAAAGCCTGTCGAGGCGCCAAAGGGTGATAAGACGCTCTTCGGTTATGTTAAGTCAACCTCTGGCGAGCCTGTTGTCGGTGCTGTTGTTTCCGATGGCGAGTTCTGCGTAAAAACTAACGACGAGGGTTACTATGAGATTAAGTCGGACCTTGCATCGGCTCGTTTCGTTACAATCTCTACTCCTGCCGAGTATAAGTTGGCATTCCGCAAGAGTGTACCTCAGAACTTCTTGCGCATACCTCGTCACGCAAAGGCTGTTGAGGCAAACTTTGTTCTCGAAAAGCGCGAGAAATCGACTGAGAAATATACCGTTGCAATGATTGGCGACCCTCAAATCAAGGGTTATAAAGTGGATAGCGCAGCCTACAAGCTACGCAACTTCATCTATCCTGATATCGTAGCGCTCAAAGAGTCGAAGGCCGAGAACGAGGGTGAGTTCTTCGCAATAAACCTCGGCGACCTCGTCTTCAACGATATGGCAAAGTTGAACGACTACGTCGATGTTATTTCGGATAGTAACGTACCGATGTTCCACGCTATCGGTAACCACGACCACGATCAAACAACTTTCCGTGAGACAAAGCTCGGAACAATTCACTTCGAAGAGTATCTCACTCCTTCTTACTATTCATTCAATATCGGTAAGGTACACTATGTTATCGTAAACGATATTTCGTTCTCGCGTAAAATTCACAAAGAGAAATACAAGTGCGGTCTTGAATATTGGCACTACAAGTGGTTGGAGCGCGACTTGGAGTATGTTCCTAAGGATCACACCATCGTAATCTGCGGACACGCACAGCTATTCCGCAAATTCGGCAAGAAGGATTCGGACAGCAAGAAGAATCTCTCGTATGCTCGCTATTCGAAACTCCTTTCACAATACGCTCGCGTATATTCATGGTCAGGACACTATCACTACAACTTCGGTTATGACTACTCAAACTCAACCAACGAGGATCACACCCCATTGAAGAACATCACCAGCATATGCGTTGCTCGTGCCACCGGAGGTTTGCACTGTAACCGCGACCTCTATAACGACGGTACTCCTAATGGCTATATGGTAATGGAGGTTGATGGCGACAACATCGAGTGGTACTACAAGTCTATCGGCCACAACCGCGACTACCAGATGCACGTTTACGACCCTTCTCGCACCGGTGGCGAATTGGTTAAGGTGAATATCTGGAACTGGTCGAAGAATTATTGGAGCAACCCTGAATGGTGGGAGAACGGCGTTAAGGTGGGCAATATGACTCACAAGTTTGAGAAGGATATCGCCTTCTTGGAGGATCACGCAGTTAAGGGACCACACACCTTGGGTAAGAGCAAAGACGACAAGGCTCGTCCTTACAATGCTCACGGCATGTTCCACATCAAGCCAAGTGCAGGTGTTCGCTCGGGAGAGGTACGTGTAACCGATAATTTCGGTAAGACCTATATTCAGAAAGTTGAGTGGTAATACTCGACATAAAGCGTTAAAAGTGGAGGGTTGAATTCAATTCTCCACTTTTTTTGTATATTTGCACAACGAAACGGACTAAACTTATGAAGAAAACTATATATACTTCTCTTCTCGCGGCAATAATGTTAACCCTACCATTGGCTGCAAATGCACAGATATATGCCAAATTAAACGCCCTCTATGCCGTAGCGGGCGTTATAAACCCTCAACTCGAATTTGTTGTCGGACCTCACTCGTCAATATCCATTGACCCAATGTTCTCGCCCTACAAAACTATCAAATGGGGCAACCGAAACGATATTCATGCACTATTCGGCATATTGCAGACCGAATACCGCTTCTATATCGATAGCGAAGTACGAGGTTTCTACATCAGCGCTAACGTCGGAATGCAAGCCTTCGATATGACACGCCCATATCTCTTCCAAAACGACAAGATAATCTCTTTCGAGCAAGGCTTTGGTCGCGGTTTTGGCGTTATGGCAGGTGTCGGCATAGGATACACACACACCTTCAAGGAGCGTTGGGTTGTAGATGCCTTCTTTGCGTTCAATCGTATGTGGAGTTGGTACAATGACTACAAGAGTAGCGGCGAAATAGTACTATTCCCTCGCCACCCGAAAGAGCCGAAGTTCCCGGATCCGTTCAATGGTTCTGCCGAGTGGTTACCATCGAAAATCGGAGTATCGATAGGCTACAAGATTTTCGATCCGTCGCTCAAAGGCAAATCTATCAAGCAACGCAAAATAGAGAAGATGCTATCCGAGTAGAAGGTGGAAAGCATAATTAAAAGCTACTATCTACTAACTAAAAAAGAATGACAACCCAGCGGTTGTCATTCTTTTCTTTTTATAAGCTTGCAGAATAATAGGGTTTTATGCAACGTAGTAGTGCGAAGCAAGCTCAGTAAACGAAGCTACCTGCTCGTCAATCCAAGCCTGGTCACGACCCAACTCCTCAGCCAAAATCTGAGCTACACGCGGAGCAGCCTTCTGAGCCTCGCGAGCATCAACGAAGAGGAGACGTACACGACGAGCCAAGACATCATCTACGGTGAGAGCCATCTCGTGACGAATAGCCCAAAGAACCTCAGCTACTGTATAGTCATACTTCTCCGAAAGCTTCTCTCCGAGTGCAGGATTCTCCTTAATCATATTGAGGATTGCAGGCTCGTCAGCACCATAAACATACATGTGGTCTGCCAAGTTTGGATTTGGACGCCAGCCGTGAACCTTCAACTTACGAGTTACGCACTTACGCTTCTCAACTTTGCCCAACTTGATAGCCTTATCGATAGTATCCTCCGCCATCTTACGATACGAAGTCCACTTTCCACCTGTGATAGTGATGAGGTCGTTATCCGAAACAACAACCTTGTGTGAACGAGAAACCTCCTTCGACTTCTTACCCTCCTTCTTAGGCGCTGCGAGTGGACGCTGACCGGCAAATACCGAAACAATGTCGGCACGTGTAGGAGCAGGAGTCATATAGTGGCTCGCTGTTTCGAGGATAAACTCAATCTCCTCGTCGAGTGGACGTGGCTCGCTCTCAGCTGTCGGACGCTGAATATCGGTGGTACCAACAACCACCTTGTCGTGCCAAGGCACTGCGAACAATACTCGTCCGTCCGAAGTCTTTGGAACCATGATAGCATAGTCGCTCTGCAAGAACTTCATATCGAGAACGATGTGAACACCCTGCGAAGGAACAACCATCTTAGCCTCACCCGGCTTATCCATCTGCAACACCTCGTCAACAAAGCAACCTGCTGCGTTGATAACGGCCTTAGCCTTTACGGTGTACTCCTTGCCCGAGAGAAGATCCTTTGCTACAACACCGGCAACCTTACCATTTGCATCGTGCAAAACATTCACAACCTCGGTGCGGTTTGCAACAACACCACCCTTCTCTACGCAAGTCTGAGCCAAGTTACAAGCCATACGAGCATCGTCGAACTGACCATCGTGGTAAACAACACCACCCTTCAAACCCTCGGCAACCGAAGTTGGGAGGTACTTGCGAAGAGTCTTTGCTGTGATAAAACGCGAGCGACCATAGCCGAAACCAAACGAGAGAATATCATAAACGGTCAAACCGCAGAAGTAGAGGAAATTCTCCCAGTGGCTGTAATTCGAGATTACGAAAGCCTGGTCCTTAACGAGGTGAGGAGCATTCTGCTTCATCAAACCACGCTCGTGGAGAGCCTCACGCACGAGGTCAACCTCCAACTTTTGGAGATAGCGTACACCACCATGAACGAGCTTTGTTGAGCGACTCGAAGTACACTTTGCGAAGTCCTCACGCTCGAAGAGCGCGACGCTGTAACCGCGAGATGCGGCATCAACTGCACAACCAAGACCGGTTGCGCCACCACCTACAACCACGAAATCCCACACCTTATCGGTATTTTCGAGCTGTTTGAGTAAGTTTTCTCTTTGCATTTTTTTGTGTTTTATTTAGTTTGATATAGATTCGCACAATTTATCGCGCAAAATTACACTCTTTCGATGAGAAAAGCAAAGAAAAAGCACAAAAAAAGCAGAAAAAAGGTTTTCTTTTTCTGCTCTTTATTTGCGTTTTTTATCTTTTTAATCGTCCAGGCCGATAAATTTTCCGCTCAATGAAAATTTCATATCGAGATCATTGGTTAACTCCACTTCGTAGCCGTAACGCTTACGCTCAATCTTCTCGATACCCAACGTAGGATAGTGCTGGGATATATAACCCTGAATTGGAGCTGGTACAACGCCGGCAGGAATCTTTCCGTTATGATTCTTCACACTCTCCCACTTTCCTGAGCCATCGAACTCAATCTTTGTACCATCTTCGAGATATACGGTATAGTCATTATCGGCAACATCTCTATCGTGCATTGCAGACAAAACTTTATTCTGTGCATAGTGCACCTTCAAAAAACTCTGAGCCTCCCTAGGCAACTGTTGTGCGGTAATGGCAACATCCTCGGCCATTGTCGGGGTAACCGCAAGCGTAGCAATAGCCAACGCTGAAAGTAACATCTTTTTCATAATTGTACGGTTTTTAATCTGTTGTCATACAAATATACGAAATATTATTCGTTTTTATTGTGCAACAAACAAAAAAAATGCAACACACATACCAAAATACACCGAAAAGCGAAATGTTTTGGTCTAAAATTTGGAAAAACAAAATATTCTATTTAACTTTGATAAATAAAATTTCGCAGAACAGCGTTTCGAAAAGAAATATTTGTAACCATTAAACTGTTTCATACTATGGCACAGCAAGAGAAAACCCGTTATAGCGACGCCGAATTGGCCGAGTTCAAGGAGTTGATTTTGAAGAAACTCGAACAAGCTCGCCACGACTATGAGGAGTTGCGTTCCAGCATAAGCCGCGTTACCGGCAACGATACAGAGGATACTTCGCCTACATTCAAGGTTCTAGAAGAGGGAGCAACAACTCTCTCGAAGGAGGAGTGCGAGCGCTTGGCTGCTCACCAGTCGAAATTCATTCGCAATCTCGAACTTGCTTTGGTGCGTATCGAGCATAAGACCTACGGCATTTGCAAGACCACCGGTAAGTTGATACCGCGTGAGCGCTTGTTGCGCGTACCTCATGCAACAGAGACCATCGAGGCTAAGGAGGCAAGAAAATAGAGATACACTATTTATTATATAAAATATTTAAACCCATTATTAATCAACTTAAACATTAAATGTTATGAAGTACTTTTACAAATTTTTATCGGTAGTAGCATTAGTGGCATTGTTCATCGGTTGCGCAAAGGAGCAGAGTTCATTCTCGGCAGAGGATATTCCGGGACGTGCAACAATCATTGGTAGTTACCACTATGACTCAGGTCAGGATTGGGACGACGATGTATATATTCAGCAGATTAAGCCTCTCGCAAACCACATCGTTTATGCTCAGGTTTCTAACTCATCACTCAAAAGCAATTCGACAGGCTACACAATTTATGAGACTGTAACCGATGCAAAGGGTAACTTCTCTATTTCGATTCCTGCAACTTTGCAGGGTACTTCGGTACAGGTTTATCCTAAGCCATTCACAGGCAAACACAAGGTTGTTGTAGGTGTTGAGGACAACGAGCCTATCTTCGACAACAAGGACGTAGTTTATGTTGGCGAGAAGAAGACTTTCACTCTCCTTCCTAACGACATCAAGTTCCACGATGCACTCTGCTCAGTAGAGGACGAGCGTGAAGAAGCTGCTACTTATAACGAGGTTGCTAAGTTCAACGTCTTGGTTTATGAGGGCCAGAGCGAGGGTACAACAAGTTCAACAAACAGTTCTTCATTGAAGTACACTTTCGAGAAGGCAAAGGATGTTGACGTTATCGTTACTATCAGTGGCAAGTCTTACGGTGCGACTTCTACCAGCGGTGGTGTTGCTGAGTTCGCAATTCCTGCTGAGACATTGGATTGGAAGCCAAGCATGACTGTAAAGATTAAGCCTTATAAGTCTTCTTTGAATTACTACTATTGGGATTCGGAGGCACAGAGAACAAAGAGAACCGATTTGGATGGTTGCTACAAGTTGTATCGTTACATCGCTCCTGGCGCATCTTCGTACAGCAGCGTTTCTAGTGGCAGCAACAGCTTCTCTTTGAGCGTTCAGTTTAGCGAGTTGGAGGGTAAGCCTGCTCCTGTAATTAAGGCTACCTTGATTTTCGAGCCATACGAGACATTCCAGTACTACAATCAGAGCAACTGGAATAATGCAATCTACGACTTGATGTAATACAACAACTAATAATAACCTACTATTATGAAGAAATTATTATTAATTGCTGCGGCAATCTGTATGCTTCCTCTTGCAGCTATTGCACAGGAGGCTAACGGAAGTAAAGCCGAGAAGGTATATCTCCCTGAGCAGGGCGATTGGGCAATAGGTTTCAATGCCATTCCCGTATTGAAGTATGTGGGCAACCTCCTCAACGGTACCTCTGGCAATACGCTCGAAGCGTTGGGTGGCCAGCCTATCACCGATAACATGGACGGTTATGAGAAGAGTAATATCTCGCCGGACATCTCTATCATGGGTAAGTATATGTTGACTGACGAGTGGGCTTTGCGTGCAAACGTAGGTTTCATGGTACGTAGCAACATAACCAAGGCTTATGCAACAGACGATAAGGCTTTGGCTCTCGATCCATTCAGCGAGGCTAAGGTTGTTGATAAGATGAAGCAGTCTAACCACGGTGCAAGCCTCATGTTGGGTGCAGAGTATCGTAAGGGTAAGAAGCGCGTACAGGGTGTATTCGGCGCAGGCCTTCTCTTCGGTTTGAAGAAGACTAAGACTACCTATTCTTACGGAAACGAGATGACAACTCTCAACCAAAAGCCAAGCATCTCATTGGGAAGCTACAATGGTGCATACCGTATCGATACTCAGAAGAGTGCCTCGGACATATTCCTCGGCCTCACAGGTAGCGCAGGTGTTGAGTGGTTTGTAGCTCCAAAGATTTCGTTGGGTGCAGAGGTTAACCTCAATCTCTACTATGTATTCGGTGGTCAGGAGTGGACTACTTCGACAGGCTACAACGTTGCTACCAGCGTAGTAGAGCAGAGAACAGACATCTCATCTCCGGGTGATGACATCTTCCGTTTCGGAACAAACAACCTCGGTGGTGCATTGTACGTATCGTTCTTCTTCTAAAAGGGAAGATCATAAAAGAGAAAACGAGGACTTGTAACAAGTTCTCGTTTTCTCTTGTTCATACGCCAAAAAAGTCGTAACTTTGCATATCATGAAGAGACTTTTACAAATATCTATTTTAGCTTGCGCCCTCTTCGCCATGGCATGCGACAAGGAGAGCAAAAATAGCTTTAACTACGCAGTAAAGCACTATTTGTGCACTTTCGAGGGTGCTTATTGGAATGAGTTTGTCGATACGGATCCGAATGGCAGCAACTTGATGAATGGCACCATTCCGACCTCGTGGCACGACGAGAAGAGTGACCTTGCAGGCGAGGTTTCGATACCCTACGAGGGCTATTGGAGCGGATTGGCAGTATCGAATCATTGCAGCAAGGACTATGAGAACGATAGCAAGCCTACCGACCAGCTCTATGCCTATGTAGAGAGCGCCTATTCGGGAAAAAATTTCCTCATCTGTAACTGTTTTTTTGGTGGCGTCGAACTCCGCTTCGAGAGCAAAACCAGCTACTTGGAGAGTATGATGGTGGCAAACACCACCTATTCGTACGGCGTTGCCACCAATGGCAATCACCTTACCGCACCTCTTGGCGACCAGGAGTCGATTTGGATTGAGGCTTATGGCTATATCAATGGCTCGGACGAGGTGCAGGCAACGGTAAAATTCTACCTATACGAGAATGGAAAGCCGGCATTCGACGGATGGAAGGAGTGGAAATTGGCCCCTTCGATGTGCAGAGCCGACAAGATTGTCTTCGACATCAAATGGAATGGCGTAGGTTACAACCCTTACCCTGCATACTTCGCCATTGATGACATAAAGGTAGTACGCCAAGAGCGAAAAAAGTAGCATAAACTAAAACTAATCTATAACTATGAGAAAGATCTATTCACTTCTGCTTATTTCCCTCGTTATTTTCGCAAGCGTAGGTTGCAAGGAGGCAAAACCACAAGAACTATCGTTCTCGCAACTTATGGAGCAGAGCTCACCGGAGCAAATCGAGGCATGGTATAACTGCTCGTCGTGTCTTGACGAGGAGTACACCAAAGCGCATGCAGCAGAGTTGCGCATGCAGAAGAAATTGATTGTATTCGACCTCGACGGAACTCTCTCGAACCACAAGAGCCCGATGCCCGAGGAGAGCCGTGCATTGCTCGATGCTCTCGGCAAGAAGTACCACTTGGCTATGTGTGGTGCAGGAACCGCGCCTCGCATCTATAAGCAGATGGGTAACTACCCTATCGATATCATAGGAAACTATGGCATGCAGCTCTCCAAGGTTATTGATGGCGAGTTACAAATCACCAAGCAGATTGTTTGCGACATCGACCTCGACTTCCTCCGCGAAAAGACCGATTATCTTCGTCAGAAGTACGGATATACCGAGTTTGATGGCGAGTCGCTCGAACTTCACAAGACAGGATTGGTAACTTTCGCGCTACTCGGCACCAAAGCTCCCAAGGAGAAGAAACTTGTATTCGACCCTGACCGCGCAAAGCGTCGCGTGATGTATCCGGAGGTATTGGAGATATTCAAGGATTACACCGTATTAATCGCAGGCTCGTCCTCTTTTGATATCGCTCATAAGCTGTACAACAAGTACGATGCAACGATAGAGTATGCCAAATTACTCGGCTATACCAAAGATCAGGTACTCTTCGTAGGCGATGATCTGGGCGACGGTGGTGGCGACAGTCACGTCCGTCTCGCCGGTATGGACTATATCCATATCCTCGACTACACAAAAGTTGCCGAGAAGATGGCTTTCCTCTTGGAATAATCAAAGGCCATACAACAAAAAAGCCTACACCGCAGTGTAGGCTTTTATTTTATCTTTCATCGTTCTATCTTCCCCAGCTTTCTCTATCGAGGGTTCGATAGTTTATCGCCTCGGCAATATGCGAGGCTTCAATATTTTCGGCACCTGCAAGATCGGCAATGGTGCGGGCAACCTTAATAATACGGTCATAGGCACGAGCCGAAAGGTTCAGACGACGCATCGCCATTTCGAGGAGTGCGCGCACATCGGTACTCAACGGGCAGAACTTACGCAACATTGAGGAGTTCATCATTGCATTGGAGTGGATACCGACACCTTCAAAGCGCTGCGACTGTATCTCGCGTGCCGCAATAACTCGTTTACGGATCTCGGCACTCGACTCCTCCTTTTGGTCGCCATTTATCTCCGACAGCGGCACAGGCACAACCTCAATATGCATATCGATACGATCCAAGAGTGGCCCCGAGATGCGTGAGAAGTAGCGATTTATGGCGAATGGCTGGCACGAACACTCCTTGGTCGGGTGGTTGTAGTAACCGCATGGGCAAGGGTTCATCGCACCGATAAGGGTGAAGTTTGACGGATATTCGACACTATATTTTGCTCGTGAAATCGTAATCATTCTATCCTCTAACGGCTGGCGCAACACCTCTAAGACATTACGGCCAAACTCCGGCAACTCGTCGAGGAAGAGTACTCCGTTATGTGCCAAGCTCACCTCGCCTGGCTGCGGCGTCTGGCCGCCACCAATAAGAGCCACCTGCGATGTGAGATGGTGTGGTGCTCGAAACGGGCGCTTTGTCATCAAGCCGATATTCTCGCCCAACTTACCCGCCACGGAGTGGATTTTGGTGGCCTCGACAGCTTCCTCCAACGACATCGGTGGCATAATCGTAGGCATACGACGTGCAAGCATTGTCTTTCCCGAGCCCGGTGCACCGATCATCAGCACATTGTGTCCACCGGCTGCCGCAATCTCCAAAGCTCGTTTTACATCGCGCTGGCCCTTCACATCGGCAAAGTCCTCGGCATAGAGGCTCTCTTGTTCCGATGTCTGCGACACCTCACCCACGGCAGGAGTAATATCCAATTCGTTGTTCAGATAGGCGATAACCTCTTTCAGTGTATTGACAGGTATAACCTCAACACCCTCAACCACAGCCGCCTCGCGAGCACTTGCCGACGATACAACCATACGACGTAAGCCACTCTCCTTTGCCATAACGGCAAGAGGTAACACTCCTCGTATCGGCTTTACCGCACCATCGAGCGACAACTCACCAACAAACATCGTATCAGCAAGACGTGCATCGAGCACCTGCTGCGTAGCGGCAAGGATACCTACGGCAATGGGCAAATCGAAGCCTGAGCCCTCCTTGCGAAGGTCGGCAGGAGCGAGGTTTACAACCACTTTCTTGGCGGTCATACGGCGTTGCGAGTTCTCGAAAGCGGAACGAATACGTTGCTCACTCTCCTTTACGGCATTGTCGGGCAAACCTACAAGGAAAAGACCAATGCCTCCCCCTGCTACATTCACCTCGACATCAACCTTTACCGCCTTGATGCCTACTATTGCACCTGCAAAACACTTTACAAACATCTCCTTGTACCCTTTTAATATAATATTGACGAGTAGTCAGTGCCCTTTGTAATCTTTGTTTCTGAATATATATTACCGAAACGGTCAGTTGCCTCAACCTTAATCTGAGCCTCCTTATTCTTCAACTTATACATATACATATGGTAACACTGCGAGTTGGAACCTATTGTATGGTCGGCATATCCGCGCACTCCGTTTATATACCCCGAAGCATAGATATCTCCCGCAGTAGGTACCGTCGAAATGTACGGATTTTCGATGCTTCCATCACCTATCATATAGCCATACCCTTTGCCGTCTGCACTTGGTGTTGTGGCTTCATTCAGATATATCTTCGGACGAGCATAATATTCCGCCTGGGTAAGTATGGTCGATGGCGAGATATGCGTCATCTCGCCCGAATATACGCCATCTTCATAGACCTCAACGGTCCATTTGCTATCGGCCATATATACATTTGCCAACAATACATCTTCCTCGAAGTTAAAGGCGTAGTAACCCTTTGTTGTATTGGAATTAGTTCCACTTATAGCCGTTCCCGTGAGAGCATTTCCTCGATAGAGGCGCATCTGATGTGAGCGATTTTTGGATATGGCATCATATCCGAGATGGTACCAATCGGTAAAGGTTGTACCCTCACTCACAAATACACCAAAGCCACTCGGCGAACCGTCACCACACATATACGATGTCCACCATGCTCCGCACAACGCTCCCATATTGTGCTCGTATATATTTTTTTGCTTTGCACCCTCGATAGCTTGAATCAGATGGGAGTGTCCCGACATAATATGAGCCTCCTTATAACGATTTATAAGGTCGCGAGTCATATCAACATAGGAGCCACCGCCGTCCTGAAAAGGAATATGGACACACAAAACAACGCTCTTGTCCTTTGGCACAAGCGCCAAGTCCTGCTTTAACCACTCATACTGCTCTTTAAGGAATGCTCGTCGAAGGCCTGCGCTGCAATCATCGCTTCTATTATACATTACATTACGCATGCTGATAATATGCATATCCCCTCTATCGAATGAGAAATTTACCGGTCCGAACACCTCTTCGTGTGCTCGTTGTGCCTTCAACTCAATAGTAGAACTTCTATGGTCGGCAATCAGCGGATTCATCGCGTTGAAATATGTGTGGTCGTGGTTACCCATAACATGAAATACGGGCATACCGGCATTCGAATAGGCAAAACAATCGAATACATCATCACGCCATGAGGAGCGATCCGCCGAGTTATTGTTTGATATCAGGTCGCCAAGGGTTATTCCATAGCAAGGGATACCTTGCGCCTTCAAAGCGATGGAGTGAGCCTTAATAGCAGGCAAAGCCTCATCGCGAAGACGATTCATGCCCTTTTGGTCCGCCACCTGAGGATCACCTAATACAAAGAGGGCAAACTTCTTCTCCTTGCCTTCGGCCAATCGCTGCAACGTAAAGTCGTAACGATACTTGCGTGGCTCATATTTCTGGTAGAATCCCGGTTGATCATTGCTAATCGGGATTTCATACTCGGCAGGAACAGTAATATAGATGTACCATGTATCGGAAGAGGCATCTAACTCATAGTAGCCGTTGCTATTGGTCGTAACAATCGTAAATCCATCACTTACAGCCACTCCCTCGATGGGGTTTCCAGCCTCATCGCGCACATAGCCGCACGCCGAGCTGGTAATTATCACGTCCTCTTCCTTCTCGAAGCCGTCCAGACTTGCAACCTCACCGGCAACATAACTAATAGTCGCAAACTCACGAACAACTCCCGCTTTAATACTCTTACTGTTCCAGCCAAAGACCATCTTGTCACCATTCGAGTCTATAAACTCCAAGGAGCAAACACCCGTTTCAACCGCAGGCAACGATATATACAGCACCTTCTCGTCGGTGGTCGATAACATAAAATTGGTCGGCAGAACATACGTTACACTATTAAGTGCACTATCCTCTGCCACAATTGTTGTATTCTTGCAATTAACAACAAAGTGGCCCGACAATTTCGCTCCACTTGTAGAGGTGATAACAACTTTGCTCAACTTTACACCCTCGGACTCAGCCTTTATCGAAAAACGCAACAGACCTGCCAAGTGCTTCAACTCCACATTATCCCCCTTACGAGCAACATAACCACACATTGGAGCACAACCCGACGAGAACGATCCCTCGACATAGCTCTGCTCAGAAGGAAAGTAAACCTTCGGCAAATCTACGCTCGTTGTCGCACAATACGGATAGGTTATATTGTACGGATAATCTACCACCTTATTAAACTGGAACGTCGCTTTGTAAGGCGCATCCGGATTAATTTCCGCCTCTTCGGATTTCGTTCCGTTTACGACAATACAATCCCCTTGGCTCCAATAGATAGGATAACGTCCATTATCTCTCTTTTCGCCCAGCATGGTACGTGTATCGTCGAGCGAAACAGTTAAATAAGTATTTCCCTCATCTGCCCATTTTTCGTCAGTAATACCATCGACTTGGCAACTAACTAACATGGACATACATAGAGCAATTGCCACGAATAAAACTCTCTTCATATTCTTCGTGTTTATTTTTATTCTATTTTAGAACGGAGCAAACTCATCACTCGATGCATTTTGCAACACCGATGCAGACGATGATTGATATGGTGCGCTTGCCATATCCTCATACTGATCCATCGAAGGTTGCTGCATTCCCGTATTTATCTGATCCCAGTTGGTGAACTTCGCCTGATCCTTGATAAAGCGCAACTTCACATCCTCAACCGCGCCGTTACGGTGCTTAGCGATGATAAACTCTGCCAAGCCCTCAACAGGCTCCTCGCCCGGACCGGCAGTAAAGCCATAGTACTCAGGACGGTGGATAAATGCTACGAGGTCGGCATCCTGCTCGATAGCTCCCGACTCACGAAGGTCGCTCAACTGCGGACGCTTCGATCCGCCACGCGACTCGGTGGCACGGCTCAACTGCGAAAGTGCGATAATCGGCACGTTCAACTCCTTGGCAATACCCTTCAACGAGCGCGAGATAAATGCAACCTCCTGCTCACGATTACCCTTGTCACCATGACCTGCGGCTGTCATCAGCTGCAAGTAGTCGACCATAATAATCTTTATACCGTTATTCGCCTTCAAACGACGCACCTTCGAGCGGAACTCGAAGATGGACAACGCCGGCGTATCGTCAATATAGAGCGGCGCCATGCCCAACGCCTTGGTGTTGGTTTCGAGAGTTTTCCACTCCGACGGCGTAAGTTTACCACTACGGATAGTTTGACCGCTGATACCTGTTTCGGCACATACCAAACGAGTCATCAACTGCACAGACGACATCTCCAACGAGAAGAATGCCACCGGAGCGTCATAATCGACAGCCATATTGCGCGCCATAGTAAGAGTAAATGCGGTCTTACCCATAGCAGGACGCGCAGCAATGATGATAAGGTCGGACGGTTGCCAACCGAGCGTAATATTGTCCAAGTCGGTAAAACCTGTACAAACACCACTGTAACGAGAATCATTCTCGGCAGCCTTCTCGATTTGGCGAATCGTAGCACGAAGTATATCGCTTGCTGTCTGCACCGAGCGTTTTACGTAGCCTTCGGTAATCTTCAACACCTCACCCTCAGCAAAACCGATAAGGTCATTTACGTCGATAGTACTATCGTATGATTGGCGCTGGATCTCTGTCGAGGCACGAATCAACTCGCGCTGAATATGCTTCTGTGTAATGATTCGCGAGTGGAACTCGATATTTGCCGCCGTTCCGACACGCTGAGTAAGTTGTGCCAGATAGTTTGCACCACCAACCTTCTTCAACTCACGCTTCGATTTGAGCTGATTGGTTACGGTAAAGAGGTCGATTGGCTGTTGTGCCATCGCCAACTCGTTCATCACTCGATAGATCAGGCGGTGCTCCTCCTTGTAGAACGAGCCTTCGGTGAGATACTCCTGCACCTCGGTAATCTTATCCGATTCGAGCATCAATGCTCCGAGTACTGCCTCCTCCAACTCTACTGCCTGCGGAGGTACGGTTGCCAAAACTTCGGGTGCCAACTCAGCGAAAGCGCCACTATTCTTGCTATTTTTGAAATCCTTTGCCATTAGGAGATTATTTTTGTCCTTTAAAATTATCCGTTTATCTCACAAAAGTAGTTTTTTTTTGCCACTCCGCCAATATACGCTCGTGCGTGCGTGTTGAAAACTTTGTTTATAACACTTGCGGCGAGAGTAAAAACAGCTCTTGAAGCCACTCTGTGTTGTTTATATCTTTTTGAAAACTCTATCGCTCACTCACAATGCGACGCGACACCGAAAGCGAGGCAATGCTAATTCGAACATCTCCGTCGCAAGCCTTTACTATTGCCGATGCGCACGATGCCATTGTCGCTCCCGTAGTCAGCACATCATCAACCAACAGGATATGTTTCCCTCGTAGATATTCCACTCTCCGCACCTCGAAAATCTCCTCTACATTATCCCATCTCTCGCTACGGCTTTTCGATGTCTGGCTATCATTATACTGGCGACGGCGCACCGAGCGGAAATCGCACTTTACACCCATCTTACGCCCCACACCGAGAGCCAACTGTTCGGATTGGTTATAACCTCTCTGCAAGCGCCTGCGATAATGCAACGGAATAGGTACAACAAGCTCTATATCGTCAAAATTACCGCTGTCGTGTAA
Organism: Alistipes sp.; assembly: GCA_045644085.1. Taxonomy (GTDB): domain Bacteria; phylum Bacteroidota; class Bacteroidia; order Bacteroidales; family Rikenellaceae; genus Alistipes. The sequence goes on along the minus strand of JAZRGH010000089.1, from coordinate 12,042 downwards.
CTCCTCGCCAAGCCACTCGCCCATCTTTTGAGCAAAGAACCAACGGCCATAATATTTGAAGTTGTGAACTATGCGTTGCCACTCCGTACCTCCCACAAACCAGAACATCGCCGTAGCCGACTCCACGGGCAGCACATTCTCAAACAGTAATTTTATGGGATTATCCTTACGCTTCGAGAAGTTTGTCAAGGGCATATTGTAGCGACAAGCCAAACATACACACCCTTCATTCTCCAATAGCAGCCTTCCGCAAGCAAGACAAGTACGGGGTAGTATCAACGATGTGATATCCCGTAGTACCGCCGAAATATCACAAAATATCGACATCGCAAATAATAACTATATTTCGATATGATTTTTCTTCACGCAGTCGCGCTATCTCCTCTCGCAAAATAGCCCTTGCGCGAGAGAAGGAGGCCTCCACCTCGACCTTCAACATCAACTCCACGCGATACTCGCCACGCACTCTATCGATAAGTGGAGCAACAGGACCCAACACCCTGCGACCAAAACGATTACGCAACAGCTCACCAAGTTGAAGGGAGGATTGTACCAGCCTATCCTTATCGCTACTACGCATCGTAATCTTTACAATTCTCACATATGGCGGATAGCCAAATTGCTTACGCTCGGCAAGCAACTTTGTCGTAACGCGCTCATAGTCGCCCACCATCGAATAGACGGAGTGCTGTGGCTCGGCAGTTTGAATTATCACCTCACCTCGCTTATTTCTACGACCTGCACGACCTGCCACCTGCATAATTAGCTGCCAAGCCCTCTCCTCGGCCCTAAAATCTGGCGAAGCGAGCAGATTGTCGCCATTCAGAATTCCAATAAGAGTGACACCGGCAAAATCGAGCCCCTTTGATACGATTTGTGTACCAACCAATATATCCGCTTCATGGCGGGCAAAAGCTCCGATAATACGATTATATGCCGTACTCGAAGTTGCCGTATCGCCATCTAATCGCAACACTCGTGCCTCTGGGAAGAGTTCAGATATGGCCTCCTCAACACGCTCCGTACCGAAGCCCATAGGCTTCAACTCACTCGTCTTACAATTCGGGCAGTATCGCTGTATAGGCTCGTTATAACCACAATAGTGGCATACCATTCTACCCTTATGTTGGTGCGCCGACAGTGTTACATTACAGTGCGGACATCGCGCCGACCAACCACACGACGGACACTCCATATATGGAGAATATCCACGTCTGTTTTGGAACAATATAACCTGTTCATTATTCTCCAGACGATCCGCAATGCCGTCGAGTAACTCTTTGTTAAAGTGCAATTTACGTTCATTACGCTTAACATTGCGCACCGTATCCGAAATAATAATATCGGGCATCTCTACTCCGCCATAACGCTCCGTCAACAAGGCGTAAGCATACTTACCCGAAAGATGGTTCACATAACTTTCAAGCGATGGTGTTGCACTACCCAATACGACCTTTGCATCGTGCATTGTCGCCAACACAATTGCCGCATCGCGACCATTATAGCGAGGATTAGGCTCGGTCTGCTTGTAGCTCGAATCGTGCTCCTCATCGACCACCACCAAGCCCAACTTTTTGTACGGCAGGAATAATGCCGAGCGAGCTCCGATAACGAAATTACCGCTCTCCGACGAGAGCATATCGGTATATAGTTTTGTTCGTTGTTGCGGTGTAAGCTTCGAGTGATAGACGGTAACGCTCTCGCCAAATAGTCCTCTCATTCGCTCCACCAACTGCGTTGTAAGCGATATTTCGGGAACGAGGAACAGTACATCTTCGCCACGCGAGAGTCGCTCCCCGATAAGATGGGTATATATCTCGGTCTTGCCCGAGCTTGTTACGCCATGCAATAGTGCCACATGCTTATCGGCCAGACCCTGTTGTATAGTTTCGAGTGCTTTTACCTGTGCAGACGACAACTTGGGCAACAATGTTTTGCTCCACTCGCTATCGAGTTTGTAATCGCGTTCACCTACCTCTATCAGTCCGACCTTTTGCAACGCCTTTATAGTTGTTGCATCGAGCCCTACGGCATAACGCGGCAATACTCCTCCCGCATTTTCCAATTCACACAGCGCTTCATAGCGTTTTGGTGCTCGGCGCTCCATCTTCGTTCTGACATCATCGGTAAAGGCGTCAGCGACAAGATTGATGGTTACTTCACGCTTTGGCGTATATGGATAGAACTCGGCTTCGCATCGTGCCTTTGCCTTAATAATAGACGGTAGGGCTACACGCATAACTTCTCCTACCGAGCAGATATAATAGTCGGCAATCCACTCCCAAAAGCGCATCTGCAATTCCGAAAGCAGGGGTTTGTCGTAGAGTACTTGTAAAATAGGTTTTGCCTCTCCCTTTGCAGGCGGAGTGTCATGCAGACGCCACACCACGCCCGTATATACCGAGTTTTTACCGAACTGTACCGCCACAGCATCGCCTACACAAACCTCAACACCTTCGCCAACGGCAAAGGTGTATGCAGGTTGCGCTAATGGTAATACTATATCGGCATAGCGACTCATACTTACGACTTTTAAGCAATGATAAGTTCGATACCCGCACCCTCGATAATATCGCGCATCTCCTTTGTTATACCATCATCTGTAATAATGATATCGACCTCGTCTAACGATGCAATATGACCAAAACCTCGTTGTCCGAACTTAGACGAATCGGCCAATACCACCGTTTTCGACGATGCCGACATCATCTTGCGCGACAACTGCGCCTCCTCGATGGTTGATGTTGTAATACCGAAATCGGGGTCCACGCCATCAACTCCCACAAAGAATTTCGAACATACCGAGTAGCCGAGTGTAAGACTTGCATTCTCGCCGAGAGTAGCACACGACTTACGGTGTATACGACCTCCGAGCTGCTCCACGCGCACATTCTCTAACTCGCACAACAACTCCGACACCTTCAAAAATGGAGTTACCACATTCAATACTCCCTGTGGCACCGATGAGTGAATAGCCTCAGCCAAAGCATAAGTCGTCGAGCCTGCCGATATCATTATCGAATCACTCTCGCCAATAAGTTCCACGGCGCGAGTGGCAATACGCTGTTTCGCATCGCGATTGAGATGGCTCTTGGTTTCGAGGTCACGATCTGCAATATGCGGATTAACCAATCGGGCACTTCCATGCACCTTGTAGAGCAGACCTTTGCCCTCCAAAATCTTCACATCGTTACGAATAGTAACTTTCGTAACACCCAACTCCTCGGCCACATCAGCAATACGAATAAAGCCATACTCGCTCAACTTATCGAGAATGTATTTGTGACGTTCTGCTATACTTAACATACCTATTCTTTTTTACTTTAGCCATTGGCCATTAGCCATTAGCTTTTTTAATTCAAAATTCAAAATTATTCTCTCCCCACTTATTCAAAATCGTCGATGGTGGTGGAAATTTTAGTGAGCCATCAACCAGTTTGACCCTACGCCACATTCGGCTGTAAGCGGAATTGACAACTTCGCTGCTCCCTCCATCTCCTCACAAACAATCTGCTCGACTTTTTCGCGCTCCGATTTGAGCAAATCAACCACGATTTCGTCGTGCACCTGCATCGTAATACGCGAGCGAATACCCTCCGCCTTGAAACGTCGGGCAACACCTACCATTGCCAACTTCATAATGTCGGCTGCCGTACCCTGAATAGGCGCATTTATGGCATTTCGTTCTGCCAAAGAACGAGCATTGGCATTACGCGAATCGATATCGGCAAGGTAGCGACGACGTCCGAACAATGTTTCTACATATCCTCTGTCGCGAGCCGTTGCGATCACATTATCCATATACTCCTTCACCTTTGGATAAGACTCGAAATAACCCTCGATAAGCTGCTTTGCCTCGCTACGCGGGATACGCAGACGCTGACTCAATCCAAATGCCGAAATGCCGTAAATAATGCCAAAATTGGCGGTTTTGGCACGACGACGCTCCTCGGAGGTAACCTCCTCGATACTCTTCTTGAAAATACGCGCCGCAGTAGCCGCATGGATATCCTTACCCTCACGGAACGCCTCACACAAATTCTCATCACCCGAGAGGTGTGCCATCAATCGCAACTCCACCTGCGAGTAGTCTGCCGAAAGTAGATCATGTCTGTCATCACTCGGCACAAACGCCTCACGAATAGGACGACCAACTTCATCACGCACCGGAATATTCTGCAAATTCGGATTAGCCGACGACAAGCGGCCCGTAGCAGTAACGGTCTGATTGTACGATGTGTGGATATGGCCCGTAACAGGATTTACCAATTGTGGCAACGAATCGACATAAGTCGAAAGTAACTTCTTTACACCTCGATACTCCAAAATCAAATCAACAACCTTATGCTCTCCTGCAAACGATTGGAGATACTCCTCATCGGTACAGAACTGCTTGGTTTTGGTCATCTTCGGCTTTGACGCAATACGCATCTTTGCAAAGAGCAACTCTCCGAGTTGTCGGCTCGAATTTATATTTATATCGGCCTCACCCGACAATGCGCGAATCTCTGCTTCAATAGCTGATAGTTTCTGCGACAGGATTGCCGAATAGTTACGCAAAGCGTCACTATTTATGCTGACACCTTCCCACTCCATATCGGCAAGAACATCGATCATAGGCTCCTCGATATCATGGTAGAGTTTCAACAATGAAGGCTCCTGTTCCAGCATCGGTTTCAATAGAGTGAAGAGTTGTAGTGTTACATCGGCATCTTCGGCAGCATACTCCGACACTCGCTCTACACCCACCATATCCATAGTGAGCTGTTTTGCTCCCTTGCCGATAAGGGTTTCGATGGATATTGGCGAGTAGTTCAGGTATCGCTCCGCCAAGGCGTCCATTCCGTGGCGCGACTCGGCATCGAGCAGATAGTGCATCAACATCGTATCCCACTTCGGACCCTTGACCGCAATACCCAATGCTCGCAAAAAGAGGATATCGAACTTCATATTCTGTCCTACCTTTGCGACGGCCTCGCTCTCGAAGATTGGTCGTAAAATCGAGGCATATTCGGCCTCTATATCGTTGCGTGGTCGCACATCGGCATTGTGTCCAAACGGCACATACCAAGCCTCATGCTCTCGGATAGCAAGCGATAGACCGACAATGCGGTCACCAAACATATCAAAGCCTGTTGTTTCAAGATCAAAGCAAAAATATGGTTGTTTTGCCACCTCTGCAACAACCGCACGCAACTGCTCAGCCGTAAATATTGTTGTATATTGGTGCGATACAGTAGCCACCGTATCGAAACTATTTGCAAAAAGGTCGGCTTGTATCTCCTCGTTAGGTTCTGCCTGCGTCTCTATTCCAGAAACCTCGACAATAGGCGCAAACATATCGCCAAAAAGCGAACCTTGTCCCTCCAACGAAGCTCTCTTCTGTTGTCCAGACTTCACACGAGCGACATTTGCCAATTGTACCAAATCGGCTTGTTTGGGTACCGACAAATCTTCTGCAAGCGCGAGATTATTCAGATCCGCAAGGAATCCTTTGAAATCCAGCTCGGCAAACAAAGCTCTCAAATCATCAATCTTAGGAGGGCAGACCGTTAAATCCTCTTCATTTAGTTCTATTGGTACGTCAAGTCTAATTGTGGTTAGCACCTTTGCCAAGCGCAACTGCTCCTCGTTAGCGATGATATTCGCGCCTGTTTTACCTCCGATCTTGTCAGCATTGGCGATGATATTCTCAACCTCGCCCCACGCTTGTACCATCTTGCAAGCACCCTTCTCGCCTACACCCGGCACACCCGGTATATTATCCGACGAGTCGCCCCATAGAGCCAAGATATCTCGTACGAGCTCAGGGTTTTCAATGCCATACTTCGCCTTGATAGCCTCCTTATCGACAATCTCGATATCATCACCCTTCTGCTTATAGAGCTTTCGGTTTTCACCTACAAGCTGGCCATAATCCTTGTCGGGTGTAACCATAAAGACCTCGTATCCCGCTTCGTCACCCTTCTTTGCGAGAGTACCGATAACATCATCGGCCTCGAAACCCGGCACCTCCAACACAGGAATAGACATAGCCTCGACAATACGCTTTACATATGGCACAGAGAGTAAAATATCTTCCGGTGTAGCAGGGCGATTAGCCTTATATTCGGGATATATCTCGCGACGGAAACAGCCACCTTTAGGATCGAAAGCAACTCCGAGAAGGTCGGGCTTCTCTCGCTTCTGAATGTCGCGCAAGAACTTGGTAAAACCATAGACAATCGAGGTATTCATACCGGCACGATTGCGCATTGGTCGTCCCATAAAAGCGTAGTAGTATTTAAAAATCAATGCATAAGCATCGACAAGAAAAAGGCGTTTCACTTAATTGAGAATTAAGAATTGAGAATTAAGAATTATCTGACGCATACCATTCGGCATATGAAGTTGCTGTTTCGTGAAGGCGGAGTGAATGGAGTTGTACCTTCGACGGTAAAGCCCTCTGCAAACGCTCTGCAAAGTCAGCCAACATATTCTCGCATGTCGGCTGGTAGTCAACCAAAACGACCTTGCTGAACTTTGCACCAAGCATCGCCTTCAACTCCTTGTTCTGCTCCGAATCACGCAACACAAACGAGTGGTCGAGCCTATCGATAATCTCGCCATTAACGATGCGCTTCAAATCGCCAAAGTCCATCACCATACCCAACTTCGGATCGTTCTCCTCGCACGAAGGCTCACCCTTGACCGTAACAAAAAGGCGATAAGAATGGCCATGAATTTCACGGCACAATCCGTCATATCCGTCGAGTGCATGTGCCGACTCAAACGAAAACTCCTTTGTCAATCGAATTTTTGCCATACTCACTACTTGTCGAGATAGTCAATATGCGGCTCGCGCGAGAACGCCTCGTTAAGCGAGATATAAGTTTGAGTCTTTGTTACTCCCGGAATACGCAAAATATTATCGAAGATTGTACGCATCAGGTGCTCGTTATCCACACAGTACAACTTCACCATAGCAGTATATGTACCCGTAATAAAGTGACACTCCACAATCTCAGGGACGTGTTTCATCTTCTCCGCTATGGCACCCAACATCATAGGGTCCTGAATACTTAGATTCACGAAGGCGCAAACATCAAAACCGAGCATCTTCGGGTTTACAATCATACGCGATCCGAGAACGACACCCGTATCCTCCAACTTCTTTATACGTTGATGAATAGCTGCTCCCGATATTCCGCATGCTCGCGCAATCTCCAAATATGGCATACGGGCATTCTTAACCAAGAATTTCAGAATCTTGCGATCAATCGCATCTAATACTTCCTTACTCATAACTTCATTGTTTTGGGGCTATCAGCCATTAGCTTTTATTTTAATACACCTAGTTCTTTTCCAACCTCCACGAAGGCTGCTACACACTTCTCCAATTGCTCGCGAGTGTGACCTGCCGACACCTGCACGCGAATACGCGCCTGTCCCTTCGGCACTACCGGATAGTAGAAACCTGTAACAAAGATACCCTTCTTCTGCAACTCGGCAGCAAAATCTTGCGAGAGCTTCGCATCGTAGAGCATAACTGCACAAATTGCCGACACGGTAGGTTTGATATCAAAACCTGCCGCAATCATCTTCTCACGGAAATATGCAACATTCTCCACCAGGCGGTCATGATATTCATTACTCTCCTCCAACATCTTGAACATCTCAATACCCGCACCTACAACTGCTGGTGGCAACGAGTTCGAGAAGAGATATGGGCGAGAACGCTGGCGAAGCATATCGATAATCTCCTTGCGACCTGTGGTAAAACCACCGATAGCTCCACCAAACGCCTTACCAAGTGTTCCTGTAAGAATATCCACTTCGCCACGCAAATTATAGAGTTCGGTGATACCACGGCCCGTAGCGCCTAAAACGCCTGCCGAGTGGCACTCATCAACCATAACCAAAGCACGATACTCCTTCGCCAAACGGCAAATTTCATCGAGTGGTGCAGCATTACCGTCCATCGAAAAGACTCCGTCGGTTACAATAATACGGAAACGCTGAGCCTGCGCACGCTTCAAACAATCCTCCAACTGCTCCATATCGGCATTGGCATATCGATAGCGCACTGCCTTACAAAGTCTAACTCCGTCAATAATCGAGGCGTGGTTCAACGAGTCCGAAATAATGGCGTCCTGCTCCGTAAAGAGAGGTTCGAAAACACCGCCATTAGCATCGAAACAAGCAGCATAGAGAATCGTATCCTCTGTGCCGAAGTAGTCGGCAATAGCCTTTTCGAGAGCCTTGTGAATATCCTGACAGCCACAGATAAAGCGCACCGACGACATACCGAAACCGCGCTCGTCCATAGCCTTCTTTGCCGCCTCGATAAGACGAGGGTTATCCGATAATCCGAGATAGTTATTGGCACAGAAGTTAAGACACTCCTTCTCTGCCACCTCGATAGCTGAGCGCTGTGGCGAACAGATTACTCTCTCGGTCTTATATAGACCGGCCTCCTTGATCGACTCCAACTCTTGTTGAAGATGCTGTTTGAAATCTCCGTACATATCTATTTAGTTTTGAATTACTTGCGCTTACATTATTCTCGTTAAACGATATGTATTGCTTACAAATTGTAACAATACTCATTGCAAAGATATAATTTTTATACCAAAAAACAGCAAGTTGCACCACTTTTTTTGTGATGCAACTTACAATTTTTCAAGAATTACACTACCCCTTTACTTGATTTTCAGTGGGCGAATAACGGTATACTCCTCTGCATCGGTTATGCCGTCGGCAACGATACGCAACGCATAGACCGTACGTGTCGGACGCAGTTCGATTTTACCATTGTGCAACAGGCCGGCATTTTCGAATGTCTTGCCGTCATACGACAACTCGACATGGCCGTTATAGATTAAGCGACGGAACACCTGATAGAAGCCAGTAATAACCTCAATATAGTGGCAATCGAGCGGCTTCTCGAAGCGGAACTCCACCCAATCGCCTTTGCGAGCACAACGCGCAGTATATGCAGCTTTTTCATAGTTTGCGCACAACTCCAATGGGCGCTTCGAAGAGAAAGGCATTGACGAAGTGGCCGTCATCTTAGGAGTAAGATACTGCCAATACTCAGGAGCGGCAGCTATACCACTTCGGCCCGTTGCAAGAAAGCTATGGAAAGCCACAAATGGAGCAAGTGAAGCATCGAGAGGCTCGGTATACTCGCGACGCTCGGCTGTGCGAATGTCGGTATAGTAAATTTTCGAACCATCATCGGTTGTTGCAGTAAGTTTTCCGTCCTTAACCTCCACAACAGGCGGAGTCAGACGATAAGTCGCCCCCATAACATTGAGCTTATCATAGAAAGAGCGTTTGAGTGTAGCATACATATCATCATACGAGCGACGATTCTCACACCAAGCAACCTCCGACACACCGAACAAACGAGGAAATATCATATACTCGACATAGTCGCTAAAACGACCATTCGGATCAATGTTCGAGAGGATTATCTCGCCCCACATCGCACCTTCGATACCGATTATATGTTTCTGCTGTTCAGGCGTAAAACCAACATTGTCATAAGTGAAGTCACAGATTGTTTTCAGTGTTATACCCTTTGCTGAGGTATGGCCTGTCTCATTAGGGCCCTGTCGTTTGTCGAGATAGAACACACGCGACGGCATGGCGATTGTCGGATAGCCACCATTCATGGCTTCGAGGCAACCTTTCAAACCATACCAGCCGCAAACAATAGTATTTTTCGGCATCTTACCTCCTCGAATAGCCTCATTCCACACTACGGCTTTGCGATTGTAGCGAGTAAGAATATCCGACACTCGCATCAAGAAATATTCTTCGAGTTGCGGACCTACCGAAATACCCTTTTCGCGGCAAAGTTTTTGACAATCAGGACACTGTCGCCACCAATTAAAGTTAACCTCATCGCCACCGATATGGAGATATTCAGAAGGGAAAATATCAACCACTTCCTTTATAATATCCTCGATAAGGCGATAGTTACTCTCCTTTGATGCACACCACACATTACGGGTATCAATACCATTTGTGATAGTGGTATCGGGAACATAGTTGCACAAGATATCGGGACGTACCGCACCCAATCCCTTCGAGTGGCCCGGAACATCTATTTCCGGTATCACCTCGATATTACGCTGCGCTGCATATTTCACCACCTCGCGCAACTCTTTCTGCGTATAGTAGCCTCCATATTTCTCGTCGAAACGGCCATATACGGGGTGTATCGGCGAATCGCCACCACGCCAACCTCCAACCTTTGCAAGTTCAGGGTGAGCCTTTATCTCTATACGCCAACCCGTATTATCGACAAGGTGGAAATGTAGTTTATTGAGTTTGAGGAACGCCATATAGTCGATAGCACGTTTCACTTCATGAAGCGGCATATATGTACGCGCTACATCGAGCAAGAATCCGCGATACTCATAGCGAGGTGCATCGCTGACCGTTATATGGCCAATCGAGAGAGGTAATTTAAGCTCTTTTGTATAGACCTCGGCAGGCATCAGTTGCAACAACGACTGCAAGCCATTGAACACTCCACCATAGGCGCCACCTCGAACCTCAATACCTTTATCATCAATACAGAGCACATACTCCTCGCTTTGCATCTTTTTGTCGAGAACAAGTCGCACATCGCCCTCTTTCTGGGCCGAAACCTGACGCAATGGCAGGTATTCGAGCAGATAAGCTGCGGCTTCATCGAGTTCTTTGTCATAGACAAGTGTCGCGCGACGTGCGAGCTCAAATGTCCCCTTACCCTCCACTACGGAGCGGGGTTGCGGAATGATATCCGCAGCATACATTACATTCACAACAAAAAGGAATGCAACAAGAACAGTAAACTTAGTTTTCATTTTATAACTGGTTTAGATAATGCAAATATAATAATTTTCTTAAAATTGTATCGCACACGACATACCGACAGCCTTTGTATTGGCTTGATATGTTGGATTTATAATCATCGCCTGTCCCTTGCGAGGTATTTTGAAGAGATGACGACTGAGAGGCAACATCCAATAGCCAATACGGGCCGACAATATTCCGAAGCCTGCGCCTGCCAACACATCGTTAAACCAATGGCGACCATTATACATTCTCATAAAACCTACTGTCGCAGCCAAGGCATAAGCTCCCATGCCGACACCCCAGCCATACTCCGAGCGCACCAGCTCGGCACCCGCAAATACAGTCATTGTATGGCCCGACGGGAAGGAGTTGCGCGTTCCGGTATCGGGACGAGGTTCTCGTACTATATATTTGACACTCTGCGACAAAGCCGTAACAGAGATGTACGTAACAACTCCCACAGCCAATCGCTCGCCAAAAGAGTGTTTCGCCTTCAAACCCATAAAATCGAGTGTCAGATAAAAGGCCACGGGCACATATTGCACATAGTCATCGAAACGGAGTTTTACACCCTTGCTTGCTTCGTATAGCCCATCTTTAATGGCGAGATTCATGCCACGCATCGGCGACTTCTCACCTACACCCAATGCTCCGATACCGACAAGGGCAATTGGAGCAACCAACTGCTCGACACGAAAGCGAGTAGAGTAGGTTTGATTCTCCTCCCACCAATTACGTTTTTCCTTCTTGCGAAGCGACACATTGTTTTGGCTGAAATCGTACCCGACAGAAGACTCTCTTTGAATGGCAGAAAACTTGGTTTTGCTACCACTTTTGCCAACCGCTTCACCCGCCGATAATGTAATAAGGAGCATCGCCGGCACAACTACATGCAAGACTTTTTTGACCATTTTCGCTATCATAACGATGCAAAGATATAAAAAATCGTCAAAAATTCTTGCATAATCACATTTTTCCGGCTATCTTTGCATCTAACTATGCGCCTATGCTTTGCAAAGCAAAGAGCAAATTTGAGCAAACAAACTTACAAATTAAACATATTACATCATGAAAAAACTTTTCTCTTTTATTGCGATTTTGTCATTGATTTTGACAAGTTGCGAAGGATTGGACATGGGTCAGACCGTTAAGCCGGAGAATCTATTCTCTGACGCTGACCTTGAAAAACTTGACGGCTTTGATGCCGAG
>JAZRGH010000088.1:0-18872 GCA_045644085.1 Alistipes sp. | reverse complement strand
CTACTCCGTAATGCGTTCCATTCGTGCCATTGAGGCTTCGGATGTGTGTATCCTTATGCTCGATGCACAGCAGGGCTTGGAGTCGCAGGATTTGAATATTCACAACCTCATTGTCCGCAACCGCAAGGGCTGCGTTATCGTGGTGAACAAGTGGGACTTGATCGAGAAGGGCAACAATACGATGAAGGAGTGGAAAGAGGCGCTCGAGAAGCGTTTGGCTCCATTTAACGATATTCCGATTATCTTCACTTCGGCTTTGAACAAGCAGCGTATTCTCGACGTGTTGCAGACGGGAATTCGTGTCTACGAGTCGCGCTCGCGGCGTATCCCTACATCGGAGTTCAACGACTATATGTTGCCGATTATCGAGGAGACACCGCCACCGTCAACCAAGGGTAAGTATATTCGCATCAAGTATGCGATGCAGTTGCCTACGCCTACTCCGCAGTTCGTTTTCTTCTGCAATCTTCCGCAATATATTCGCGAGAACTACCGTCGTTTCTTGGAGAACCATTTGCGCGAGCATTGGGACTTTTCGGGTGTACCTATCCAGATATACTTCCGTCAGAAATAAAACCAAAATAAAAAACTTAGAATGATGAAAAAGATTTTTGTTCTTGCATTGATGCTTGCCGTAACCACATCGGCATTTGCTATCAAAATCACCTACGGTCCATACGTACAAGCCGTAACAGACAAAACCGTAACTATCGTTTGGGCTACCGACAAGACAGCTATCTCATGGGTGGAGACAGCTCCCAACGACAAACAGCACTTCTATGCTTTCGAGCGTCCGAAGTTCTTCCAGACTACATTAGGTCGCAAAGTGCCTACAAAGTTGCACTGCATCACCATTCCTAATCCGAATACCGATGGCAAATTCGCCTTCCGCTATCGCGCCTACTCGCAGGAGGTCACAAGCAACAAGGGTGGCCGTACAATGTATGGTCGTGTGGCTGCGACACGAATTTTCAGCTATCGTCACATCTTCGTAAAGACTCTCAACTACGAGAAGAAGTCTATCGACTGCATCATCATGAATGACCAGCACGGCATTGATGGCACTTACGAGATACTCAACAAGCGCGTAAATCGCAAGACCACCGATGCGGTATTCTTTGTTGGCGACATGGCTTCGGGAGTAGATGCAAAGCAGACATCGGTATACAACAAGATTTCGGGCCGTGTCAACAACCTCAAAAACAAGGAGACACCATTGCACGAAGTGCCATGCTTCATGGTTCGTGGCGTAAACGAGTCGGTAGGCAAGCTCGGCATGGACTTCATGTCACACTTCCCAACCTCGACAGGTAAGCCATACTACACAGTGCGTTACGGTTCAACATGCTTCATCGTTCTTGACTCCGGTATTGACAAGAAGGACAAGGCAGCAGGCACCGATTTCGACTCTTACCGCAAGGAGCAGGCTGAGTGGCTTGCACAGGCTTTGCAGAGCGATGAGGTTAAGAATGCACCTTTCAAGGTAGCATTGATGCACATTCCGCCAATGGCAGGCGTATCGCCAATAAGCAAGGATTTGCACGCACTCTATGTTCCGATATTGGAGCAGGCCGGTATCAACCTCATGATTTGCGGTTACACTCACAACGCCGCTATGCACGAGGCAAACAAGAAGTGCAAGTTCCCTATCTTGGAGAACAGCAGCGCAAACCTCTTGAATATCCGCGCAACACAATCTCATATGGATGTGGTTGTCGAGGATTTCTACGGCAACGAGATAAAGACATACTCCTTCGAGAAATAATCCGTCGAAAGAGCAATTTTAACAGAGTCAATGGTTGTCAGCCATTGACTCTTTTTTTATCGCTACATTATAAGCATTAACACCAGTCGTTCTAAATAGCAATCGTGCATTCTCCCTCAATGGCGTGTAACGACATTTATTGAGCCTTTCTGCGACCAATAGAAGCGCGCCATTCATCACCATTAGCTCAACTATTACCCTCAAAGAAGACGCTCGTCTTGACACAACAAAAGGCAGCAAGTTTTTGCTGCCTTTTGTTGTGTCGCAAATTGCGACGTATCACAAATATTTATTTGAGTGGACGAAGCACAAACTTAAACTCACGATCCTCATACGGTAATTGATACTCCTCACGAGGGAGTGAACGCCATGAAGTTACGCAACCGAGTCCCATCTGAGCCTTATCAATATTAATATATGTATGGCCGTCCTTTGTAAGGTGCTGCGAATACTTGCGATAGTTTTCGGATTGATTATCGAACTGCTCCATAGGATAAGGGAGAGCATTCGCCTGGAATGAAGCGTCGCTGACAACCTCAAATCCACGACCTGCGCTATCAGCTATACGCCACCAACGGAGTTCGCAATGGGCGCCACACTCCTGTGGACGAGAGTAGAATGGCCAGAACTGCTCGTCAACGCTCTGCTTGTAAACGCCAACAAGAGCACTGCTTACGCGGTCAATATAGCTCTCGTGAGGGCCAGCACCATAGAACTCGATAGTATCGAATGTCTCAGGCATAGCAAGGGCCATACCGAAGCGCAACATCGAAGGCACCTTAATCTCGCTTGCGCCCTTATCCATCTTCTCGCTCACGGCGATAGTTCCGTCAGGTGCAATTATGTATGTCATGGCTACGGTTGCACCACTCTTTGCGTACTTGTAGAGAGCCTTAACCTCAACACACTTATCCTTCAACTCCTTGGCATCGAACTTATCGAGGGTTGGAATATCGGTACGCCAAAGCACCCAACCTAAATAGTTAAATTTATTCTGACGATTCTTGCGTACACCATACTCGTTATCAACCATAGCACGATAGAACTCCGGCTTCATAGGCTTAGAGATGAGCTGTGTGCCATTATATACATACGATGCGAGGAAACCCTCTTCGTTGAACTCGGCAACAAACTTCTCGCCCGAAATCTTCTTGCCATCAAGAACTGCTCCCGGAGCCTTCTTGCATACCATACCCTTTGGCTGTGCAGCCTCAAATGCTGCCGCATAGTCGTATGCAGTAAGCGCAAGTTGGTTGTAAGCGACCTCATGACCTGCCTGCAAAAGAGCCTCTGCACTCTTCAACACAAACGATAGTTTCAAGAGCACCTCGCCCTTCAACGCCTTAACATCGTTTGCAGTATAGCCGAGCTGAACATCGACCTTCTTCTGCGGGCCAACCTTCAACTCCTCGACAACGCCTGTCTTTACCACTTTGCCGTCAGCTACCAACGACCACACAAGGCGTACATTGCCAAGACACTTGAAGAAATGCTCATTAAATATAGTTACACGACCAATAGCAAGGTCCGAAGCCGAAGCCCAAATCTCCTGATATTGATGTTTAACCTCGTATGCCGATGGGTGATACTGACGATTTGCTGCGATAAAGCCATTACAGCAGAAGTTGTCATCAGAGGCATCAACCGTATTCCAACAGCCACCATAGCGATAGGTCAACTCACCCGTCTTCTCATCACGCCAAGCCAAAGCCTGGTCAACAAAGTCCCAGATATAACCACCTTGATATGTAGGATACTTACGCACCAAGTCCCAATACTCTTTGAAGCCTCCGAGCGAGTTACCCATTGCGTGAGCATACTCACACTGAATAAGAGGACGCTTATATGGGTTCTTACCCTGAGCATGAGCCTCACACTCCTTGTAGTTTGCATACATCGGAGCATCGATATCGGTATTATGGATACCCTTATTTTTGTGGTAGCGAATAACATTTGCCTGTTCGTATGCAACAGGGCGCGACTTATCATAAGCCTTAATCCAGTCGTAACACTTGTGGAAGTTAGGACCATTACCAGCCTCGTTACCAAGCGACCAATAGATTACTGACGGGTGGTTGAAGTCACGCAACACCATACGCTGGTCGCGAGAGAGATGAGCCGCCTCAAACTGAGGATCTTTTGCCAAGGTCTTATCCTTGTAACCCATACCGTGCGACTCGATATTGCCTTCGTCGCAAACATACAAACCATACTCATCGCAGAGGTCATACCAAAGCGGAGAGTTTGGATAGTGACATGTACGAACAGCATTAATATTAAGCTCCTTCATAATCTGAATATCTCTGATCATATCCTCGCGTGTCACATAGTAACCCGTATTTGGAGCCATCTCATGGCGGTTTGCACCCTTAATAAGCACAGGTACACCATTCACGAGCAATTGAGCATTCTTGATCTCGACCTTGCGGAAACCCACCTTAAAAGCGGTAGCTTCAACAGTCTTGTCGTTATTGAGAACCTCAACTGTAAGGCGATAGAGCGCAGGAATTTCAGCACTCCATGCCGAAACTTTATCGAGGTGCCAGCAACGCTCCACCTTACCCTTTTCTACCGATACAACCTCCTGCTTTATCTGCTCTCCTGCCGGATTTGCAAGAGTAAGTCGCAACTCTTTAACACTCTTTGTTGTGGTGATATTAAGGTCGAGGTGTCCCTTTGTATAGTTGTCGTGCAAGTCGGCAACGAGTTTTACATCTTCGATGTGCTTCTTATCGCGAGCGTAGATGTAGCAGTCGCGACCAATACCCGAAAGGCGGAAGAAATCCTGATCCTCCAAGTAAGAGCCGTCGCACCAACGATAAATCTGCATTGCGAACAGGTTCTCCTGGCCGGCCTTAACATACTTCGTAATCTCGAATTCTGCCTCCAACTTAGAGTCCTCGCTATAACCTACATACTCACCATTAACCCACAACGAGAGATTCGATGTAGCCGAGCCGATATGAACAAATATCTGCTTACCGCGCCACTCCGAAGGAATCTCGACATTGTGGCGATAAGAGCCTACTGCGTTCTGCTCAGTAGGTACATACGGAGGATTATTAGCAAAGAACTTATGCCATGGGTATTTGGAATTGGTATAGACCGGTACTCCATAACCATTAAGCTCCCACAAGCCAGGAACCGGCATTTTTCCCCAAGCCGAATCGTCAAACTTTGGCGACCAGAAATCGGCAGGCTGCGGATCGGTAGCATTAGGAGTCCAATAAAACTTCCAAACTCCTCCAATCGAGCGATAGAGCGACGACTTAGTAAAATCGTGCTCTGCAACAGCCTCCTCGACTGTCGGTGTCACGATAAACGTAGAACGCATAGGCATACGATTCTCCTCGAAGAAGTTGGGATCCTGCCACTTGGGATCCTTCGCAGCCATTGCATGGAGCGACAATACAAGAGCAACTGCACCTAAAACAAGTCTTTTCATTTTGTTTGTTTTTGTTGATTGAAATTATTAATTGAATTTTTATTATCTCATCGAGTTCATTCGAATACTCGCCTTAACAAGTGCAATGGCTCGAATACGGCTCATCTGCACCTCTTTCTCGGCGTGGTGCTGATTCTGCGACACAAGGCGGACATAGCCTGGTCGCTCGGAACGCTGAATATATTTGATGGTTACATACTCCTCGCCATCGACATCTAACGAGAGCAGATACATATCACCCCAAAAGATATCCTCCAAATTGTGCAACTGCTTATAAAGAACAATATCGCCACTCTTCAACAGCGGATACATCGAATCGCCTGCAACATACACCGCGCCATCACACTTCGGAAGATTAGGAATATGAATATAGTTTATAGGGCTGTATTCACCCTGCTGCTCGAACAACGGCACAAGACCTGCCGTAGCCTCTATCGAATAGAGTGGTACCGACTGCAACGGCATCGCCATCTCCGAACTACGACCAAACGAAGCAGTCAAAGCCGGATCGGCATTAAAAAGTTCTCCCTTGCCCGTTTCGAGCCAAGTGGGATTTACGTTCAAATCCTGAATTAGGATATTTCGGTTGCGAGATGACAATCGAGCCTTTCCTGTTTCAATCATTGACAACGCTGTCTTTCCTACGCCAAGTCGCTGAGCCAATTGTTCTTGCGTCATTCCGAGCGCCTTGCGTATAAGTTTTACTCGCTCTCCCATATTTTTCATTCAGTTCTTTTTATACAATTTTTGGACTTTTAAAGTATCAAAATTCATTTTTTGAACTACTTTTGTCCATGCAAAGTTAAATATTTTTTACGATAAAAACAAGTTTTTATTAACCAACAAACAAAAAATAGATATGGAAACGATCATTTACAAATTATCCGACGAGGATTATGCGGCTTTGGCAAGCGAAATAAAAGGTCGATTGCTATCGCCATGCTACTTTACGGGAGTAGTCGAAACGCATGGAGTTTGTGGCGAGGTTTTACGTCTTACGGCATCGCTTATTCTCTATCGTCGCCGCCCCGACAATCGCAACAGATACGAGCAGTACGACACCATCTGCGGTGTTTCGGCTGTATGGTGGGACTTTCTTTGCGAGGGTGACGAAGGTGTTATCTACGATGATTTCGACTTCGAAAAATTTATCACATTTCTAATCGAGGAGGAGTAGTTATGAATTTCACCGATTTTGCAACCCAAATCTATCCATTTTTGGAGATTAGACCATTTCATTCGGTCTATTATCGCGTGCTCGAAGCCTTTGCAAAAGGAGATGTGCGTCGCCTGATTATTACCATGCCTCCGCAACACGGCAAGTCGGTTGGAGCAACCACCCTACTGCCCGCGTATATGCTCGGTCTTAACCCCGACATTCGCATCGCAATAGCGTCATATTCAGGCAGTTTAGCATCACGTTTCAACCGACGTGTGCAACGCATCTTGGAGAGTCGCGAGTATGCTGAACTATTCCCCAACACCACCATAAAGCGTGGTGCAAAGCCTGCCAACTATATTCGCACGGCTGATGAGGTGGAGATTATCGGACGTGATGGTGCTCTTCTCTCCGTAGGTCGCGAGGGCTCGCTTACCGGCAACCGTGTTGATTGCTTTATTCTCGATGACCTATACAAAGATGCCATGGAGGCAAATTCGCCAATAATTCGCGAGAATTGTTGGGAGTGGTACACCTCAGTTGTACGAACCAGAATGCACAATTTCTCGCGCGAATTGATAGTCTTTACACGCTGGCACGAAGAGGACCTCATTGGCGCCATTACGAGCAAAGAGCCTTGTCGCGAATTACGAAGTTTCAGCGACTTGGAGAGTGTTGGCGAGAACGAATGGCTCTACCTCAACTTCGAGGCATTGAAGGCCTCGCCCGCTACCGAAATTGACCCTCGACAGCTTGGCGAAGCGTTATGGGAAGAGCGACATTCGGCAACGCTACTGCAGCAGAAACGCAACCTCGACACACTTCGTTTCGAGTGCATGTATCAGGGCCACCCCTCTTCGCGCGAAGGACTACTATACGGCAACTCCTTTGCCGAGTACGACACTCTGCCTCGCGACATTGTCCGCTATGGCAACTACACCGACACTGCCGACACGGGCGACGACTACCTATGTTCAATCTGTTATGCAGTCGACACCGACGGTATCATATATATCTGCGACGTAGTCTATTCGCATGAGCCTATGGAAGTTACCGAGCGAGAAGTTGCCGAGATGCTGTATCGAAACCGTACCCGCACCGCCACCATCGAGAGCAACAACGGAGGTCGCGGGTTTGCACGTGCCGTACAGCGAATGGCTACCTCAACAAAGGTCGAATGGTTTCATCAATCAGGCAATAAGGAGGCTCGTATTCTCTCCAACTCGGCAACCGCGCTTCACCTGCTCCGTTTTCCGCGCGGTTGGCAACAGCGATGGCACGAATTATACTGTCACCTGACAACCTACCGTCGCACCTTCCATTCGAATCGCTGGCACGATGCAGCCGATGTCGTAACCGGTATCGTTGAGCGCGAAACTCGCGACTCCTTCCGTACCAAGATTTCGTTTGTTCGATAGAAATATGAGGTAAGCCACAAGCGTTCTCAAAATAAAATGATTTTCATCTTCGTTATATCGCCGAAAAATTGTATAATGAAGATGAAAATTGCTATTTCAAAGAGTTTGGAGAGCGCAATGGCGCAAGCTGTATTCAACACCGCACAGGTTGAAGGTCGTTGTTCATTAAAGGATTGTCTGATGTTGCAGATTTTGAGCGCAGAAGGCTCGAAAGCATATCGCATACTCGCCTCATTATTGGAAGACTGGAAGCTTTTTCAATTACGACTTCGCTTGGAGCGCGTAGCCTACCGCATGGGGCACGACACCGTATCGCCCGATGAGTTCTACAAGCAATACTCGACTCATCTTGCCGAGCGTTTTACGGAGGCAACAAGAATCTCGACAATCCATGCCGTAATCGATATTTTGGAGGATGCGACAACACTCTCCTCGCGCATTTTCGCGCTATACGATATTACGGCAGATATATTCTCTCGCCGAGTCGAGGGCGAAGAGTCGCAAGCGGAAGACGAAGAGCGACATAGCGAGAGTGATAGAATAGATAAGGTTCAGAAGGACGAAAACTCGAATTTGGAGCGTTTCGGCATAGACCTCACCGAACTGGCTCGACGGGGAAAGATTGATGCTGTCATAGGTCGCACCCGCGAAACGGAGCGCGTGGTACAGATTCTCGCACGCCGCAAGAAGAACAACCCCGTACTCGTTGGCGAGGCAGGTGTTGGCAAAAGTGCCATTGTCGAGGGATTGGCATTGCGAATTGTGGCCGGTGATGTTCCGCACACCATAGCCGACAAGCAGATCTTTTCACTTGATATAGCATCATTGGTGGCAGGCACAAAATATCGAGGAGAGTTCGAGGAGCGACTCGGACAAGTCTTGGACGAGCTCCGCAGTCGAGGCAACACGATCCTCTTTATTGACGAAATTCACACCATTGTAGGTGCAGGAGCAACACAAGGCTCTCTCGATACGGCAAACATCTTGAAGCCGGCTCTTGCGCGTGGCGAGATACAGACCATCGGTGCCACCACTCCCGACGAGTATCGCGAAAGCATCGAGTGCGATGCGGCATTGGAGCGTCGTTTCCAGCGGGTTATGGTAGAGCCTACAAGCGAGAGCGATACGCTCGATATTCTGCGTAATATTGCTCCGCTATACGAGCAACACCACACAGTACGCTATACTGAGGAAGCATTGCAAGCATGCGTGGAGCTATCTTCGCGCTATATATCGGAGCGCCATCTCCCCGACAAGGCAATAGACCTGTTAGATGAGGTCGGTGCTACGGCGCATCTCAACTGCGAGGGTGCCTTTATCGAGATTGGCAAGGAAGATGTTGCGCGTTGTCTGACTGCCGCAACGGGTATTCCTACCGAGCAATTGACCGCATCGACAGCTTCGCATCTGCAAGGATTGGAGAGCTACCTAAAATCGCGCATCGTGGGACAAGACGAGGCTCTACGTCGCATTTCCCGCCACATTTGTCGCTCTCACGCCGGATTACACGATGAGCGCAAGCCGATGGGAGTATTTCTCGTCGCGGGAGCCACAGGAGTAGGTAAAACACTAATGACCAAGGAGTTGGCAAAGTATATCTTTGGCTCGCAAGAGGCGCTTATAAGATTAGATATGTCGGAGTATGCCGAGTCGCATAACACCTCACGCCTGATAGGCTCACCTCCGGGTTATGTCGGCTATGGCGAGGGCGGACAACTCACCGAGGCGGTACGACGCAAGCCATATTCGGTAGTGCTGTTCGACGAGATTGAAAAGGCACACCCCTCCATATTCAACATGCTGTTGCAGATATTTGACGATGGACGACTAACCGATGGCGGAGGACGTACCATAGACTTCCGCAATACCATTATTATAATGACCTCGAATATCGGCTCACGAGAGGTTGCAGAGCGAGGTAACGGCATCGGTTTCGGCGTAGGATCACGCAAGCTTTCGACAACAACGCAAGCGGAGTATCGTCGAGCAGCCGAGCGCACCTTTGCACCCGAATTTCTCAACCGCATCGACGAAATTA
The DNA here is from genome assembly GCA_045644085.1 of Alistipes sp. Lineage (GTDB taxonomy): Bacteria > Bacteroidota > Bacteroidia > Bacteroidales > Rikenellaceae > Alistipes. Next base: position 9,047 of record JAZRGH010000088.1, on the reverse strand, counting down.
TCCTCTTCGCATCGCTCTCGGAGAGTAACGCCGAGCAAATTGTAGAATTGGAGGTCGAGGCATTGAGAAAGCGACTGAAAAAGCTGGGATATGAATTGCGTCTGACGCCTGCGGCAATACGCGAATTGGCGCAGAAGGGCTTTTCCGCGCGCTACGGTGCGAGGGCTATCCGTCGTACACTAGTCGAGCATATCGAGGAGCCTATCGCTGCAATGATTGTAGAGGGAGAGCTCTCGGCAGGCGACACCATAACCATCGGAGCATCGAAGGAGGAGATTTCGATACGACGTCACAAAGCGGTATAGTAATTCCGACAAAAATTGTTACCTTTGCACCTAAATATGGTAGCAACAAGCAGGAAATACTTCTCGAAGGTGGGCGAGTTATTACGACTCGCCACACCCGTAGTATTGGCACAACTCGGCTATATTGCAGTGCAAGTGGCAGATAGTGCCATGGTCGGAGCATATGGTGGTGAAAATGCCGTACCGCTGGCAGCTGTCGCATTCGGTTCTACCATTGCATGGGTCTTTACCTTCTTATGCATGGGACTTTCGATAGGACTGACTCCGATTATCGGTGAGTTGTTCGTACAAGGAGAGAAACAGAAGATGGCGAACTACCTCGCAACATCGCTCATCTTCTACCCTATTTTCGGAGTGGCGTGTATGGCATTACAAATTGCTACTGAGCCTCTGCTTTACCACTTGGGGCAACCCGTCGAGGTCGTCGATATGGCTTTGCCCTACTATCGATTGATGGCATACTGCCTACCATTCGGAATGTACTACGGCTCGTTCAAGCAGTTCTTGGAAGGTGTAGGCAACACCAAGGCAGCGATGATTGTTACCATTGCAACCAACATGATAAATATCGCACTGAACTATATATTTATATTCGGCAAGTGCGGTTTCGAGCCGATGGGTGTATTTGGTGCAGGCCTTTCGACACTGATATCGAGGACATTAAACCCTATATTGCTCGGAGGATATTTTGTCTGCGCGAAATGTTATCGCGAATATATCTCGCTCTTTTCGCGCAAGGCAAAACATTGGAGCAACTCGGTGTATTTGTTAAAAATGGGACTTCCGATATCAGGACAAATGGTATTGGAGGCGTTAGCATTTATCGTTACCGGAATTATGATGGGTTGGTTTGGTACCGAGGCGATATCCGCAAATCAGATTGGCAACACCTACGGCAACTGTACCTTCCTTATGGTCTTGTCGCTCGGCTCGGCAACAACAATCTGCGTATCGCACGCCTTTGGTCGTCGTAATGTAGCAGAGATTGCCGATGTGATACGTTCTGCCCTCTCGATGGCGATAATTTGGGGTATTTGTGTCATTACAACCTTCGTGTCGTTGCGTCACATTATGCCGATGATGTTTACCGAAAATGAAGCGGTTATTCTGCTTGCTTCGCAGATGCTCGTACTCTATGGAGCCTTCCAACTATCGGACGCCTTACAGTGTATTTTGGTGGGTATTTTGCGAGGATTGCAACAGGTACGAAGTATTGCCATAATATCGTTCATTGCCTATATCGTTATAAATATTCCTGTCGGCTATTTCGTCGCATTCAAGCTTGAAATGGGAGCGGCAGGCTTGATTGTTGGCTATATTGTAGGTCTTTCGACTGCCGCCCTGCTCTATGGTGTGCACGTCGCACGATATATGCGATACCTACGAAAAATCTCATAAATATCTTACGTTTTTTGTAACAAGCGATACTTTGTATCGAAATTTTTCCTAACTTTGTAGAGGTACGGAGCGTACTCTGGCGTATATGAGCAACTCGATGTACGCAGATTGATGTAAGGTTTTCTGATTGACTCTATTTGAAAGGATAAAAATTAGAGTTAATTTAGGAATTTTTGCGACAAGCAAGGCAACGAGTGCGGAGCATAGTAAGCCTATGTGAGCAACTCGGCGTCCGCAGATTGATGTAAGGTTTTCTGATTGGCTCTATTTGAAAGGATAAAAAATTAGAGTTAATTTAGGAAATTTTGCGACAAGCAAGGCAACGAGTGCGGAGCATAGTAAGCCTATGTGAGCAACTTGGTGTCCGCAGATTGATGTAAAATTTACAAATTAAAATAATTTTTTATGGAAGTTTGGCACATTTGGGTTATCATAGCCCTCGTTTTTGTGATTGTAGAGATGTTCACTACGGGTTTTGCTGTGATGTGCATCTCGATTGGCGCCCTCTTTGGCGCAATCGCTTCGGCACTCGATTGGGAGTTGAAGTGGCAATTGTTGGTTTTTGCAATTGGCACCGTATTGGCCTTTATGACGGTACGACCTCTGGTATATAAGTTCTTCTACAAGAAGAGCAACGAGGTAAAAACCAATGTTGAGGCACTGATTGGTCGCAAGGCGATAGTTTTAGAGCGCATCGAGGGAGAACTTCACCCTGGTCGCATCAAGGTTGATGGCGACGACTGGAAGGCTATTTCGCTCGAAACAGAACCTATCGAAGCTGGCGAAGCCGTAGAGATTACCGCCATTAACAGCGTGATCTTAACTGTTAAAAAGATACAATAATTCAAAAAGCCGTTGGCTGAAAAGTAATAATTTATATAGTTATGGGAGCATTAATTATCTTTGGAATTATCGCACTGATTGCGATACTCTATGTATTGGTAGGTTTTACCATTGTACAACAATCAGAAACCCGCGTCGTAGAGCGACTCGGAAAATATCATCGCACCTTGCAGTCGGGAATTAATTTTATTTTACCAATTATCGACAAGGCTCGTCCCATATATTCGCGTTACGAGCGAAACTCGATTGACGGCACTATTGTGGTAACAAAACTATCGGACAAGATTGACCTTCGTGAGCAGGTTTACGACTTCCCTAAGCAGAGCGTTATTACGAAGGATAATGTAACAACCACCATCAATGCCCTACTCTACTTCCAGATTGTAGAGCCTGTGAAGGCGGTCTATGAAATCGACAACCTCCCGAATGCAATCGAAAAACTTACACAGACAACCCTCCGAAATGTCATCGGAGAGTTGGAGCTTGACGAAACACTTACTTCGCGCGACACCATCAACTCGAAGTTGCGTGCCGTATTGGACGATGCAACAAACAAGTGGGGCGTAAAGGTTAATCGCGTTGAGTTGCAGGATATCACACCGCCGGAGTCGGTACGTCGCTCGATGGAGCAGCAGATGCAGGCTGAGCGTGAACGTCGTGCAAAGGTATTGGAGGCTCGCGGTCAAAAGGAGGCGATGATTCTCCAATCAGAAGGTGAGAAGGAGTCGCAAATCAATCAGGCCGAGGCAGAGCGTCAAACACAGATTTTGAAGGCTCAGGGAGATGCCGATGCGCGCATCTTGCAGGCAACAGCCGAAGCGGAGGCTATCCGCAAGGTCGCAGTGGCCATCGCTGCAACAAAGACCGACCCTGCAACATATATGTTGGTAAGTCGTTATATCGAGACTTTGAAGGAGATGGCAATAGGTGGCGATTCGAAATTGGTTTACCTGCCTTACGAGTCGAGCAACCTAATGAGCGCTCTCGGTGCTTTGACCGACCTGACAAAGAAATAGACAAATCTACCTATAATAATAAATGCCGAGCAAATTGCTCGGCATTTATTATTATCTGCGGGTCACTTGCAACGCTCGCTCGGCTTCACTATCCTTTTCGAGAATATCGTCGCCCTCCCAATCGAACATAGGGAACTCCTTGTGATCACCCAACTGGAAACGAGTATAAGTTATAGGCAAACCTCTATCGAGATACATCTGTTCGTAAGCTGTCTTCACCGACAACACCTCATCGGCATAGCCCGATCCATAGATATCGTTATTGGCAACCTCACACTCTAAGCCGAATTTTTCGATCACAGCAGAAGTGTATTGGAAGAGATGTTGCGAGTCGGTTTTGAGGTTTATCCAACCATCTTTTGCCAACAATTTGGAGTAATATTCCAAAAATATTGGTGCAGTAAGACGTTTCTTCGCGCGCTTAGTGCGTAACTGCGGATCAGGGAATGTGATCCAAATTTCATCAACCTCGCCCTCGCCAAAGAGCGATGTAACAAACTCGATGCGGGCACGAAGGAAGCCTACGTTGCCCATCTTGCGCTCGGTGGCGGTCTTTGCACCACGCCAGATACGGGCGCCCTTGATATCCACGCCGATAAAGTTCTTGTCAGGGTTGCGCTCGGCAAGGGCTACCGTATATTCGCCCTTACCGCAACCGAGTTCGAGAACTATCGGATTGTCATTCTTGAAGAAATCCTTGCGCCAATTACCCTTCAACGGGTGGTCGGTGCGGAACATCTCCTCGAATGCCGGTTGTACGAAGCACTCGAAGGTGAGGTTTTCTGCAAATTTGCGGAGTTTATCTTTTCCCATCGTATATTCTATTTAAATTCTATTCCTATTGCCTCCATACCACGCACCTCGCACTGAGATTCAAATGTAAAGATATAGTTTCCTTTTTGATTCAACAGCACATCTGTACGATAAGGGACACTCTCCGTAGTAGAGGTCGCCAAAGCGGTATCAGGATGTTGCAGTTGCAACTCCACCACCTCCTCAAAAGTGCGTGCATCAGGCGTTGTAACCGTTATTTTAAGAGGTAATACTCTACATTTGAAATCGTCGTTGTAGCGCACTGCGATGTTGATATTTCGGAGCATAAGAGTATCGCTATTTTCATACATCAGGCTCTTAGCCTCACTCCATGAATGTATATCTACACCCACCATCAACGAGTTTTGCGGCGCAAGGCAACCACACATCACAACTGCCACCACTGCTACCACTATACGCACAACGAACTTCATAGTCCTACTCCTGCTTTGGTTTGCTATGGTGATGACGGTGCTTGTGGTGATGGCGATGACCGTTTTTGTTCTCTCCATTCTGAGCACCACTCTCGCCCTTCTGCTCGTGGGCTTTGTTCTCACCCTCCTTATTCTCTACGGGCTTATTTTCGTCACCTTTATTCTCGTTAGAGTTGTGGCGATTGCGATTCTTCTTCTTGCGTTTCTTTGTCTTGTCGAAACGGGTGATACTATCCTCCTCGGTACGATATGTCGGTTCCTCAACTTGTGGCTCGAAATCCTCTCCGAGAATGGAATCGACCTTACCTCCATTGCGATTTACCGCCAAAATTTCACGCACTCGCGACACCGGAATAGTTACCAGGTTCGACAGCGAATCCTTACTTGTAGAGAAGGTCATCGTATGAGCCAGGATATCACTCTTTACGAGGAAGTATTCGCCATCAATAGCCTGCAATGGCTCGCGCAAACGCGGCATCGAACGACGAGCATCGGCATAGACATCGTATTCATAAGTCAAGCAACACTTCAACTTAGAACACTGTCCTGCCAACTTCAATGGATTAAGCGAAAGGTCCTGAACACGTGCAGCACCAGTAGTTACGCTCGAAAAACTCGATACCCACGATGCACAGCACAACTCACGACCACAGGCTCCGATACCACCAATGCGACCTGCCTCCTGACGCGCACCAATCTGCTTCATCTCGATGCGGATGTGGGACTGCTCGACAAAGACCTTGATCAACTCACGGAAATCGACACGTCCATCGGCAATATAGTAGAAGATAGCCTTAATCTTATCTCCCTGATACTCCACATCTCCAATCTTCATATCAAGGCCCATATCGGCTGCGATTTGACGTGAACGAATCATTGTTTCGTGTTCGAGAGCAATAGCCTCCTGCCACTTTTCGATGTCGTAAGGTCGAGCCTTGCGGTATATCTTTTTGAACTCGCCATTCTGTGGATTGAAGCCAATACGCTTCATCTGGCGTGCAACCATATCGCCCGTAAGCGAGATGATACCTATATCGTGACCGGGTGACGCTTCTACCGCAACAATATCACCAACTTCAAGTGGTAAATTGTTGACATTCTGATAGAACGAGCGACGAGTATTCTTAAATCGTACCTCGAAAATATCGGTAGGAAAGTTGTCGGGATACTCCGCAAGCCAAGGCTCTTCGTGCAGACGAAAACAGCCTCGCGCCTCCTTTGCACAAGGCTCTCCTAGCTCGTTTGTGCCAAATGCAACGCCACGACCAACTTCCGGGTTATCATATTTCGTGTAATCCATAATTTCGCAAAAGTCAATATTTTGCGTAAAGATACACAAAAAAAATTAAAAATGCAGAATTAAAAATTAAAAATTTTTAGAGGGGGATTAGAGGTGTTAGGGGCGTTAGGGGCGGGCTGCGCCCTTGGATAGGACTGGGCTTCGCCCTTGAATAGGATTGAATAGGATAATACTATAAAGCAGCGCAGGTGCGCCTCCTATCTAATCCTATCATAAAAAGTCCCCCTCACAGGAGGGGGATTTAGGGGGGGGGTAACACACCCGTAGCATAAAGAAAATTGATTTTAAGCAGATGAGAGCAAGGCAAACAAGAAATCCTCTTTCATAATGCTCTCAATTTCTTGTCAGAAGTCGTGAGATGTGGTGCATCGCAAAAGAAAGACCTTCGGGATAGTACTTTAAGCGTACAGCCCGAAGGTCTTTACTTTTAGCGATACGCCGCAGATTGCGGCTTATCACAAGAAATTAAGCAACGGCGTTAGAGATAAGGAATGTTGCAGCAACAGTCAAGATAGCATACAACTCTGGGAACGCTGCGAGGATAAGGGTCTTACCCATAACGTCGTGACCGTTACCGATAGCTGCGATACCGTTTGCACAAACCTTACCCTGGTAGATTGCAGCAGCGAGGTTTACGATACCTACGAGCAGACCTGCACCAAATACTGCAGCAGCCTGGAACATCGAAATGTTTGCAGTGAGAAGGCCCTGTACCATAAAGAAACATACGAAGCCATAAAGACCCTGCGAACCTGGGAGCGCCGAGAGAATCATGTAGCTACCGAAAGCGCCACCATTCTTCTTCATTGCGCCAACTGCGGTCTGACCGCAAATTGCTGTACCTACTGCCGAAGCGATACCTGCCAAACCTACCATAAGTGCTACACCTACATAGGCCAAAATCAAAGCTGAATTCATAATTGTAATGTGTTTTAATTAGTTATTAAATTTGTTTGTTGTTATTCTTTTGTAAGAGGCTCGAATGAGCGTGTTGTCATCTCGAAGCCTGCATTTTTATAAAACTCCACGAAGGTCAGACGCATTGGGTGTACGAATGACGAGATCGCAGACATAAATAGGTTGATACCGTGTCCTACGAGCAAAATTGCGGTAGCTCCCAAAATCTGGAAGATTGTACCTACGCCAAACTGCTCGATACCTGCATCAAGGCCTGTAAGTCCCATAGCGAGAGAGTTGAACACCTGCGCCAACACACCGCCCGACAAACCGATAGCGAAGAGTCGGATATATGAAAGTACATCGCTCAACAAGCCTGTTACATTATTATAGGTATCCCACAATCCCGAAGCGGCATTCTTAACAAAACCATAGAGGAAGATATACTCCTTAGGCTTACGCGACATATCGTTCAAGAAGAGCATAAACACTGCGCCTACTCCCATAGCGATATAGAATGCAGGCGAAGATGTAGTAAAGCCCGGAATTACCCAGCTCTCGTCGAGCATCTGCAAACCGCCCGCAAGGCAGCCCGAGAGAAGCACGATAAACCAACCCAACTTGCCGGTTATCGAAGAGAAGCCGAAGTGGCGAGCCTTAAAGACGATGTCGAGCAACATACCCAACAATATCTGGAATACTCCGAGTGCCAACGCCCAAGTGAAGAACTTGCCCTGGAAGTCGAGGAACGGAATAGGGCAATCAGCCATATTCTCGTAGCCCATCAAAGCAGGGATACTCATTCCGAACAATGAGCCTGTGTACAAGCCAAACAAGGTTGTAGCACCACCGCAAACCATTGTGAGGTATGCAGCCTGGCGCATCTTCGGAGCCTTCAACGCCAACACAAGACCGAGTGCAAAGATAATTGCACCATAGCCCGCATCGTTCAAACAGATGGCAAAGAAGAGCATATAGAACGGAGCAAAGAACGGAGTCATATCCAGAGTTCCGTACTTTGGAAGGGCATACAAGCCACCGATCATCTCGAACAGACGAGCAAAGCGATTGTTCTTCAACTTAACAGGTGTCTCGTCCTCCTCGGTAGGATTCTCCTTGATATAGACAACATTCGGATAGTCGTTCAGAAGGGCATCAACCTGCTCGGAAGTCTCCTTCTCGGCCCAGCCCTCCATAACGAGCAACAAGCCCTCGGCAGCCTTGTCGGCAGTAGCCTCGATGCACACATTCTGCATGGCAAATTTGAGTTGAGCAAGTTCCTCCTTGATCTCCTCCTTTGCATCAGCGACAGCGCTAATCAAAGCATTCTGCTCGGCAACAACTGCATCATTCTTCACGATATGAGCCTTCAATTCGGCATTACTCATCGTTGGAGCCTTATGCTCCTGTGCATCGATTGCAATCTCCTCCGAGCCATTGCCGATAACGACAAAGCGAACCGCCGAGTCGTCTTCGCCAACTACGGCGATATTGAGATTCTCGCCCCACTCCGCTGCGTTCTTCTCGAAGGTTGCACGTTGCGCAGTAAAGTAGCGCAATACGACTCCACTCTCTGCCAACTTCGCAAGTGTCGAGCAATCGAAATCGCCCCAAGGCAACCACTCGTCGAGAGACTTCTGCAAGCGAGCATTCTCCGACTTTGCGGCTGCGATAGCCGATTGTGCCGAGAGATACGACTCGAAGACCTTACCCTGCTCGATTTTCGCTACGCCAGCCTTATAATCGTCGCTTGTAGCGAACTGTTCAAGTGCTGCGAGTGCCTTTGTACGGCTCTCAATTGCTGAAACAAGCTCTCTATCAGCCTCGGTTGGTTCCCAACCGGAGGTTGTAATATCGACCATTCCCAACTCACGCAAACGCTCGATAAAGCGCTCTCGCTCTGCCGAGAACAGCACGATATTGTATTTCATCATCTTTACAATCATCTCTCTCCGCCCTCCTTTGCGGCAGCCTGCTGGCGAGTTTTGACGATTTTCTGTGCCGATCTAGAGAGGTTCTCCTCGTCCTCCATAAATCGCTT
>JAZRGH010000087.1:0-24470 GCA_045644085.1 Alistipes sp. | reverse complement strand
ACAAGGAGTTGCGCTACCAGAAGAACGTAATCGACGAGACTGCAAACGCAGTATTCGCAGAGCGTAACGACAAGATCGACTACCTCGTAGGTACAATGATCGAGGTTCCACGTGCAGCAGTTACTGCTAACCAGATCGCAGAGGTTGCAGAGTTCTTCTCGTTTGGTACAAACGACCTTACTCAGATGACTCTCGGATTCTCGCGTGACGATATCGCTAAGTTCCTCCCTGTATACCTCGACAAGAACATCATCAAGGCAGGTCCATTCAAGGTTCTCGATCGCAATGGTGTAGGTCAGTTGGTACGTGAGGCAGTTATGAAGGGTCGCTCGACTCGTCTTGACCTCAAGTGCGGTATCTGCGGTGAGCACGGTGGTGAGCCATCATCGGTAGAGTTCTGCCACTACGCAGGTCTTAACTACGTAAGTTGTTCGCCATTCCGCGTGCCTATCGCACGTTTGGCAGCGGCTCACGCAGCATTGAAGGAGAAGTAGAATTATCTCTGAATAAACGAAGAGGGTGTCCCCAAAAGGACACCCTCACTTTTTATGATCTGTTGTATAGCAAAACCTACTTCACGATCTTATATGTTCCGCTCTCGTAGTGTTTTGCCTCACTCTCACCAGGGAGTGTTACGCTGGCAGTAGCACCCTCCGGAATGGTGAACTTCCAAATCCACTTATCACCCTTGTAGTGCCAAGCGCTCTTTATCAAACCTGCCGCAGAGTTATATTCTGCCTTGACAAAGCCCAATCGCTTGTCTGGCACAGGACGCATAATGATATGCTTGAAACCGGGTGCCGACGCATCACATGAGATACCTGCCACGGTTTCCCAAATCCACTCGCAAACGCAGCCATAAGCATAGTGATTGAAGCTGTTCATACCATACTTTGACACGCCCTCCTCCAAGGTGTAGCTATTCCAACGCTCCCAAATGGTGGTTGCACCATTGTCGATAGAATAGAGCCAACTTGGGTTCTTGCGCTGAAAAAGAAGGTTGTAAGCAATATCAGCCATGCCATTTGCGGTGAGCACCGGCATCAAAATCGACGTGCCAAGGAAGCCCGTCTGCAAACAGTTGTCGTGCTCCTCGAAGTTTTTGCGCAAACGCTCAACCATAGCTGTTTTACCCTCACCCTCAACAACACCGGTTTGCAAGGCGAAGAGTGCAGGGGTTTGCATTGTATTGAGAATTGGTGTTTTGAATGTTCCGTCATCATTGAGAAATTTCGCCTTAATATAGGCTTTTGCCTCAGCCTCCATTGCACGATACTTGTCGGTATCGCGACCCGTAGCCATAGCCATCTCCGCCATACAATGAGCATCAATAGCCCAATACGAAGCACTCAGGAAATTCCAATAATCGACAGCCTCGGGCAACAACTCCTTTGTTCCCTCCTTATAAACAAGCTTGTGATAGCTCTCCAACGGCTCGTAGCTCAACCAATCGCCATATTGCGAATTTTTATTCTCTTTGAGGTGAGCGTTATGGTCATACTTCGTAGTGCTAATGTAGTCCATGAACAACTCCATCGAAGCCCACGACTCGTCAACAATTTGAGTGTCGCCATACTGCTTCCATACTACCCAAGGTGTGATGATACCGGCATCGGCCCAACCGAAACGCATTCTCGAATTGCCATAAGGGCCCTTCGGTGCAACACAAGTATAGCTACCCTTCTCGCACTGATTGTCGCGCATGTCGCGCATCCACTTGTGGAAGAAGGTCTTCGTATCGGCAAAGAATGTTCCTGTCTCGGCAAATACCTGCGCGTCGGCAGTCCAGCCAAGGCGCTCATTTCGCTGTGGACAGTCGGTAGGCACCGAGAGATAGTTCGAGAGTTGTCCCCAGTAGGTGTTCGACAAGAGTTTATTTATCGAAGCATCTCCTGTTGTGATTTTTCCAATCTCCAAACCCTTTGTAATAGAGGTTACAGGGATTGACTTCACGCTCTTAATCGTAACCTTGTCGGTTGCAGTAACCGAGATGTAACGATAACCATAGAATGTTCGATGTGGGTGATACGCTACAAAATCATCATCACCGGCAAAGGTATAAACCAATCGCATACCGTGCTCCGGGGTACGAAGACTGCGACGGAAGACACTACCCTCTGCTCCGTCCATACCTCTACTCTTTGCACCATTGCCATCGTTGAGAATCTCCGACGGAAGAGATGTAAGAGTTACGCCTGCTGCCGCTTTAAACTCAAACGAAGGAACACCAGCGCAGTTCTGGCCAAAATCTACAATAAGGGTTTCACCGGCATCGAGCACAATCTCTTCATTAGATTTATACTCGCGTACAATGACGACCTTACCATAGCAATCATCATTTGCACCCTCTATACCATTATATACATACGCGCGCGCAGGTGAGAGTGTAAGGTCGTAACGATAGTAAACCTCTGCACCATTCGACGGAACGATTTCGCCCTTGAATTCGCAGTTTTCCTCCGGGGCAGCAAATTGGTCTGCAACCTCCCAACCCATCTTCTCGCGAGCATCATACTCCTCGCCATCGAAGATTCCGGCATGTTTTACGGGGCCCGCAACACCGGCCTTCCAATGCTCCAAGTCTGTACCAAAGAGCGAGGTTGTACCATCGTCAAAGGTAAGCTCCAAGACGGCACGGAAAGCACATTTTTTGCCCACCAAACCTCTTCTCTGCGGAGTAACAATCTTGTCTGCCCACCAGCCGGGAGTAACTTGTGCCGAAAGAGTATTTTCGGCTCCCTGCTTGGTAAGGAAGGCATCGGTAATGTCGTATGTAAACGACAACTTTGTTTTATCCGCTGTAGTATATCCCGGTTTGAGAATCTCGTTTCCGATCAATTGACCATTAATATAAAGTTCATATACGCCCAAGCCTGCCGTCATCCACTTTGCCGAGACTACCCTCTTCTCGTTTTTCAGTGTCGAAACAAACCAACTCGCACCATCTGCCGAACGATAGGTTTTCAATGTGTCTGGAACAACTTGTGCATCGACAACCGAAATCCACTTCGACGACTCCCACGCCGAGCAATTGAGCGCATCTATACGCTTTCCGACGCTCTTATCGCAACACGATGTTGCAATAGAAAGCGAGATGAGAAGTGTCAGAAGCGTTGCTATTGTGGTTTTAATTCTCATTTTTTCAAGTTTTTGGGATAAATTCACTATTTAGGCAAGTTGAATGCTACCGACATCTCGTGCATCTGCTCCTCGCTCATACCCTCAGGCTCAAAGCCCATATTCTTCGAAGCAATATAGATGAGAGCCGATTTGTTCAACACGTCAATCTGGTCGAATGCCTGCATAACATCATTGTCAACAGCAAAGACGCCATGCTTCTCCCACATCACCACATCGTAGTCTGCCAACTCGGCAATAGTAGCATCTGCCAACTCAACCGAACCCGGCAAAGTGTACGGTACGATACCCAAACCACGCGGACAGAACGCCTTAGTCTCAGGAATCATGCTCCACAACAACTTTGTAGCAATATCTTTTTCGAGGTATTTCGTATTGTGCGACATAGCAACCAACTCTATTGGGTGGGTATGCAACGAAGCCTTGTATGGCGAACCAATACCGATAAGATAGTTGTGAACGCTGAGGTGCGACGGAAGCTCCGAAGTTGGTTTCACCACATTGTCAGCGATAATTACATACGATGCACAATCCTCCAAAATGCGGATAATAGAGCCATTCTCCATAGGACGACGAGCCAAATCGCGCATACGCATGTTTGTGCCCTTGCAATAGAAGTAACAACCATTCAAGTTTGGTAACACCGCACCGATAGGATATACCTCGCTGATAGCAGGCAACGCCTTAATTTCATCATCGACATACTCCGTGATATTGACAGTAATATTTCCGCCATTGCGCTCTGCCCAACCCTTCTGCCAGAGATAGCCTGCAACCTCGGCAACCTTCTCGACCTCGGCAGCAAGAGCCGGACGATTTTCCAATATTGATTTCATAATACTTCTTTTATTTTAACAATTCGGGGAGGAACGAGCTCAAAACCAACACCACAATACCCAAGACGAGTACTACGATTGTCTTTTTCGAACAACCCTTCCATTCTTTGAGGATAATACCCCAAACATTTGCAAATGTAACATTCAACGCCATCAGGATACAGAACGAAAGCGTCATCATTGTAGGCGACTCCGTAAGGAAACCCTTACCAAGGCTTAATCCAAAGAATTGGCTATACCACAATGCTCCCGCCAAGGCACAGAAAAGAGCATTGTTTGCCCACAACTTGCCTTGCTTATAGTCGCTGAAACTCTTGTTCTTGAAATTTTGATAGAGGCAATAGATTGCATTGGTCAGGAAACCTCCCAATGTTACAAGCATCGTAGCAGGCAGTGTCTTAAACATAGGAGCAGTAAGTTCGCCAAAGTTGATATCCTTGCCAAACTCCAAACCTACATTGAAGCAACCACTCATCACACCCGCTAAGAGAGCAATCGCAATACCCTTCGGGAAGTTAAAATCCTTAACAGCCGCCTTTTTCTGCTCCTCAGGCAATGAATTTGCCTTCATCATACCGGCAACACCGATAATGGCAATACCGAGCAAGGTTACCACTACGCCTGAAATAACGGCAAATGTAAGCGACGACAATGCGCCCATCTCAGGAAAGAACGAGTTGAGCAATACCGGACCCAAAATGGTACCTCCCGCAGCACAAGTGCCGAGAGCAATGCTCTGACCGAGTGCCACGCCGAGATAGCGCATCGAAAGACCAAAGGTCAAGCCACCAATACCCCACAACACACCAAAGAGGATTGTCATCAGGATATTGAAAGTGTTACCCGAAACGAACAATTCGCAAAGGCTGTGTCCCGCAGGCACCGCCAACAACGAACCCAATATAGGGAATACGAGCCAAGCGAAAACGCCCTGCACCAGCCAATACGACTCCCAGCTCCAACCCTTAATCTTGTTGATAGGCACATAGCTACTCGATTGACAGAATGCGCCTACCGCAATTATCAAAAGACCGATTATAATCTCCATAACAACTATTCGTAAGCTATTTCATACAACTTGGTGATATCCTCAACCGATGTTGGACGAGGGTTTCCTCCTGTACATACATCATTGAATGCTGCAACTGCCAACTGAGGGATATCCTCCTTCTTTACACCAATCTCGCACAAGTGCTGCGGAATACCGATGCTGAGCGAAAGTGCACGAACTGCGTCGATAGCAGCCTTAACACCCTCATCTACGCTCATACCCTCAGTATCTACGCCCATAGCCTTTGCAATGCCCAAATACTTGGCACGCGACTGCGAATCGGCGTTATACTCCATAACGTAAGGCAAGAGCAATGCATTAGCCACACCATGCGGAGTGTCGTAGAATGCTCCGAGAGGGTGTGCCATCGAGTGAACGATACCCAAACCTACATTCGAGAATCCCATACCTGCGATATACTGCGCCTCGGCCATTCCTGAACGTGCAACCTCGTCTTTACCATTCTCAACAGCATTTTTGAGGTGTGTAGCAATCAACTCGATAGCCTTTGCCTCGAACATGTCGCTCATGGTCCAAGCACCAGGAGTGATGTAGCTCTCGATAGCGTGTGTCAAAGCGTCCATACCTGTTGCTGCGGTCAAGCCCTTCGGCATCGAATACATCAACTCACAGTCGATAATCGAGCACATCGGGATATCGTTAGGGTCAACACAAACCATCTTCTTCTTTGCCTCCTCATCGGTGATTACATAGTTGATAGTAACCTCGGCAGCAGTTCCTGCTGTTGTAGGGATTGCGAAAGTAGGTACTGCACGATGCTTTGTAGGTGCTACGCCCTCCAACGAGCGAACATCAGCAAACTCCGGGTTGTTGATGATGATACCAACAGCCTTTGCTGTATCGATAGATGAGCCGCCGCCCAAAGCGATAATAAAGTCTGCGCCCGAAGCCTTGTAAGCCTCAACACCGCGCTGAACATTTCCGATTGTCGGGTTAGCCTTTACATCGCTGTAAATTTCGTAAGGGATACCTGCGCCCTTCAAAACCTCTTCGATCTTCTCTGCAACACCGAACTTAATCAAATCCTTATCTGTTACGAAGAATGCCTTCTTATAACCACGCTTTGCTACCTCGTCGGCAATTACCGAGCGACAACCTGCACCGAAATACGATGTTTCGTTAAGAACTATACGATACATATTTGATCCTCCTATTTTTTAGTTACGCTTTGATGTTACCTCCTGCTCATATTTCTGCACATCGGCAATGAACGACTCGCCAACAGGTACGCCGTTACGCAAGCAGTACATATCCCAAACAGCATTCCAAGGCAAGTTCTTAGCCTCCTCCAAGAGTGCCAAGCGCTCGAAGCCCTGACCGTTTGCCTCATACTCACGAAGCTGTGCGAGTGGCTCCAACAATGCACGCAACAAACACTTCTGGGTTGCACGTGTACCGATGATATATGCACCAAGGCGGTTGATTGAAGCGTCAAAGTAGTCCAAACCGATATGTACACGGTCAAGAGCGTCACAACGAACAATCTCGTGCATCAAGTCGAGAGTATCATCGTTCATAATGGTTACGTGGTCAGAATCCCAACGTACCGGACGGCTCACGTGGAGCATAACCTCAGGAACATACAAGAGCAACGACGAGAGTTTGTCTGCTACGCTCTCGGTTGGGTGGAAGTGGCCGGTATCGAGGGTTACGATCTTTCCATTCTGTGCGCCATAGCCGATATAGAAGTCATTAGAGCCTACGGTATAGCTCTCCAAGCCGATACCGAACACCTTCGACTCGATACAATCCTTCATATTCTCATACTTCTGCTCGAAGATTTGATCCAACGAATCCTTCAACAATTCGCGGTACTTCATACGGTTTACGGTGATATCCTTGCTACCGTCGTGTACCCACAAGTTCATGATACAAGGGTCGCCCTGACGACGTCCCATCTCCTCTGCGATAGCACGGCAACGCTTTGTGTGCTCAATCCAGAATTTGCGAATCTCCTCATCAGGGTTCGACAACGACAAGTCGCCCGACTTAGGGTGCGAGAATGACGACGAGTTGAAGTCGAGCTTGATGCCATGCTCCAAACCCCACTGAATCCAGCTCTCAAAGTGCTTTGGCTCTACCTTGTCGCGATCAACGAACTCACCACCGAAGTCGCCATAAATCTCGTGCAAATTCAAACGCTGCTTACCAGGAATCAAAGACATTGCTTTAAGAATATCGGCACGCAACTCCTCCATATTACGAGCCTTGCCCGGGTAGTTACCTGTTGCCTGAATACCGCCCGTCAAATCGCCAGCCGACTCAAATCCTGCAACATCGTCTGCTTGCCAGCAGTGCATCGAAATCTCTACCTTTTGCATCTTTTCGAGTACATTCTCTACATCAATACCAAGTTCAGCATAACGCTCAACGGCGATGTCATAAGCCTGTTTAATTTTTGCTTCGTTCATAGTTTTTCTGTTTTTTAGGTTTTACAATATTTATTTTTCTCTTATTTCAATGTTGTAAATCGGGCATAAGCGGCCTCCCAAGCCTCGCTCTCTTGTGGAAGGAACTCCTCTGTCTCGATTGATGCGCGAATAATCTGGCGAGCCTCCGACAAAGACGCAACTGCACCTGCTCCTACCGCCTGCATCATAATATTTCCTATCGCTGTCGCCTCCGACGGGCCGGTCAACACACGCTTGCCAATAGCATTTGCAGTGAATTGGTTGAGAAGTTTGTTCTTCGATCCGCCGCCAATAATGTGAAGTACATCTATCTCGAATGGTGCCACTCGCTCCAAGATATCCAACACCTCGCGATAGCGCAACGCCAAGCTCTCGAATATGGTACGGATAATCTGAGTATCGTTCTGCGGAACAGGCTGGCCTGTACGCACACAGAACGCCTCGATAGCCTTCAACATCGACTGCGGATTGGCAAACGATGCATCGTCAGGGTTGATGAAGCTTACGAATGGCTCTGCCGAGTGTGCCATTTCGACAATCTGCGGATATGAATACTCTTTACCTTCGCGCTCCCACTCCTTACGGCACTGCTCCAATATCCACATGCCGCAGATATTCTTCAAAAAGCGGGTTGTACCATCTACACCTCCCTCGTTTGTGAAGTTGTAGCGATATGACTCCTCGTTGATGATAGGCTCCTTTGTTTCGATACCCATCAACGACCAAGTACCCGACGAGAGATAGGCGAACTTCTCATTCTCGGCAGGAACCGCAGCAACAGCCGAAGCGGTGTCGTGACCTGCAACAGCCACAACATTGACCTTGCCGATACGTGTTTCTTCTGCCAAAGCATCGGTCAATGGACCGATAACGCTACCCGGCAATTTAATCTCCGGGAAGATGTCGGCACTCACACCAGCTTTCTCCAAGAGCAAATCCTCCAACTTTGCGGTACGAGGATTTAGGATTTGCGACGTCGATGCAATCGTATATTCGCAAATCTCCTTACCGGTAAGCATATACGACAAGGCGTCGGGCATGAAGAGCAATCGCTTTGCCTCCACAACAGGAGTATAACCCTCCTTCACTGCCGCAAAGATTTGGAACAAGGTGTTGAAGTTCATAATCTGAATTCCCGTCTTATCGTAAACCTCCTCGCGAGGAACAATCTCGAAAAACTTTTCGGGAGCACCTTCGGTATATGGGTCGCGATAAGCACGAGGCATTCCGAGAATAGAACCATCTTTGCCGATAGGCACAATATCGACGCCCCAGGTGTCAACACCGATAGAATCGGGAATAATACCCTCGCGCACACACGCAAAAAGGCCCTCTTTCAGGTGCTCATACAAGCCCATAAGGTTCCAATAAAACTTTCCATGCAACTCCACTATACCATTTGGAAAACGAGTGAGTTCGCGTGTTTCAATTCTGCCATCTCGGAGAGTTCCGATAACCGAGCGTCCGCTTGTTGCGCCCAAATCAAAGGCTAAAAAGTTATGAATCTTCATAATTTTATAAATTTTTTCATATCATTATTGCAAATTTAATAATAGATTCATTAACTTTGATTCTCAAAAATGATATTAAATGTTTCAAATTTGACAATAGATGGAAGGTTTAGATAGGAATTCCTTAAAATATTTGACCATCGGACCTAATGATAATCGTTGGGGATTGGTTGTAACAACCACCGGCACACAGCTCATCGAGCCCAATGCCTCATATCCGGCAATGCAGCATCCGGCTTCTTACAATTTCAAGATGCAGAGTGGTCGTGTTTTAGATGAGTATCAGATAGTTTACATCGCCGAAGGCAGTGGTTTTTTCGAGTCGCAATCGATACCACGACAACCCATTGAGGGCGGAACAGCTATTCTTCTCTTTCCCGGAGAGCGTCATAGCTATTCACCTAACGAGCAGAGTGGCTGGCGCGAGTATTGGATTGGTTTCAAAGGCGATACAATGGAAAAGATGGTTTCGGAGGGATTTTTCTCGCCCAAAGAGCCACTTATAAAGATTGGTTTGAGCAACACTCTTATCGGTCTTTACCGCGACGCCATTCGTCTTGCTCAAAAAGAGAAAATGGGTAGTCAGCAACTTATATCAGGCATCGTGATGCACATGTTGGGACATATCCTCTACAAAAACAAACGAAACGGAGAGGGTATTACTCGTGCCGAAGATGTTATTAATGAGGCCAGACAGATTATGCGTGAGCGTGTACATCACACCCTGCGTGCCGAGGATATTGCCAAGCAACTCGGTGTCGGCTATTCGTGGTTTCGTCAATCGTTCAAACGCATTACCGGTATATCGCCAGCACAATATATCGCCCGTCTGTTGATTAGTCGCGCCAAGGAGATGTTGGTTTCGGAAAATCACACCATAACCGAAACGGCATACCTACTCGGTTTTGAGAGTGTAGGACAATTCTCCACCATATTTCGCAAAATCGAGGGTTCTACGCCCCGCCAATTCCGCGAAGAGAACAGATTGTCGTACAACAACGACAAATAAAAATAGAGCCGAAAGTTTGAATTGCTTTCGGCTCTATTTTTATATTGGTTTGCTAAAACTCCGACGTAAAGTAGAATTTTATATCCGGGAATTTCTCCTGTGCCAAAGCCAAAGCATAGCTCGTGTCGGCCAGGAATACATCTCGACCATGTTTGTCCTTGGCCATATTGGCATGCTTGCGACGCTTGAAATCTGCCAACTGCTCGGCATTATCGCTTTCGATCCAACAAGCCTTATGTATCGATATCGGCTCCCAACGACACTTTGCTCCATACTCGTGCTCCAAACGATACTCTATAACCTCGAACTGCAACTGACCTACTGTACCGATAATCTTACGACCATTCAGTGACGAGGTGTACAACTGCGCCACACCCTCATCCATAAGCTGGTCTATACCCTTTGCCAACTGCTTGAATTTCATCGGGTCTGCATTCTCGATATAGCGGAACAACTCCGGCGAGAATGACGGAATACCCGTAAATTTCAGCTTTTCACCTTCGGTGAAGGTGTCGCCAATCTTGAAGTTGCCCGCATCGTGCAGACCCACGATATCGCCCGCATAGGCGAAGTCGATAATCGACTTCTTCTCCGCCATAAATGCTGTTGGCGAGGAGAACTTCATCTGCTTGCCACTTGCTGCGTGAAGATAGTTCTTATTGCGCTCGAACACTCCTGAACATATCTTCATAAAGGCGATACGATCTCGGTGGTTCGGGTCCATATTGGCGTGTATCTTGAAGATGAAGCCTGTCATCTTTGGCTCTTGTGCCTCGACAATACGGGTTTCGGTGGTTGCCGGACGAGGCGATGGAGCGATGCGAATAAAGCACTCCAACAACTCGCGTACACCGAAATTATTTACTGCCGAGCCGAAGAATACCGGCGCAAGTTTGCCTGCCAGGTAGTCGTCGTTGTTGTACTCATCGTAGACACCCTCAACCAACTCCACATCCTCACGAAGGCGGTTTGCAAACTTGTCGCCTATGAGGTTGTCCAACTCAGGTGATGCGATATCGTCAATCTCTACTGTTGAAGCATTTGCAGTCAAACGCTCGTCCGATGTGAAGAGAGAGATGTTGTGCTCGTAGAGGTTATACACACCTTTGAACGATGGACCACTCGAAATAGGGAAGGCAAGAGGTCGCACCTTAATCTGCAATTCGCGCTCAATCTCGTCGAGAAGGTCGAATGGGTCCTTACAAGGACGGTCCATCTTGTTCACGAAGACCATAACCGGAGTGTTGCGCATACGGCAGACATTCATCAGTCGGCGAGTCTGCGTCTCGACACCCTTCGCACCGTCAATAACGATAATTACCGAATCGACAGCCGTAAGCGTACGATAAGTATCCTCGGCAAAATCCTCGTGGCCCGGAGTATCGAGAATGTTAATCTTCACACCCTTATAGTCGAAACCCATCACCGAGGTCGCCACCGAGATACCACGCTGACGCTCGATCTCCATAAAGTCGGAGGTGGCGCCCTTCTTGATTTTATTACTCTTTACGGCACCCGCAATGTGGATAGCACCACCAAAGAGGAGCAACTTCTCCGTCAAAGTGGTCTTACCTGCATCCGGGTGGGCGATAACTGCGAATGTTCGTCTTCTTGCAATCTCTTCGTTCAGTGTCATACTATTGGCTTTATTTGCGGGTGCAAAATTATGAAAAATTTACTACAAAACAATAATCGCCAGACGCATTTGCCTGGCGATTTGTTTTAATTATCAACTCTCAACTATTTCTGTGGGGGATAATCAATCGTATAATGCAAGCCAACCGACTCTTTGCACTCACGCGCCTGCTTGATAGTGAGGTAAGCCACAGCGATCATATTGCGCAACTCGCACAACTCGCGACAAGGCTTGGTGCGGTTGTAGAGCTCTTCGGTCTCCTGCCAGATTACCGCAAGACGCTTCAAGGCACGCTCCAAACGGAGATTTGAGCGCACAATGCCCACATAGTTCGACATAATAGAGCGAAGCTCCTTTCTATCCTGCATCACAAGCACCATCTCCTCAGCCTCGGCAGTACCCTCAAAGTCCCAATCCGGAATACCCTCCTGGAAATCGACTTTATCGAGCTTTTCGAGAGCGTGGTGTGCCGCAATATCGGAATATACGAATGATTCGGTGAGCGAGTTCGACGCCAAGCGGTTTGCTCCATGAAGGCCCGTGCACGAGCTCTCGCCCAAGACATAGAGGCGACGGATAGAACTCTCTCCATTATAGTCAACCTTGACACCTCCACAGCAGTAGTGTGCCGCAGGGCATACAGGAATCATATCCTTGGTGATATCGATACCTATCGAAAGGCACTTCTCGTAGATGTTCGGGAAGTGGTGCTTGGTTTCCTCGGCAGGCATGTGTGTAACATCGAGATAGACAAACTCCTCACCACGAATCTTCAACTCGTGGTCAATCGAGCGAGCCACAACATCGCGCGGAGCCAACGACTTCATCGGGTGGTACTTGTGCATAAACTCCTTACCGTTTTGGAGTCGGAGAACAGCTCCATAGCCACGCATCGCCTCGGTAATGAGGAACGAAGGTCGCTCGCCCGGGTGATAGAGTGCCGTTGGGTGAAACTGTATAAACTGCATATTTTCGGTCTTTGCCTTGGCGCGGTGGCACATTGCGATACCGTCGCCCGTAGCAACGCCCGGATTCGTTGTTGTATGGTATATATTGCCACAACCGCCCGCTGCAACAACGGTAAATTTGGCGAGGCAGGTGAAAATCTCGTTTGTCTGTGTGTTGAGGATATATGCTCCAAAGCACGCCAAGCCTCGTGTGTGGCGTGTTACAATCTCGCCGAGGTGGTGCTGTGTGAGCAGATCGATGGCAAAGTGATCCTCCAAAATTGTAATATTCGGGTGGTTGCGCACCTGTTCGATAAGGGCACGCTCAATCTCGGCACCAGTCAAATCCTGATAGTGGAGAATTCGGTGTTCGGAGTGTCCACCCTCGCGATGAAGGTCAAAACCTCCATCTTCGCGACGATCAAAACGTGTACCCCAACGAATAAGGTCTTCCGCCGAGCGAGGAGCATTTTTCACAACCAGCTCCACTGCCTTCGGGTCGCACTTGCCCGCACCGCAGACAAGGGTGTCTTCAATATGTTTCTCGAATGTGTCGGGGGCATAGGTTACAGAGCAGATTCCACCCTGCGCATAATTGGTGTTGCACTCGTTTAGTTTACCTTTGGTAACCAATGTTACGGTGGCTGTATTGGCAACTTTGAGAGCAAAGCTCAATCCTGCCGAGCCTGAGCCGATAACCAAAAAATCACTTTTCATCTTGTGTGATAATTTATATAGACGGTACAAAAATAAGAATTTATTTTATTTTTTTTTGTGGCTTACTCAAAAATATTAAACCTACGATTGTAAACATCGCATTTAAAAGCAGTATCTCGAAACCGAATTTGTAACCACCCAAAAGCTCTTTCGAAAAGATGTCAAGCAACGCACAACACATCGGCGAAAGGAGCACAACAACAGGAACAAGCTTGTCGCGTACCTCTCGTTTTGACAACAACCCAAAGGCAAAAAGGCCAAGCAATGGACCATAGGTGTAGCTCGCCAAACGATAAAACAGATTTATAGAACTCGCTGTGCTCCATCGCTCAAAAGCCAAGACCAGCACCAGCAAAAGCACCGCCATTGCGCCATGCAGCCTTTTGCGTTTCGTTGTGGATATATCCTTATTGTTCAAGACATCGACAACAAACGATGTTGTAAGCGAGGTAAGAGCTCCTCCCGTAGCTGAGAACGATGCCGAAACCACACCCAAAATCAACAAAACCGGAACCACAATAGGCATACCTTGTTGCGTTGCCACAAAGGCGAAAACCTCGTCGGGTTTTGCCACCTTTGCACCCGTTTTTGCAAGATATAGATAGAGCATCGCTCCGAGCCCCAACAACAATGCAATAACAACCGCCTGCAACAACGATGCAACAACCATATTACATTGTGCCGAGCGACGCGAGCGACTACTCATGGCGCGCTGCATCATATCTTGATCCAGGCCCGTCATCGCAACAATCATAAAGACTCCCGCAAAAAACATCTTCACAAAGTGAAGCGAAGAGTCGATGTTGTCAATATAGAAGACCTTTGTTAAGCCCTCTCTAACGGCCTGCGATGTTGCCTCAACGAGCGGCATATCGAGTTCGCGAAGTAGGAACACCGCGCACAACACGACACAAAGCACCATGCACAGCGTTTTCAGTGCATCGGTCCAAACCACCGCGCCAACACCTCCTCGATAGGTATAGAGCCACGCCAACGCCATAAAAATTGTTGCCACAGCCCAAAACGGAACCCCAAACTTGTTACAAAGAAGTTGCTGAATGACTACGCAGACAACAAAGGCGCGAAGCGATGCTCCCACCGCCTTCGATATCAAAAACAGCCACGCTCCCGCCGAATGGCTACATAACCCGAAGCGCTTGTCAAGATATTCATACAGAGATACTACATTATGGCGATAATACAGCGGAATAAGGCAATAGGCTATTATCGCGCTGCCCGCAATAAAACCCAACACCATCTGTAAGTAGGAGAAGCTTGTCGCGCCAACCATTCCCGGCACCGAAATAAAGGTTATCCCGGTCATTGGTGCTCCCACCATTGCGAGAGCCACCACCCACCACGACTGATTGCGGCCACCCATAAAGAACTTTTTGTTGTCGTCGCCACGTTCCGAAAGGCGAGCCACGACAAACAAGAGAACTATGTAGGCCGCAACAACGGCAAGGGTTAGCAACGCTGTCATTTTCGATCCGTTTTTACAATCTGTCGAGAACTCGACGAATTATCTCAACGCTTTCACGAATCTCCTCGTCGGATATTATCAGCGGAGGAGAGATGCGGAAGGCTGTTGCACAATAGAGGAACCAATCGCTCATGATACCCTCCTCCTTGAAGAGCTCCATAACCTTGAATAGGCGCTCCTCTGTGCCGAGTTCTACCGCCAGAAGAAGGCCACTACGACGAATTTCGAGCACCGCTGGGTGGTCTTTCAAAAGTTCCTCGTAAAGTGCTCCTTTACGTTCTACATCAGCCACGACATTGTGCTTTTTGAGATAGCGAAATGCAGCCAAACCGGCGGCACAACATACGGGGTGACCACCAAAGGTGGTAATATGGCCAAGCACCGGATTGGTCTGCAACGAGTCCATAATCTCCTTCGATGCGACGAATGCTCCGAGGGGCATGCCTCCGCCAAACGCCTTTGCAAGACAGATTATGTCTGGCGTAACACCATATTTAACGCAGGCAAACATCTCGCCCGAGCGCCCCATTCCCGTCTGAATTTCATCAAAGATAAGCAACACACCGACTTCGTCGCATCGCTTGCGCAGAGCCTGCAAATAGCCCTCCTGCGGAAGTCGCACTCCCGCCTCGCCCTGCACCGGCTCGCACAAGACGCACGCCGTCTTCTCGGTGATTTTTTGTAAGTCTTCAAACGAGTTGAAATCCAACGCGCGACAATCGGGCAATAGAGGCCTAAATGCATTCTTCCACTCCTCGCCTTCGGGCTCACCCATCATGCTCATCGCTCCATGTGTCGAGCCGTGATACGCACGACGCATCGATATCATCTCGGTACGGTGGGTATATCGTTTTGCCAACTTCAACGCCCCTTCGACTGCCTCTGCTCCCGAATTGAGAAAATAGACGCTCGCCAACGGCTCGGGCAACGCCTCGGCAATCTCTACGGCATACTCCACCTGTGGTCGCTCAACCATCTCGCCATAAACCATAACGTGCATATATCGCTCGGCTTGCGCCTTGACCGCCTCGACTACGTCGCGATTAGCATGTCCGACATTGCTAACCGAAACGCCCGACACAAGGTCGAAATAGCGTTTTCCTTCGGGTGTGTAGAAAAAAACTCCCTCGGCACGCTCCACACCAACCAACATAGGAGAGGGAGAGGTTTGTGCCACATTTGCAAGAAATTGACGACGAAGAATTTGTGTATTCGACATATTTTTAACTCTTTTCGAATGACAAAGTTACAAAAAATGTCTATATTTGCATTATAATGCATATATAAAATGAAACGACTATTTACACTTGTCCTTTTGCTATCCCTGTCGATAGCCACTTTTGCACAATCGCCCAATGCAATACTTGACAGTATTCGCAAATATCCTAACCTCGCATACCCCGTGGCATCGACCTATCCGGGAATTCCGTTTGGCGAGATAAAGAGCGCGCCCGAAGGCTTCGAGCCATTCTACTTTTCGTTGGTAGGTCGTCATGGCTCCCGCTACGAGCGAAACGATAAATATTTTCGCCGTGCTGTCAATATTTTCCACAAGGCTGACAGTCTTGGTATTCTCACGAAAGAGGGAAAGCTTCTTCACGAGAAGCTAGTTGAGATTCTCAATGCACAGCAAGGTCATGACGGAGAGATTTCCGAGCTTGGCATCGAGCAGTGGCACAACATCGGTTGTCGCGCATACAAAAACTTTAAGCCCGTATTCGACAGTGGCAATATCGAGGCAAAGTCGAGCACCTCGCTACGATGTATCTTCTCGATGGCCTCCTTCAACGACGCCATCAAGGGGTTACAGCCAAATATAAAGATTTCGCAAATTGCCAGAGATTCCTATTTGTGGATGTTGCGCCCTCTTGCTGATGATCCAAGTGTGTCAAAGGAGGCTGTGCGTATCCACAAAGAGTATAGAAAAGAGAGCGAATGGAAAGATGCTCGCAAAGAGTGGGATCGCACCTACAACGCCTCGTCGTTTATCTCGAAAGTTACCACCAATCCCAAGCTTTTCCTCGAAAAGTGTGGTGCAAAATATACTTTTCGCGCTGCTCGCTACACCTTTATTACCCTCATCTTCGGAGAGAACTTTGGACACGGAGATCGCGCAATGCTTACTCGTCTTTTTACTCCGGAAGAGATGTATGGAATATATGTCTATCAAACCGCTCCGTGGGTAAACGGGTCTGTTGGTCGAGGTAACGAGGTCTACGAGATGCGTCAGGCCCATATGCGACCTCTCGTTGATGACATTCTCAACAAAGCACAGGCTGCCGTTGACGGCAAAAACCCGGATGCTGCAAATCTTCGTTTTACGCATGACACCTATATGGGCCCACTCTATTCGGTTATAGGATATGATGGATGTGTTCCTCAATGGAATGAGAACATCGAGTTGGCAACAACATCTTTTAACCACGGAGTCTATGTCCCAATGGCATCGAATGTGCAAATCGTTCTCTATCGCAACAAACAGGGCAAGGTTCTCGTGCGCTCCCTTATCAATGAGCGAGATGTTTATCTCCCAATCAAAAGCGATACTGCCCCGTTCTATCCTTGGAGCGACTTTTGCAAGCATGTAACAAACAACCTCAAAGAGCTCGAAGATGCGCAATCACGTGTTCTAAAAAAGTACGGAAAATAATGGCTGTCGAAAATAGCTCTGCGGAGTATATAGCAAAGACCATAGAGGCACAACGTCACTATTTTCGTAGTGGTGCGACACTCGACATCTCTTTTCGCAAGGAGATGCTACAATGCCTGCTCGATGCTCTGCACAAGTGGGAAAAACCTCTTGCTGAGGCATTATGGCACGACCTTCACAAGTCTTACGAAGAGGCATATATGACAGAGTTCGGCATTCTCTATGGTGAAATACTCAACCATATTAAAAACCTTTCATCGTGGGCGTCACCAAAAAAGGTTGACACTCCTTTAAAGATGTTTCCTTCGCGCTCGAAGATTGTAAGCGAGCCTCTCGGCTGCTCCCTTATCATAGCCCCTTGGAACTACCCTGTTCAACTTTTGATAAATCCTCTTATTGGAGCTATCTCGGCGGGCTGTACCGCACTTCTTAAACCTTCGCCCTACACGCCAAATGTTGCACATGTGTTGGAACAGATGATAGATGATACTTTTTGTGAAGAGTATATCGCTATCGTGCAAGGAAATCGCGAGGTAAATCGTTATCTGCTCGATCAACGATTCGATTTAATCTTCTTTACGGGTAGTCCCGTTCTTGGTCGCGAAGTTATGGCTGCCGCCGCCAAGCATCTCTCTCCGGTTATTCTCGAACTCGGAGGCAAAAGTCCTTGTATTGTGGACAAAGAGGCAGACATAAAGGTTGCGGCAAAGCGTATTGCGTGGGGAAAGTCCCTCAATGCAGGCCAAACCTGCATAGCACCAGACTATCTTCTCGTACACGAAGATATAAAAGAGGCTTTTATCGAGGCATTACAAAAAGCATTTCGCTCATTGCTTGGTCGCAAACCGCAAAAGAGCAAACACTTTGTTCGCATCGTGTCGGATAGAGCCTTTGATCGTCTGATTGGCTATCTTGATAACGGCATTATTCGTTTTGGCGGAGAATACGACAAGGAGGAGCTTTTTATCGCACCAACACTTCTCGACGAAGTTTCACCTTCGGCTCCCGTAATGCAGGAGGAGATTTTCGGTCCAATCTTCCCGTTGCTCACCTTCGGAGAGACGGAAGATGTTATAAAATTTGTTACCGAGCGCGAAAAACCTCTTGCCCTATACTACTTTGGCTCAACAGAAAAGGGCAAAGAGCTCTTGCACAAAACCTCGTCGGGAGGAGCATGCATTAATGACGTCATAATGCATATAGCCAACGAGAACACACCTTTTGGCGGTGTTGGTAATTCGGGCATGGGTTCATATCATGGAGAAGAGAGTTTTCGTGCATTTTCGCATCACAAAACGGTTATTACTACACCGACGCGATTGGATATGCCATTCCGATATATGCCGTACCGGCTCTTCTCTTTAATTAAAAAGTTGATGTAATATAAAAATTAAGAGAGTGCTTTTCGGAGCACTCTCTTTTCTATTGTCAAGCAACCTTTTGTATTATTCCTACCTCTCCTCGTCAAGCCAACGCAGTGCATATTTCACGCTTAAATAGGCCTCGCCAAGGTCGCAAGGAAGATAGAAGTAGTGATTTGATGACTCGTAAGCTATCTTCGAATCGGCAGACAACACAGGCAGCATCTCCTTTATGAGCTTTAACTCCGTCTCGCAGGCCTTACGCATAATTTGTTTATACTCCTCTCGCTTTGCTCCATCTCCCTCTTTCAAGTAGAGGTTGCGAGCTTCGAAGAATCTTCCCTGTACTGCGGATGATAGCAGGTGTATGCGGATAGCATTTGTTCTGTTCAATTGTTCCCATACCCTCTTCTTATGCTCTCCTTTTGCCACCTTGTAAGCCTCTTTGAGATAGGCAACACCCTTCTCGAAGCCTATGGCGCTCTTCTCCATCTGAGAATACCAAACATCAATAGGATATATGGTGCGCCAGCGATCATAGGTATCATAAGGTATACCCACCATTGTTGCAGCGTAGTTGGTCGGTGTAGTATAGAATATATTGGAAGGTCCAACATGGTGTGGGCCATTGTATATCGCAGAAATATTGAACGGATACTCCGTATATGTTGCCGAACACTCTCGCCACGCCTCTCGCACAAGTTTTCCGGCCTTCTCTCCATACTCTTCTCGCGCTAACTTCTCAACAGCCTCTTCTGATGTCATATTTGTGTTGAAAGATTGGAACAATTTGAGATTTTCTGTCGGAAATCCTCCCAAACTCCAACTCAAAAATGCTCCATCAACACCCTCTTTTGAGAGGTTTTCAGCATGCTTCGCTACAATATCCATAACAGGTATAGAAGGAGCTATTGACATCTCCCATGTACAATTTACCTGCACCTTGGCCATACACTTCAAGCCGGCAGCCTTAGCATATCCCCAATTTCGAATAGCTCTTTCACCGGGTCCTACCACAGACATTGAGTATTCGTTGATTTTCGACTTCACACCACCGCGATTGATAGGTATACCCCACTCACTAACAGCCATATAACGACAACCCTTTGGCAGGTTTTCTATTATCTCCTTACACTCATTATCGGGCCATTTCCAGTCCCAAACGATAACCTCCGCCTCAGGAGCCACATTATGAACACCTCTCTCCATTGCAGTATTGATAGCCGCTTGCAATTGAGCATACGATCCTTGACCGCAATGAGGACATCTCTTATAGTATTTATATCGCGAAGTACAAGTAGTAAAGTTCTCTGATGCGGTAATAGTAAATATTCCTCCCAACCCTTTTACTTGCGAAAAGACACTCTCTAATGAGCGAGTAAGCCAATTCAATACCTCCGGATTTGATGGACAGAAGGATCTCAAACCCTTTGTTTCATATCCACCATACTCCTTTCGTTGAGGAGTAGACTCAAACCACTCCGGCTCCATTCCGCGAGGTTCATTCATATATAGAAATATCTTAACTCCATATTTAGCAGCTCTGTCTACCAATCGCTTCAACCCCTCAATACGCTCTGCGGCTCTACTATCGCCAGGAAAACCTTTATCATCGGGAGCAACAAGAGTACGCAAAACCACGTGAATCCATATTCCATTAACACCCACCTCAGCCAAACGACGAAACATCTCCTCCGGGTAGGTTGTCATCTCCTTGTCAAGTAAGGCATCTCCATAGTTGGCAAAGTAGGGATACACTATCTTTAGATCGAAGCCATTACCCCCTTTTTGAGAATCTTCTGTCTTCGCTTTGATGCTCTCAAATTCGCGCATAAACTCGAAACGAGGCTCTTCCGCTACAAATGGATTTTTACCTAACTCCTTTACATCCTTTGCTATCTCTTTGGCTCGCTTACACATTTCAGCCGTAGGTTCTTCATATTTCAGAACCTTACAATAAGGTTTTATTTTTCCGAGTTTATCAAAGAGAAAATCATCCTCTATAAGGTGAAATCTCAGCTCCTCACGATTCATACCGAGCAGTTGCATAATCTGCTCATATGGCAAGAGTTGCCAATTTCTTCGCAAGACTGTTATATATCCCTGTTTTGTCGCCCACTCCTTCTCGATAGTCTGCTGTTTAGGCAATCCCATCGAGGTTGCCAATTCCACAACATTTTCTACCGAAGTACCGAGTATTTCAGCTATTCTTTCCTTATCTACAACGCTCCAATTTCTCCATACAAAGGTGTATTGACGATGAGGAAAATAAGAAAAGTCAAGAGCCGGAGTTCTTCCTTTCTCTCCTGGCAACACTTGTGCACTTAGACTCACAGTAGATAGCACAAACAGACAAATAGCAAAAAATTTTTTCATTACAATAGTTTCTTTTAGGTTAATTATCTCTACTTTACTACCATATCTTAACCATCGCTTCAATTGATTTAGAAGCCTTTTGGCGAGTCTCCTCGTCAAGTTCGATGGTTGGCGATTCGTTTTCGAGGCAAGCAATAATGCTTTCGAGTGTAATCATCTTCATATACTCACACTCGTTACACTTCTTACCCTCGACAGAAGGTGCAGGGATAAATTTTTTAGACGGATACTTCTTCTCCATCTCCGCCAAGATACCCGGCTCGGTAACTACAATAAAGGTATCACTGTCGCTCGCTCCACAGTACGACAATATTCCCGCCGTAGATCCGCAATAATCGGCCAATTCTGCCACCTCTCCCCTACATTCAGGGTGCACAACAACCTTCGCCTCAGGATTGAGTTTTTTCAACTCCAAAATACCCTCTTTCGAAAACTTCTCGTGTACATGGCATGCACCATTCCACATTATCATATTATGGCGACCTGTAACCTTCTGGATATAGGAGCCAAGATTCTTATCGGGAGCAAAGATAATCGGTTTGTCGGCAGGGATAGACTGCACTACCTGCAACGCATTCGACGAGGTGCAGCAGATATCGGTCAGAGCCTTCACACCTACGGTAGTATTCACATACGCCACTACGAGGGCATCGGGATATTGCGACTTAAACTTTGCAAAGTCGGCAGCCGGACACGACTCGGCAAGCGAACAGGTTGCCTCAGGGTTTGGGATAAGCACCTTCTTATCCGGCGAGAGCACCTTAGCAGTTTCTCCCATAAAGTGTACGCCGGCAAAGAGGATAGTCTTAGCCTCGATATCGCGAGCCTTCACCGAGAGAGCCAACGAGTCGCCCAGAAAATCAGCCACCGCCTGCACCTCCGGACGACAGTAGTAGTGTGCCAAAATCACCACACCCTTCTTGCTCTTGAGCTCCTCAATTTTTGCTATTTTTTCTTTCATAATTTCTTCCTTTTATTTTTTAGCCGTTTTCCACACCTGTTATTTATTATTCCTTTTATTAAAATTAAATAATTAATTAAAAATAGAATTAAACAATAACAATAATCACTGTTGAAAGTGTTGATATCTTTTTTCTCGAAAAAGTTGCTAACCGAAATAATTTAAAAAATTTTAAAATCGTTTTGCTAACTCTCTGATTAAGCTATTTTTCCTCTTCGTTTTTAACAAATGTTTATAAATGGTTTCAACAAATAAACACTCTTATTTTTTAACAAAATCAATTCAAAGAGTTCTAATAAAATCGACAACAAATTTTAATAAGTTTTGGTTTTCGATGTTTTTCGAAAAGTTGTTACGACTTATTAAAAGTTATCCCCCACTTTTCAACACTATTTTCCTATCTTATCAACAACTTTCTGCGCAACTTGTCGATATATATCTGCAACCTGCGAGTGGGTGTTTACTGCGGGATTTCCATCGTCCGCACCTTGCATAATGTCTTGAATTATAGGTACTTCGCCCAATAAATCAACTCCAACCTCCTCGGCATATCGTGCTGCTCCTCCCTTGCCGAAGATGTAGTAGCGATTGTTCGGCAACTCCGCCGGCGTAAACCACGCCATATTCTCTACAACACCCAAAACCGGTATGTTTACATTCGGATTTCGGAACATCTCGACACCGCGAACTACATCAGCCACAGCCACTTGCTGCGGTGTAGATACGATGATAGCTCCGCCAATATGCAATTCGTTAATTATTGACAAATGTATATCACCCGTACCCGGAGGAAGGTCAATTAATAAAAAATCTAAATAACCCCACTCGGTTTGGTGGATAAGTTGGCGTAATGCGCTGTTAGCCATAGTTCCACGCCATAACAAAGCATCGGTCTTGCGGATAAACATCGCTATCGAAATAAGCTTTATTCCACCCACCTCGGCAGGCACGATATAGTCGTGTCCATCGACCTGCTTTGCATCGGGCAGATAATCCTCACAACCGAACATTTTAGACTGTGACGGACCATAGATATCGGCGTCAAGAACTCCTACCTTATAACCCTCCTTTGCTAATGCCACAGCGAGGTTTGCAGTAACGGTTGATTTGCCCACTCCTCCCTTGCCAGAAGCAACGGCCACGATGTGTTTTATTTGTGAAGTTGTAGAGTTTTGGTGCATCTCCTCAATAGCTGCATTTTTAGCTGCTCGCTCGGCACTCTTCTCGCCCTCTTTAACAATTACTACAACATGAAAGTCAGGATATGCAGACTTGATAGTCTGCTCTACCCTGCTCTTTATCTTCATCGCAAACGGATCGCGTGCCTTGCGAAAGATGAGACCTACGACAATTTTGTCGCCCTCAATCTCAGCTCCCTCAAAGATGCCGGCTGTAACAATATCCTGCTCCAACTCGGGGTGAAAAACACCCGACAGCAACTCTTTTATTCGTGACCTCATAAAAAGTTAAAAGTTATTTTCTCGCTTTTCGTATTTATGCTTAGTTTATGCTAAAAGCATAAGGGCAATAAGCCTGCACACCCTCTCTTGCAACCTCTCGCTTCAACGAGTTGTAGTACTCGGCTGCCTCCAAGGTCTCCGCGTCGAACAAGTACGCCTTTGCCTGCATATTCAACTGCTGCATCATCTGCGCCATTGGAGAAAGCTCCTCCAACACCTCGGTAACACGGAAATTATCGGCAATACCCGCCTTATCCACAGCCACAGCGATAGCCTCACGCAAGCCACCATTTGCATCTGCCAAGCCGAGCTCTACGGCACGAGTTCCCGACCATACTCTACCTTGTGCCAAATCCAAAACTTTCTCCATTGGCAAGTTACGGCCATTCGACACCTTTGTAGTAAATGTTTCGTAAACTTTATCCACCGAGCGAAGCAAGGTCTTGCGCTCCAAGTCGGTAATCTTGCGCACGCCTACGCCCATAATATTAGAGCCAAAGTCTGCCGAGCGACCTGTCTTTACAACATCGGTGGTGATGCCGAGTCGCTTGTTGAGCATGTTCTCGCCTTCGAGCAACATTCCAAAGACTCCAATCGAGCCGGTCAAGGTCATCTTGTCGGCAATGATTGCATCGGCACCCGAAGAGATATAGTAACCACCACTTGCAGCATACGAGCCCATCGACACGATTACCGGCTTCTCCTTGCGGAGCAACTCCAGCTCGCGCCATATAACATCGCTTGCCAATGCGCTACCACCTGGCGAATTTACACGGAATACAACCGCCTTGATGTCCTTATCCTTGCGAGCCTTCTTCAACACCTCAACAAGGTTTGCGCTATATACATTGTCGTCTTCGCCCTCGCCGTCGAAAATCTGACCTTCGGCGTAGATTACGCCC
>JAZRGH010000086.1:0-3318 GCA_045644085.1 Alistipes sp. | reverse complement strand
CTATTTCCGCTATCCGACTCCAAGATACCCTGTGCCATCGTAATACTTGCAGGAATACCATAACGCTCCATGTGGGCAACAGCTATCGCCTTATACTTCTCTACATACTCCTCACGAGTTTGACGCACCGCTGCCATAGCCGATACCGACATAAATAGCAACAATAGTAGGATTATTCTATTTCTCATATTGGCTTCATTTTTCCCACAAAAATACAAAAAAGGAGTTATTTCTGCAATAGAAACAACTCCTTTTAGCGATATTTACAATACTATTTTACAAGAATATAGCTCTCAGGTGCGACCTCTTGTCCCTCGAAGGTGTAAGGCTCTTTGTTGTAATTCACGACCACGCGAGTACCGTCAGAGTAGACACTGCACTTAACACCCTTTGCCAATTCAAAGTGGTCATCGAGAGTGCAGAACTGCAAGTGCTGCCAAGTCTTAAACTCGTCATAGCCCTTCTTAATGATTGCCACCGAACGCTCCAAATCAGCCTTATTCTTCATTGTAAGGTCGGTTTCGCCCATCCAATTCTTACCAGAACTACGATATGCCGAGTAGAAATAGAAGATTGGACGAGATGCGTACTCTGCAACGCGCATAGCCGACTTTGGCTCCTTCAACGGGAAGTTTACAGTCTGCGATGCGGCATTGTTCAAGATATAGCCATTAAACACAATATGCCAAACAGGAACATACTCCTCGATGATTTCGTAGCCGTGTTGATGCATGCGATGCATAAGTATTGATGCATACAAAGTATAGTCAAGTGACTTTGCAACATAGTATATACCTCCCTCGGATTGACTACCACCAAACATTGGGCGTAGTTCGCTCAACATCTTGTTGGCATACTCGGCAGCCTCACGGCGAGAAACAGGGTGCTCCGGATTGTGGCACTCGTGCGGGTATATAATCGACAACACATCGATATACTCCAAACCTCGGAAACCCATCTCTGCGAGTTTTGGCTCCTGCTCCTTGTAGTACTTCTCATAAGATTGTTTGTAGCAGATATCATACATCTGACCACCGCCAATAATATATCGTGGCACAAGTGAGCCATCTGCCTTACGAGCAGCATCAGCACCATCGTTCCAATCCTTCGAAATCTCGTAGATATCGGTACGGCAAGTGTGAGCAACAATCTTATAACCATTATCCTGTGCATACTTAATACACTCTCGCAACTTCTCCTCGCCACCAAGTTCAGGCTCCACAGGGAAGTGGTCAGGGAAACGACCATCGTGTCCCTTTATATTCCAGCCAACCAAGCACAACTGAGCCTTATCAACGCCCTGACGCTTCAACTCATCAACAATCTCCTTCACCTGATCGAAAGTGATTGCAACATGCATCTTTGGCTCATTCTCCAAAGTCTGGTGAGCTACAGGTGTTGGTACAGGCTTCCAAGCGAGACGAATACGAATCTCGGGAGCCTCCGAAGCATACTTCAAGTGCTCATTCTCGCCGATACGGTCTTTAACAAGTTGTGGCATTCTGTCGGTTTCGAGCAGGTATTGACGGCACAAACGAGCCATACCGGCATAGTTTGCCTCTTTACCCTCCAACAGATGAAAATCAATCACAAGATTCTCATAAGGCTCGATATCCTTCAGTGTGTTGTAGTGGTAGTAGTAGCGATACTCCTCCTCGGCATCAACCAATTCGAGAACTTGATTACACTCATACTCCAAGCCCTTCATAATACCTGCATAGCATCTATCGCCAACCTTAAAGCAACTTGCAGGCAACATGTGATTGTAGGATACACGGGAGCGTCTCGATTTTTCTGACACAGGCTTAAATGTTGCGAGCATACCTTCGGAAGTTACAAAATATCCCTTCTCACCAATCTTTGCTCGACCAAACGAAGGCAACACTTTCAAGTCGGCAATTTTAGACAACTCCTCTTGCGACATCTCGAAGTGGAGATACTTCTGTCCAGAGAGACAACCCTTAAATTTCAATGGGCGCACCTCAGTAGCGGTAGTTCCATCTTTGTAGGTAATCTGCAACTCGACACTTTCGCCAGAGTTACAACACGACATAGCAACAAATGCAGCTACAACTGCAAAAAGTAATTTTTTCATAGTTTTATAGTTTTGGTTATATGTTGTTTATTATCGATGTAAAGATATAAAAAAATTTAATAACAAACAATCGCCCCGACAAAAAAATCGGGGCGATTTGCAATATTTAGTATTTTCCAATACTACTTCTGTGGCTCAACCAATGAGAGGTACAACTCCTCCAACTGTGCCGCATCGATTGGCGATGGACCATCGAGCATCACATCACGACCAGCATTGTTCTTCGGGAAGGCGATAAAGTCACGAATTGAATCTACACCACCGAACAACGAGCAGAGTCGGTCAAAACCAAATGCCAAACCTCCGTGTGGCGGTGCGCCATAGCGGAAGGCGTTAATGAGGAAGCCAAACTGAGCCTCAACCTGCTCAGGGGTGAAGCCCAAGCACTTGAAGATAAGCGACTGCAACTTAGGATCGTGAATACGGATTGAACCTCCACCAATCTCCGTTCCGTTGCAGACGAAGTCGTATGCGTTAGCACGCACTGCACCCGGATCACTCTCCAACTTGTCGATATCCTCTGGCTTTGGCGAAGTGAATGGGTGATGCTTTGCATAGAAACGCTCGGTCTCATCGTCCCACTCGAACATTGGGAAATCGACAACCCAGAGTGGAGCAAACTTCTTAGGATCACGCAAGCCCAACCGCTCGGCAACCTCCAAACGGAGTGCGCACAACTGCGAGAGAGCCTTATACTTCTTACCGCAGAGAATCAAGCACAAGTCGCCAGCCTTTGCACCCAAACGCTCGGCGATAGTCTGCAACTCCTCTGCCGAGAAGAACTTATCAATCGAAGACTTAATACCGGTCTCCTCAACTTTAATCCAAATCAAGCCCTTAGCACCCACCTGCGGACGCTTAACATAGTCTGTCAAGGTGTCAATCTGCTTGCGGGTGTACGAAGCCCAACATGTTGCTGCAAAACCTACAACATACTCAGCATCGTCGAATACCGAGAAGTTGTGGCCATGAGCCAAGTCGGTAATATCCGAGAACTCCATACCGAAACGCAAATCCGGCTTACCCGAGCCATACTTCTCCATCGCCTCGCTCCAAGGCATACGGCGGAATGGCTCTGTAAAGTCGATATCCAAGACACTCTTGAACATATGCTTTGCCCAACGCTCGAATACATTGAGGATATCCTCCTGCTCTACGAATGACATCTCGCAGTCAATCTGAGTAAACTCTGGCTGACGGTCAGCACGCAAGTCCTCATCACG
>JAZRGH010000085.1:0-2467 GCA_045644085.1 Alistipes sp. | reverse complement strand
GTCGGCACTCGGTCCTGGTGGTCTTTCGCGAGATCGTGCAGGCTTCGAGGTTCGAGACGTACACTACACGCACTATGGTCGTTTGTGTCCAATCGAGTCGCCGGAAGGTCCAAATATCGGTCTTATTTCGTCGCTCTGCGTTTATGCCAAGATTTCGGATATGGGCTTCTTGGAGACTCCATACCGTTCATGCGAGAATGGTGTTGTCGATATGGACAACTCGCATATCCGCTACTACTCGGCAGAAGAGGAGGAGGGACAGGTTATTGCACAGGCAAGCGAGCCGCTTACCGCAGACAATCGTTTCGTAAACGATGGTCGTATCAAGGCTCGTGAGGGTGCAGACTTCCCGGTAGTACATGGCGAGGAGGTAAATCTCGTCGATGTTGCTCCTAACCAGATCGCTTCGATTGCAGCATCGTTGATTCCGTTCTTGGAGCACGATGACGCGAACCGTGCGTTGATGGGATCGAACATGATGCGTCAGGCAGTACCTCTCGTAACATGTGAGTCACCAATCGTAGGTACCGGTATCGAGAAGGAAATGATCTCGGATAGCCGTATCCAGATTGTAGCAGAGGGCGATGGAATCGTAGAATTCGCTGATGCAACAGTAATTAAGATTAAGTATGATCGTAGCGAGGAGGAGGTTATTTGCTCGTTTGATCCTGAGGTAACCGTATATGAGTTGCCACGTTACCGTCGTACAAACCAGAATACATCTGTAACCTTGAAGCCACGAGTTCTCACAGGAGAGCGTGTGGTTAAGGGCCAGATTTTGACCGAGGGTTACTCGACACAGAACGGAGAGTTGGCATTGGCACGCAACTTAAAGGTAGCGTTCATGCCTTGGAAGGGTTACAACTTCGAGGATGCTATCGTGATTTCGGAGCGTATCCAGCGTGAGGATATCTTCACTTCTGTTCATGTTGATGAGTATATCATGGAGGTTCGCGATACAAAGCGTGGTGTAGAGGAGCTCACTTCGGATATTCCGAATGTCAGCGAGGATGCAACCAAAAACCTCGATGAGAACGGTATCATTCGTATTGGTGCCAACATCAAGCCGGGCGATATCCTTATCGGTAAGATTACTCCAAAGGGAGAGAGCGATCCTTCGCCTGAGGAGAAGTTGTTGCGTGCAATCTTCGGCGACAAGGCAGGAGATGTTAAGGACGCATCGTTGAAGGCTCAGCCATCATTGCATGGCGTGGTTGTCGATACTAAGTTGTACAGCCGTGCAAGCAAGGTTGATAAGAAGGGCCGTGCAGCCGAGAAGTTGCAGTTGGAGAAGATTGATATGAAGTTTGCTGATGAGGTAGCAGCTTTGACCAAGATTCTCGTGTCGAAACTCTGGACTTTGTTGCAGGGTAAGACCACAACAGGCATCAAGGATTACTTTGGTGTAGAGTTGTATGCTGCCGGTGCTAAGTTTACCCAGAAGATGCTCGATGTGATTGCAAAGAAGACAATCGATGAGAAGAGTGGTATCGCAATGGGCTACTTGAACTTGGGTGATTGCAACTGGACCTCTGACGAGCACCTCAACGAGTTGATTACCAAGACTGTAAATAACTATACAATCGAGGTTAAGAAGGCTGATGCAAATATCAAGCGCGAGAAGTTCAACCTCACCAATGGTGATGAGATTACTCAGCCTGGTGTTATCCAGATGGCTAAGGTTTACATCGCTAAGAAGCGTAAGTTGAAGGTAGGAGATAAGATGGCGGGTCGCCACGGTAACAAGGGTATCGTAGCGAAGGTTGTTCGCGATGAGGATATGCCGTTCTTGGAGGATGGTACAATCGTGGATATCTGCTTGAACCCACTCGGTGTGCCTTCGCGTATGAACCTCGGACAGATCTACGAGACTGTACTCGGTTGGGCAGGTAAGGAGTTGGGCTTGAAGTTCGCAACACCAATCTTCGATGGTGCATCGTTGGAGCAGATCAATGAGTACACCGATAAGGCAGGTTTGCCACGCACAGGTCGTACATACCTCTATGATGGTGGTACCGGAGAGCGTTTCGACCAGCCGGCAACCGTAGGTGTAATCTATATGTTGAAGCTCGGTCACATGATCGACGATAAGATGCATGCTCGTTCTATCGGTCCATACTCGCTCATTACTCAGCAGCCACTCGGTGGTAAGGCTCAGTTCGGAGGTCAGCGATTTGGAGAGATGGAGGTTTGGGCATTGGAGGGCTTCGGTGCTGCAAATATTCTCCAAGAGATTTTGACCGTTAAGTCTGACGATGTTATGGGCCGTGCAAAGGTTTACGAGGCTATCGTTAAGGGCGACAATCTTCCTAAGCCAGGTATTCCGGAGGCGATGAACGTATTGTTGCACGAGTTGCGCGGTTTGGGTCTCTCGGTAACACTCGAATAATAATATAAGTAGGTATAAAAGAAAAACTGTATAAGATTATGTCATTCAACAAAGACAATTCAAAGGGCGGTTACAACC
>JAZRGH010000084.1:0-2042 GCA_045644085.1 Alistipes sp. | reverse complement strand
TCACCAGTGTAATCATCACTATCAAGAATCTGCTCAGCTTCTAACGCGAGCTTCTCGAAATCGGCATACTCCTGTTTGGTAACAACACTCTTATCAGGTCGAAACTCCAAAGCTCCTCGACCTGTTGAGCCTACCAATGCAAGGCGATCAAGAAGGGTTAGGTTGCGAGGGTTTATGCCTTGCTGTTGTAAATATCTATCGAGGATAAGTAGTCCCCAGCCATCTGGTAGGCAATCATCGAATACTCCAAATCCGCCATCAAAAGGTCGTGGTTTGGCAATGAATACGCCACCTCGTAGTGGTAATTCAAATGGAGAAATAGAAAAGCCGGAGGCTAACCACTCCGCGGAGTATTCAAATGCGCACAAGCCCTCCTTTGTCAAAGCCAAGCGGCCTACAAGGCGGTCTGCATAGATAACCTCAATCTGTTTAATGCTATTCATTTTTCTTACCTCGTTTACGATTAACATTCTGTTCGTTCAACACATCATCAAGCGACTGATACTGCTTTTGGGCAAAGAGGACATTAAACTCATCAAGGCAGTTTAGTGCAAAACCAACTTGCAGCAACCCTCGCAAAGAGATTTCGCCAGTCTGCTCAAAACGGCGATAGGTGGCAAACTTAACGCCTGCTCTTGATGCCAATCCCTCCTGTGTCAGATTTAATTCCAGACGGCGAGCCTTAACTCTTGCTGCAATCTGCATAGCGATATCACTCGGATTAGGGATATTAAATGATAATATATTGTTCATAATCTAATTTTAGCCTACTAACAAACAACATCTTATTTATTGCAAAGATAACGACTTTATTTTAAAAAACACAAAGTAACTACAACTATTTCTTTTTGTTGGGTATTAAAAATGTTCGCAATCGTGCGGAATCTATTAAAAAATCACACATTCCGCACGATTTAGGCTGTTTTATGCGATTTCTCTATGATTTAATCGTATGTTTTAAACCATCGCTGCAAAACTCCGCTACTCTTTCCAAAAGAGTTTATGGCAAGACAAGATATAACAATGGATGCTGAGTATGGCGAGGTGGAGACTTCCGGTAATATTGCCGGTAAGACCTTCTACGAGTGTCGTCTGCTCGACAGCGTGGAGAATGCAGATAATGATAACTATCGCTATGGTGAGATTATCGTTCCTGCAGGCTTTATGCAGTCGTACAGCGACAGCAAGGGCATCCATATTGTTTTGCCTTACACACCAGATAGGCGCTTTCTTTCCATTGTTATAGTTAAGCCTTTAGGTTCGGGCGGCACGGAGTTCCTACGTAACAGCGTATCTGGTTCAATATGGTTCCCGGTCATGGTGGAATCTACTTCGGGGAACTCCGCTGTCACCCTTGCCGAACTCTATTCGCTCAATGAAGATGGCATCTTTAACCTTCTCTTGCGAGATGGTTATCTTGCTATCTTCTCGGGCGAGGAGACCGATTTTGATATCGGTGTTGCCAAAGCACAGAATGAAACCTTTCTATTGAAGGCATCGGCAGGCAACAACTACCAGCATCCAACAACGGGTGTGGGTCTTATCGACTTCCTGCACTCCAGCTTGGAGA
This sequence comes from Alistipes sp., assembly GCA_045644085.1. Classification (GTDB taxonomy): domain Bacteria; phylum Bacteroidota; class Bacteroidia; order Bacteroidales; family Rikenellaceae; genus Alistipes. The sequence continues at coordinate 472 of JAZRGH010000084.1, read as the reverse complement.
ATAACGGCCTTGCAGCCAAGTTACAGGCCGAGTTCTTATCCGATAAGATGATTATCAAGAATGCATATATGGACTCCGTAACGGGAGAACTGCTATTAGAAACTGTGGAGAAGGAGGACAACAATGGGTAAGTATAGAGTTATAGCGGGTCAGAACCTCTACGATATCGCACTACATATCTACGGTAGTATCGAGGGTATCGTTGATTTGATGATGTGTAATACAGACCTTTCGTTGGATACAACACTCAAGGTTGGTGATGAACTTATCTACTCAGATGACTTTATTATCAACGCTGATGTTGTTGCCTACAACGAGATGCACGGCATTGTTCCCTCTAATGGCGAGCACCATGTATATCCAAAGGTCTTCACAAAGCCCCTCGCTGTGGCTTTCTCGCTACCTACGGAACTTCTCAATGCGCAGTGTTCGGTATCGGGCGTAGGCACATTGGAAATCGACTGGGGAGATA
>JAZRGH010000083.1:0-25563 GCA_045644085.1 Alistipes sp. | reverse complement strand
ATGCCTGCAAGCCCTCGCCGATAGCCTCAGCAGCGTCAGCAGCAACTGTACAACCCTTCTTAATTGCGATAGCAGCACCTACTACATAAGCCCACTTTGCGTTCTCCAAGCAGATTCGCTGTGTCTCCTCACACATCTTGTATGGGTCGATACCCTTCTCATCGCAGATAGCCTTTGCCTCCTCAATAGACTTAATACCATATTGTGCAAGCACAGCGTTAATCTTATCAATTCTGCGCTCATAGCTCTCAAATAATGCCATAATCTTCTCTGATTTTATAGGTTTAACAATATGGTTTATTACTCGTGACGTGGGTCAATGTACTTAACTGCGTCCTTGAAGCGACCGTACGATCCCTTCGACTTCTCCAATGCCTCAACCGGCTCGATGCCCTTCTTTACGAAGTCCATGAACTTGCCGAGGTGAACGAACTCGTAACCGATAACCTCATCGTTAGCGTCGAGGCCCATACGAGTACAGTAACCCTCAGCCATTTCGAGGTAACGAGTACCTTTCGCCAAAGTACCGAACATGGTACCTACCTGCGAGCGCAAGCCCTTACCGAGGTCTTCGAGCGAAGCACCGATAACAAGACCACCCTCCGAGAAAGCAGACTGGGTACGACCATAAACGATCTGCTTGAACAACTCGCGCATAGCGGTGTTGATAGCGTCGCAAACGAGGTCAGTGTTCAAAGCCTCCAAGATAGTCTTTCCTGGGAGAATCTCCGATGCCATAGCTGCCGAGTGAGTCATACCAGAGCAACCGATAGTCTCAACCAAAGCCTCCTGAATGATACCCTCCTTAACGTTGAGAGTAAGCTTGCATGCACCCTGCTGTGGAGCACACCAACCAATACCGTGAGTAAGACCGGAGATATCCTTTATCTCCTTCGCGCGCACCCACTTGCCCTCCTCCGGAATTGGAGCAGACTCGTGATTTGCACCCTTCTTAACGCAGCACATCTGCTGCACTTCGTGTGAATAAATCATAGTTGTTAAAATTTGTTTTAATGTATCTGTTATGTAGATATAGTTACACTTTTCGGAACAAAGATACAAAAAAAATGAGAATTGAGAATTAAGAATTGAGATTTTTTATGGGGTAAGGACCAAAAAAATAGAGAGCTGAAAGAAAAACTCTCTCAACTCTCTACTTTATACTCTCAACTAACGGTTCTACCACTGAACCTTTTCGGTGTAGGTCTTACCGAAGTTGTCGGTTACGCGAATCTCGCCTGAGGTTACGCCCTCGCTTGGCTTTATGCGGAACATATAGCGAGACTTTGCCGGTTTTGCATACTTGGCAGCTGTACCTTTGAGGTGGCCAAGTTTCTCGGTATGAATCTGCACATAGTCAGGGTCGAACTCGGCAAACTGCTCGAACTCGCCGACCTTCTTGCCGTTTTCCCACCACTCAACAGCTGACCAATTCGAATCTGGCGAGTAGTTCCAAATGTTAGCCTTAACATAGCCATCGCCTGTGCGAACAGGAGAGAAGGTACGCATCTGGTAGTTACGATCATGTCCCGGTACCTTGTACCACCATTCAATATTCTCGCCATCTACCTCCACAACCATATAGCCGTTTGGAAGACCTGCGTTATCCATCTCCATATTCGAGCGCAAGGTGCCGATACAACGAGATACCGAGATGCACGAGAAGTGGCTCATATCTTCGTATTTAGGCTTTCCTGCATACTCAAACTCATAGTTGGTGTGATAGTGTCCCGACCACGAGTAAACTCGCTTATAAGGCTTAATAAGCTCGGTATACTCCTCGTAGTTTACGTTGTACTTACCATACGAGCCACGTGGCGAAGTGCCCGGTTTCTTCCAAAGATTTGCGTGACCGCAGATGTAGATTGTATAGTCGTGTGGAATATACTTCAAATCTTGCTTCAACCACTCCAACTCCTCGTCGCTCAATCCCGAACCATAGTGCTTATTTGCATCTGCGCGGCTATACTCGATGCTGTTTACCATTACGTAGTGAATCTTGCCGATAGTGAACGAGTAGTAGGTTGGCGACACATACTCCTCGAAGTATGGAGTACCCAACTTACCCTCGATGATATTCGACTGGTCGTAGTCGTGGTTACCGATTATGTGGCACATCGGGTACGATGTAGTCGAGCTGATGTCCATATAGTCATCATAACCTGCCATCCAGTTGTAAACTAAGTCGCCTAGGTTGATAGCGAAGAACTCTCCCTTTGTGGTCTTTTTGAAAGCCTCTACATCAGGGAGTACAACATCACGATAACGCTCGCCCGAGCCGTCGATACCGAGACCACGCATCTGAGGGTCACCAATCATAATTACGGTATATTTGTCGGTTGGTTCTGTACGCTTTGTGAGCGTAAAGTTAGCCACTGCGCCGTTCTTGTGACGAGGAATGCGGTAGAAGTTCTGAATTACGCTCTTACGATGAGGAATTTGATAGCCGTCAGGAATAGAGATAAACACGAAACGGGTATCCTTCATATCGCTCTTCAAGGCGTAGTGACCATTGTTGTCCGTAGCGATACACTGCTTACCGTCCGATACCACGCAACCAACGATAGGCTCACCTGCATCGGTTACTACACGTCCGTAGATGGTTGAGCCGTCAGCCAAAGGTTCAACTGCTTCGGCGTAATTGCTGAACTCGCTACCTCTAATGTTGGTGCTGATGATATTACCTGCGATATTACCACGACGACCTGTTGCCGCCTTAACCTCGCCCTTGTTAGCGCAGTCGAGAATCTGCACGATAGCGTTAGGGTTACCTGCCGCCTGACCTACGATACCTCCTGTATGAATAGCGTTGTTGTGATTCTCGTAGTTGTTACCACCCGAGAGACTCTCAACCTTGCCGTAGTTTACGCAACGACGAAGATATGCAGTTGTCTTTGCTTTCTTTGTGGTGTAGATCTGACCTACGATACCGCCTGTGAAAGATGGTCGGGTAGGGCTTGCTCCGATGAAACGTACCTCGCCACGGTTAGCGCAGTTTACGAGGTGTACCTCACGTCCGATAGTTGCAATAATACCTGCGGTGTGCGAAGGAACATCGTTTGCGCACTCAACCTTACCGTAGTTGGTACAGTCGGCAATAACCAACTTTGTGTGAGGCATGCCGCAGATACCTGCTGTGTGAGCGATGCTTACACCTGACGATAAAATATTACCGAGGTTGTCGCTACAAATAATCTCATGCTTGGTATAACCTACGATACCTGCAACCCAACTTTCGCTCACACCTCCGGCTTCCGGAGCATTCGCTGTGCTGGTTACATTTCCATAGTTGAGACACAACTTGATGGTTGCCTTGAACGAATCACCCATAATACCACCGACCTTGTCGTAGCGAGCATCATTCATCGACTTCACGGCACCATAGTTCTCGCAACGAGCAGTAGTAGCAGCGGCGAGAGTCTTTCGATATGTTGCACCGCAGATACCGCCTACATATACCGAAACCTCCTTGCCCTGCTCTCTGCCGCAAGAGATGCTTGCTGAGTTAACTTCGCCATAGTTGCGACAGCGATATACAACGTAGCGGTTAGATCCTACGATACCACCAACATAGACATTTCCACTTGTAAAGTTCGATTTGTGGTATATGACTCCGTGATTCTCGCAATTCTCTACTGTGCCGTTGTTGATGTTGGCAATCCAACCTACAAAGGTTTCGCCACCCTTGGTTTGAGCCTTCATTACGCACGATGCATCTATTTTGAGGTTGCAAATCTTACCTCCCTCCAAAAGCTCGTGGAACAGACCATTCTGCGCCTTCCAATTCTTCAAGGCATAGCCCTGTCCGTTAAATACGCCTCCGAAGGTCTTTACTACGGCCAACTTCTTGACTTTTGCCATGTCGATATCGGCTTCGAGGCACACCTCGCCCTTATCGTTCTTAAAGGCTGAATAGTCTTGTCCGCCATTAATGGCAGTAACGAATGCTACAAAATCGGTTGCATTCTTGATACCACCAGCATATACTGCCACTACCGAGAGCAGCAGTAAGAACGCTAATGAAAATCTTTTTAAATAGTTCATAATGTTTTATAGGTTTTGTTGTTTTACCAGGATATGCTCGATGAGTAGTTATTACCGAAACGGTCTGTTACGGTAACTGTTCCAGAACCTTCTGTACGGTTCTCCTTAGCTCGGAAGATTGTGTTGATATTGTTATTTTCTGGCCCATATCCGTCATAGCCCTGCAACTTGTAGCCATACAAACTATAATGGTTATTAATCTCGTATGTAGCCAAGCAGTAAGCGGTTGTACGGTCAAGCTTTTCCATCTCAACACCATTATACTTAGGATTCTGCCACTTGCTATCCCAGAGGAATATATTCACATAGACATAGTTGTTTGCTGCATTTCCGGCAATCATATCGTCGTAGGTATCGTGATACTGTCTTGGCTTATAGACCTTCATCTGATACGACTCGGATAGGGTAGTGCCATCTGCCTTCATCTTCGCCACGCCGTTCGAGTAGTTCCAATCTCGATAGGTGTAGCTTGGCTTCTTCGAGGTGTATTTTGTCGATACGAACGAGCCCGTCTGGTAGATTGTAGGTTTGAAGTACCACGAGATATTATCGCCATCAACCTCTACTACGGTGTAACCACGAGGTGTACCGCCCGCGATATACTCGTTTGTCCACAACTCGCCAGTAGAGCGTGCTACGGTGTGCTCCTCTATGCGTACCCAATCTGCTGTCGAAGGGAAAACATAGTTGTATGAAGTGTGGGTATGTCCCGTCCAAACATGCGTTGCAGCGAAGTCGGCAAAGAGGTAGCCATACTCAGTTCTATATTTTGCGCTGCGAGTTCCTCCGCTTATCAACTTGAACATTGGTGAGTGCGCAGCCACCATAAGGGTTGCCGAGCGGTCTACATACGAAAGGTCGTTCTGCAACCATTGCCAAATCTCATCGGTAAGACCTTGGTCGTAACCTGTAAGGTCGCCATTGTCGTTGAGCTTCATTATGAGGTTGTCCAACACAACAAAGTGCATCTTACCGATGTTGAACGAGTAGTAGGTTGGACCGAGCTTCTCTTCGAATACGCGGCGTCCTTCGACGTCGGTCTTGGCAGTCTTGTCGTTGTCGTGATTGCCCAGAACGTTGAACATCGGAAATCCGAGTGTCTTTAAGCCCGCTATATAGTTATCGTACAAATCCATATTCTCGTGTACGATATCGCCCAACATCAAGCCATATACATTTCTATCGGTTATGGTTGCAGCCTTCTCGCGCATATCGCGGTAGAGGTCATTGCAGCAATCGAGCGAGTGGTAGGCGTTGTTGTCGAAGCCTGCTGTACGCGCTCGTGGTTGAGGGTCGGCACCCACAAGCAGTGTGTAGCGGTCAGCATTGTTGTTAATCTTATTGAAAGAGAAGTTTGCAACGCACAGATTTTTATATCTCTCCTTGTCAGTTACGCGGTGATAGAATATTGGCAGACCATTGCTGTCTGTTGGTGCGGTATAGCCCGAAGGGATACTTACCATGACAAACTTCACATCTTCGAGGTTGCTATCAAGCCAGTAGTAGCCATCTTCATCGGTTTTGGTACATAATAAGCCATCTGATACGACAACACCTTCCAGCGGCTTGCCATTGCTTGTGATATATCCTTTTACAGGCGAAGCGAATCCAAAATCCCACTTGTTGTTGTCGTCCTCATACATTTCGTCGAGCTGAACATGCTCCTTCGATGGGTTGAATGTCAAGCTCTTGAACTCGCGAACAACACCTGCCTTTACTGCTGTGCCGTTCCATTTAGCCACGATATTTCTACCATTATCAACGCTAAATATTATCTCGCAGAGTCCGAGGGTACCATGTGGCACAACGATATTTATATAGCGAACCTCATCTGACGAGAGCGTGAATTTGTTAGGGAGCGTATAGACGATACTCTTACTGCTATTTGACGTAGGAGTGATGGTGCCGTCTTGGCAATTGACCTCAAACTCTCCCGCCAACGCCTTCGACGAGTTGATCGTAACACTCTTTAATGTCGTTGTAAACCCATCTTCGCAGCTAACAGCAAATTGCAAGACACCTGCAAGGTGCTGCAATACGATCTTTTCCTTGCGATTCTCAACATAGCCACACATCGGGGCGCTACCATTAGAGAATGATCCATTGACGTAGCTTTGTTCCTTCATAAATACCACCTTTGGATTCTTGGCAGTAGTTGTTGAGGTGTGAGGATAGGTGATAGAGTATGGGTGTTCCAAAATTCCATCAATGGTAAATGTTGCTCGCGACAAATTCTCCGCATCTATCGATACGGGGTACGATTGTATGCCATTGACGGTGATACGATCTCCCTCCGACCAATAAACGGGGTATTTAGTCCCCTCTTTTTCGCCCAACGATGTCTTTGTTGTCTCGCAGAGCGATACGGCCAATGTAGTGCAATCACCATTTGTGAGTTCGACATCTGCATCAGTTTGGCAACTAACAAAGAGTGCTGCTAATAGCGCAAACATTATCTGATATCTCTTCATATATTTATTAATTTACCTCTACCACGAAATCGTCGATGAGTATTCATTGCCGAAGCGGTCTTTTACCGTCACGGTACCCGTTCCACTCTTGCGATTTTCGTATGCCTTGAATATTGTATGAATATTGTTGTCGGTAGGGCCATATCCGTCATCGTTCTTCAAATTGTAACCCTTCTCGCCATAGAGCTTGTTAATCTCGTACGAAGCCAAGCAATAGGCATCGGAGAAGTCCACCTTTGTCATGGTCGAACCATTGTATTTAGGCTTTCCCCACTTATCGTCCCAAAGGAAGATATTTACATAGACATAATTCCTCTCCGGCTCTTTGTTGGTCACAAGATCAGCATAGGTCGCATGATACTCCCCCGGCTTGTAGACCTTCATCTGGTACGACTCCGAAAGGACTGAACCATCTTTGTGCATTATAGCAACGCCATCCTCGTTGAAGCTGTAATCGCGATACTTGTACTCAGGCGTTGGCGATTTGCCCGTGAGTTTGCCGCTCTGATAGATTGTTGGCTTGAAGTACCATGAGATATCGTCGCCATCAACCTCCACGACGGTATAACCGCGTGGTGTGCCACTTGCAATATATTCGTTGGTCCAGAGTTCACCTGTCGAGCGTGCTACGGTGTGCACCTCGATGTTCTTACGCAAATCCTTCGAAGGGTAGTTGTAGTTGAAGGTAGTGTGCATGTGTCCTGCCCAGGCATGCACCTTTGCAAACTTCGAAAGCAGAGTCGCATATTCGTAACGATGTCCCTGCTCATGTTTTGAACGTTCACTCATATCTTCGCCCATGAACATCGGTGAGTGTGCCGCTACCATAAGCGTTGTTGAACGATCTACATATTGGAGGTCGTTCTGTAACCACTGCCAAATCTCGTCGGTGAGGCCTTGGTCGAACTCTCGTAAGCCGTTGCTACCAACCTTCATGATGAGGTTATCCAACACTACATAGTGCTGCTTGCCGAGGTTGAACGAGTAGTAGGTAGGACCCAGCTGCTCCTCGAACTTCCAGCGACCTTCGGTGTCATTCTTTGCCGCCGGATCGTTGTCGTGGTTGCCTATGATGTTGAACATCGGGAAGCCGAGAGTGCTCAAACCCTTCACATAGTCTGCGTAGAGGCTCATGCTCTCGTGAACAAGGTCGCCAAGCATCAAGCCATAGACATTGCGACCATTGATTGTGGCAGCCTTCTCTTGCATATCGCGATAGAGGTCATTGCAGCAATCGAGCGAGTGGTAGGCGATGTTGTCATAGCCGGCAGTACGTCCTCGTGGCTGTGGGTCGGCACCTACGATAAGGGTGTAACGCTCAGGATTATTTGTAATGGGAAGGAACTCGAAGGTGTGCTGAACTAAATCCTTCTTTCTCTCCTCGTCAGTTACGCGGTGATAGAAAATTGGCAGACCATTCTTGTCCACCGGAGCAGCATAGCCCGAAGGGATACTTGCCGTAATAAACTTCGTGCGCGAGAGGTCACTGTCGATCTCGAAGTAGCCTTTTTCATCGGTCTGCACGCACAGCAAACCGTCGGAAATCACTACGCCGGCGAGCTTCTTGCTGCCACCGCCATAGACGAAACCTTTGACTGTAATTTTGCCGGTAGGCTTGTAACCGCTACCGCCATTATTGTTGCTACCGTTGTTCTCGCCACCGTTGTCGGGCGTGCAAGCCAACGCAAATAGAAGGGTTAAAATTGGAATGAAAAGTCGTTTCATCTTATTAGCCGTTAGCCATTGGCCATTAGCCATTAGCTTTTTTTTGTTTTTTGTTTTTTGTTAGAGTTGTTAGAGTCGTTAGGGGCGTTAGAGTCCTTAGAGTCCTTAGAGTCCTTAGAGTCCCTCACTGTTCACTACTCACTACTCACTTGTGAAAAACCTCTCTGCCGAGTGGTCCGAAGACCACCCGACAAAGAGATTTTGGTTAGTTTACTCGGTATAGAGTGTAGTACCGCTAATGGTTGGAGTACCCTTGCCTACCATAGCAGTCGAGAGTGTAATTGCTGTATTATACAAAGTACCCTTCACCTTGCTGTCGGTAATAGTAGTAGTATCTCCAACCTCTCCTGCAAGTACGCCGTATGCAGTACAAGCAGTACCTGTTATAGCAGAATTGAAGATGTTGTTCGATAATGTGGAACCTACGGTGTATCCAACAAGACCACCTGCACCTGCAACATTATTGCTATTAGTTTTGATCTCCTGTGCATTTACAGTACAGCCTTCCAAAGTCGAGTTGTCCAAACGACCAACTGCTCCGCCAACATATGCTCTCTGGTGCTGATATACATTAGCCTTAGTTGTACAGTTTGTTACATTTGCATAAGAGCAATATCCGGCCAAACCACCATTGACACCACGCAAACCAAAAACTCCAACACCTGCATAGCCTGGTATGTTTAAGAATAAGCGTGCAGAATATGTGCTTGGACCACCTTGGCAATTGCTTTGGCAATTTGTGATTGTAACAGGTTTGCCACTTGCTCCAAGTGCATCACCAACAATACCTCCTCCCAAACCGGTACCTGTGTTTGTAACGGCTGCCTTCGTGTTGTTATTGTAGTTGTGGTTGCAGACATAGCCATTGTTGATACAGCCATCAATCTTTGATTCGCCTGCATACAACAAACCAACGATACCGCCCGATGCAGAACCACGGCCTGCTGCGCTACCATTGAACGAAACACCTACAAGACCATTGTTTGTACAATCCTCAACATAGGTGCAATCGCCGTTCTTGTTGCAACCCAAAATACCACCAATTGTAAGCCAATAGTGAACTATTGTACCACCATCTTTGTGGCCGGTAAACAATGACTCTCCGTGGTTTGTCGAGTTGCTGATAGTAAGAGTTGCTGGACTCTCTGCATTTCTTGCAGCATAACCAGCAAGACCTCCTACATAGACGTTGTGGCAAAGAACGGTTGCAGTAACAGCGTATGCTGCAACATTTCCATAGTTAACGCACTGATCGATGCCTGCCTTTGTTGTTCCTACAATACCTCCAAGCGAAATCAGAGAGTGAGTCGCTGTATTAACGCCAAACTCAACTTTTGCATAGTTTGTACAAGACTTAACTACATCAGCAGAGCCTGCTGCTTTATCGAACATACCCAAGATACCTCCGACGTAAGCCTCCTTCATAGCCTCGGTACGAGTTGTAATATAAACACCTCCAGTTGCAGCACCCTCTGTTCCGTTTGTACAGCCTTCGATCTTGATACCTCTAAACATTCCGGCAATACCACCTACATAGTAACTACTGCTGTTTAACTTTACTCCACTAACGAGGGTGAGATTTCCATGCATGTGTGATGTCTCGATCAGACCGTTTGCATTTGTACCAGATCCAAGAATACCACCAATATAAATGTTACCAGAAGCAGGGAAGAATGTGTTATCGTCAGTGATGTTACCATTCATTGTACAGTTTACAATATGGCCCTCATTCAAACGACCAACAATACCTCCAATACGAGGTGCGTTTGTCCATTCACCTTTCAAGCTGATGTTTGCATTGTTGGTACAGTTGGTGAGCAAACCCTTGTGATAGCCAACGAATGCACCCATAGAGCCGTCTACGTCATCTGAGAATGTAAATGAGCACGATGCGTCAATAGTCAAATCCTTAATAGTCGATCCGCCACCGCTGTACTCGAACAAAGACTTTGTTGCAACCCAATTCTTGATTGAGTGGTTGCCACCATCAAAAATACCGTGGAAGTAGTTAGTGGCGCCATCCTCAAAGATGTTTCCGATTGGCTCCCAAGCAGCGTTTGTAGCATCGTCGAATACGATGTCCTGAGTGAGTGCCACAACGAATGGATCAACACCTGCGTACTCACCTGCGTTGTAAGCCTTTGCAAATGCTACCAAGTCAGCAGCGCTTGCAATCTCTGCACCTACGATTGTGCCGGTAGGAGCGAACTCTACAACAGGCATAGCCTTAATCTCGCCAGCCTCGATAGTCATAGCCTTCGATGCGATATTCATGTAGTGACCTGCGTCGTCAATCAAACGAACAGTGATACCCTGTGGGTACTCACGAGCAGGAACTACGATAAATACATCCTTGCTCTCCTCTGCCGAAAGATCCTTGTAAGCCTTGGTTGTAACAACCTTGTCAGCATCGGCTGTCGAAAGTCCTGCAAGAGTTACAGCTGCATAGTCGATAGCGAAGTCGCCCGCCATCTGCTCACCTGCGTTGCCCTTGGTCTCAACCTTGTTCAATGGGTGAGTTGCGTGAGTGCTCTCAGCAGGAAGCTTCACCTGCAAGCGGATAACACCTGCGAGGTGGTGCAAGGTTACGTTACCTGCTGCTACGCTTGCTGCCATTGGAGCAACGTCCTTTGCAAACGAGTTGGTTGCACCATTCTGAACCGCAGGAAGGGTGATAGTCTGAGCGTCCTTGTACATCGAAGCAGGGTAGAGTACCGAGTATGGATAGTTCAACTCTGCGCCCTCGAATGTGAAGTTTGCCGAGGTCTTATCCTCGCTAACCTCGATAGCTGTCGATGCTACACCATTGATAGCGATCTGGTCGCCATTGTGCCAATAAACCTTGCGTGCGCCATCAACGAGCTCACCAAGATAGGTCTTGGTATCTGCGATACCTACGGTTACGGTTGTTCCGCCTACTTCTGGGGCGATAACCTCATTCTCCAAATCTGTTGTACAGCCAGCGAACATTACTACGGCGAGGGCTGCAACTGTTCTAAAAATCTTTTTCATAATCTTGTTCTAAATTTTTTTTAAGTTGTTTTAATAGGCCCATTCGCCCTCTGTTTCCTTCATGTCGTCCAACATCGAAGAGTTTGCAAAACCCTGCTCCACTTCGAGAAGAAGCGTAGCTACTTGTGGCTTCTCGTACTCGCTTGCCACATTCATTGTTACTCTTTTCATAGAAAGTTTTTTTTAATAATTAGTTGAATTGTATTGTAGTGTTTAACTATTACTTGCCATCCCAATATGTGATATTCTCGATTGTTGGGCTGATTGACCAGTTATTTAACGATGCTACACCAAAAACGTAATCCGAGCAATTGCCTGCCGAAATGGTAACGCCATTGATGTTGCCACCAAACTTACAATTTGAAATGGTGCAACCATCGTTGTGTACCAATCCTACGATACCTCCTGAGAATGCCGATTGAGCTGTTGCAGTATATTTTGTTGTGCCATAGAATGCACAGTCCGAAATGGTGGTTGTGCCACGAATCCACGATGCAATACCGCCTTGACGGATATGACAAGAACCTCCTCCTATACTCTCCATGTCCAATTTTGCAGTACAATTCTTAATGGTAGAGTCAACCGCTACGCCGACAATTCCTCCTGCATATTGGTTGTACTGTGTCAAACCGGTGCTAGAAGGTGTGATAAGACCATTGTAGCTACAATTATCTATATAGCCATTGCATACATAACCTGCGATACCTGCGGTCATGGCGCGAAGAGCTGCTATCAGATTGCTGCTGCTGCAATTCTTGATTGTTACAGTGTCGTTGCTGCCCAAGTTGTTGAGGAATCCGAAGCTTCCCAAAATACCTCCGGTAGCATTTGGCTTACCATCAGGGTTACCTTCGAAAATATCAACATAGAGATTGTTGTTGTAGTGGCGGTTGATAAGTTTACCGCTATTCTTACAATTCTCAATCCATGTTGTACCCATAGTGATACGGCCGGCGATACCTCCAACATGACAAGGGTATTGGTTCGAGTTGCTTGCTGTGTTCGCAGCGAAGACGATGTCCATGCTGTTCTCGCAATCCTTGATTGTTACATTCGACTCTGCCAAACCTACAATACCTCCATAGCACATATAGCACTTGGTCTTCTGCTTTGTTGAAGGGATATCTATTGCACCGGAGCTTGTCGAAGCTGATACATCAAGAGTTCCTGCTGACCAGCCTACAAAGCCTGCATAAGCGTAGTAGCTACCGGCAGTAACATTGGTCAAGTCGGAAGTGATGGTTCCGTTGTAGTGAAGGCTATTGATGGTAATAGGGCAATCGGCATAACCGATAACTCCTCCGACAGCAACAGTTGAATTGGCAGTATTCTCGGCATTACCTGCGTGAATAGTACCCAAAATAGAGCCTGTATCCTTGGTGTAATCCAATGTAAGGCCTTCGTCCGTAGCAACATATGCTGCAAGACCTCCGGCATAGATTGTTGTGTTGCCACCCTCTATCTTGATGTCTGCTGCATTGGCTTGTGTGTTGTTTTCGAGCTTAATCGCGTTGTCCATCACAAGTGTTGTAATACCACCTACATAGAGTGTCTGAACATTCGACTTCGAGGTGATGTCGCCATCGTTGGTGTTGTCCAACAACTCGCCATTACCGAGTGCAGAGATACCTCCAACATAGCCGATATAGCTACCCGAACCTCTTTGTGTGCCATAAGTGAGAGCGCCTGAGTTCTGGCTGCTAACAATCTTTGCACCGACCTCGTTGTAGCCCACTACTCCTCCGAGATAGGTAGAGTTAACCTGTACACTACCCTCGATATTACCATTATTAACGCCAATCTCGATTACACCGCTGTTGTGTCCAACCAAACCTCCAATATAGAAGGTGCTGCCTGATGCGGCGGTACAAGAGCTTGGAACATTGATTGCTCCCCAGTTTGTAGAGTACTTAACGATAGATTCCGCGTCGGCTTTACCTACAAGACCTGCTACGTAGATGCTATTGTTTGCGGTGCTGGTCGATGCGTCCAACGAGATGGTTGCACGGTTAACGCAACTCTCGATAGTGGTAGCCTTAATCTCGCCTGCCAATGCCGAGAGGTGGAGAGCCTCGCTGTACGAACCTACGACGCTGATAGCCGAAGTCTCATCGATTACGATGCCCTTGATGGTTGCGTTCTCCACTACGCCGAACAATGGCTGCGTAGCCTTCAAGTTGATAATCTTCTTGCCATTACCGTTGAACTCGCCTGTCCAAGGACGCTCTGCGGTACCGATTGATACCCACTCCTTAACCTCGGTCAAGTCGATGTCGCCAAGAAGTGTAGGAACGCCATTAACAAACCATCGATCTACATTGCCACCCTCGTTCCAAGTCTTTGCGAAGAGTGCCAAACCAGGACCCGATACAAGGCCCTCCATTGGGTAGAACTTCTGCTTGATAACCGGAAGCTTGATGTTGGCTGCGCCTGAGAGCATTGTCAATTCGAGCTCGGTAGTACGAATATGATCTGCATCGCTTGGGTTGCCCGCAAATTGGAGCATATACGATACAGTGTTATCGTAGTTGTCCTGAGTGGAATAAGTAACCCATGACGGCATTACGATATCCTTAATGGTCAACTTTGGTGCACGGAGTTCGATAGGTGCTACATCCTGAGCTTCGAGCAAGAGATTCTTCTCTTCGTCGTACTCCATGTCGGTACCATACTGCCAAATGTTGGCATAGGCATCGGCACTGTCTGCGCCATTCTGTACGAAGGAGATGACTCCGTAACGAGAAATGTCGCTGTTCTCCTCCCAGGTGATAGTAACCTCGGTGATGGTGTCGCCATTCTCATCGGTGGTTACTGCACCCTTGGTTGCTGTAATCCACGAATCGCTATTCAGCGACCAAGCCTCGCCTACCGTACGGGTTTTAACCTTGGTGGTGAAGCTGCCTCCCAACTTTGTCGAAACTGCGTAGAGCTGCTCGACAAGGAATACGTTTCCATTGTGAGCTACACTCAGCATCTCGACCTCGTACTCGCCTGCCTTGAATGTGATGTTGGCAGTCTCGCGAGCATCGAAGCTGTCGTTGGCGTTGATGATGAGGGAGAACGAACCGCTACCACGGTGTGTCTCCTCCACGATTTGGCACCACGCCTGATCTGATATAGGTGTCCAATAAACATCGTCATTGTTGAGTGTTACATCGACCTTGATGGTGTGGCCTACCGAGGCGAGGTCAAGCGATCTTACCTCTTCGCCATCTACGCTGAATGTAACCTCGATATCTCCGACATCTGTCATCTTCGGATTGTCGAGAACATTCTCGGTAGTACAGCCCACAAAGAGAGCTGCTACTACCATTATTATATATATAAAGTATCGTTTCATAATTTTACGAATAGTTTTATGTTATTGACGGCCCAAAAGACGGATAGCCTTACTCTCGGCTGTGTCTGCCCACCATACGTCGGTAGTCATGTTGTTGTCGCCTTTGAGCCAACCATTTACAGCTTCGCTATACCACTTAGCATTCTGGAACTCCTCTGTCGAAGGGTAACGCAAACGTGTCGGAAGAATGCCTTTGTTCTGTGCAGCAGGGCCATTGGTCTTCAATACAGGGTAGCCTGTACGTCGATAGTCTGCCCAGCTCTCGATACCTACCCAGAACATCGCTACATACTTCTGGCGCAAGATGGTCTCGATAGCCTTGTTGTAGTCGAACTCATTGTCGAGGTAGTCCATCCAGTTGACAACCTCCTCAGATTGTGCTGTGTAGTAGTCCTTTGCGGTCTCCCAACCCACCTGCCACTGCAAGATGTTTTGGAGGTTGCCTTCGAGGTAGAGATTCTTGTAGACATTCTGTGCCATTGGAATCCAACCACGTGCTCCTGCCTCAGCGAAGATGAAGTACAACTCGTCGTAGTTGAGAATCGGGTATGCACAATCCATCTTCAAATCACCGATGTGAGTGTTCACATAAACGTTCATCTGATAGTAGCTTACGTGTGTTGCCGAATTGAACCAATCCTGCATATACTCACGGCTCTCCTGTGTAGGAGCTCCATTCTTCTTACAGAAGTAACGGAAGTAGCGTGGGTCCCATGTGCTCTCCAACTCCTGAGCCTTCTCGTAGCCCTTGTAGTCGATGAGCATCAAATCCTTGATGGTTGCACAGCCTACCTGTGCCTTCCAGTTACCGCTTGTTGTAGAGTAGAATGGGGTGTAGAGTGCCGAATCCTTCGAGCTGAACTGTACACGTGCGCTATCGTCTATGTTACGCATTACAGGGTAGCTGCCTGCGCCCGACTGGAAGCTTGTGTAGATCTCGTTTATCTTCGAGATTACGTTCAAGTCGCCGAACTCCTCGCCCAACGAGATGATACCAGCCGACTCTTCGAGAACCTTGTTCGATACACGCATCAACAGACGGAGGTAGAGTGAGTTACCGAAACGACGCCACTGATCTACGTTGCCATCGTACATGTAGTCGCACACCTTGTCGAAGTTGGCACTGGTGAGCTCTCCTGCTGCAACCATATCTGCTGCCTTCTCGAAACAGCTGTTTGCCTCCTCCAACGAGCGCAAAAGGTCGATATAGATATCCTTCTGGCTGTCGTATGGAACGCTGTAATCGAAATCAGGACCCTGCAAAGCGATCTGTCCCGCCTTTGAGTATGGAACGTCGCCATAGGTGTCGGCAATGAGGTGTCCGATGTAGGAACGCAACACCAACGCCACACCTACAAGTGCAGGGTTACCACCCTCCTTCTTGCACTCCTCGCGAGCTGTCGCAAGCATATACTGTGCATTTCCGAATTGGGTGTACAAATCCCACATATAGCGAGTGAAGTTCTCCGAGATAACATAGTTGTAGACCAACTGCGCAGAGGTCTCGAAGTTTTTGTTGACGGTCCACTGCATGAGCTCGCCTACCCAATAGAATTCACACTCGGCAATACGCTTCTGAGTGTTGTAGAGAATTGGCTGAACAAACTCCTCTGCATGAGACTCGTAAACGACATAAGGATTGTGGCTCATCTCGTCGAAGTGAGCACAACCTGCTGATGCGAATGCCGTAGCCAATACTAAAATTGTATGTTTGATGTAATTCTTCATAATCATATCCTCCCCACGTTAGAAAGTTATAGAGATGCTACCACCATAGATTGCTGTACCCGGCATCTGCAAGAGGTCGAAGCCTGGCGAAAGTGCTGCACCACGCATCGAAACAGCCTCAGGGTCGAAGCCTGGGAACTTGCTCCAACAGTAGAGGTTGTTACCGAATACGGCAACAGTCAAGCCCTGAATAGCCTTGGTCTTGGCAAGGAGCTTCTTAGGGAATGCGTACTCCAAGCGCACCTCGCGGAGCTTCAAGAATGAGGTCTCAACGAAGTTTGCCTCGCAACACTCACGTGCATAGAGTGCCTGGTAATATGCCTGGATTGAGTATGGAGTGTGCTCCACGTCGCAAATCTTGAAGTTGCCATCCGGCATCTCCATAACGCCTGTCGGAACGAAACCGCCCTCACGACCTTCGAGGGTTGCAACACCCTTACCGCGATAGTTCAACGCCCAGTTGGTCTCCGACCATACGTGACCACCGTACTGTCCATCGAACTTGATGCTTGCTTTGAGTCCCTTCCACGAGAACGATGTGCCAAAGCCTCCGCGCCAATCCGGCATACACTCACCTACATACTCGATGTTGCTGTCGATGATTGGAGAGCCATTTATGTCGTGTACAACCTGGCCCGAAACATCTATCATGCGGCCATCGGCACCCACTACGAATGAGCCCTGTGGTGCACGCTTGTACTTACGTCCATACATCGAGGTGAGCGAACTTCCCTCGTAGGCGTACATATAAGCATAAGAGCCACGTCCTGCAACCTGCCAGAAGTCGATACCCTCACCGAGTTCGAGAATCTTGTTGCGGTTGATGGACCAGTTGGCTGTGATGTTCCAACGGATATCCTTTGTTCGAATGATTGTGCCTGTGGCCTGAATCTCGAAACCGTGGTTACGGATAGAACCTGCATTGGTAAATACGCTGGTCATACCTGTCGATGCCGATACCGGCATTGATGCCAAGGCGTTGGTTGTCTTGCTGTTGTAGTATGCCATATCGACATTCAAGCGATTGCGGAACATACGCAAGTCAACTCCAATCTCCCACGATGCCACCTTCTCAGGCAAGAGCATACTGTTCGACTTTGACGATGGGATTACGACGTTGCCAGGGAAGCCTGTAACGTTGAGGTACTCCTCGATACGATAAGGTTTGGTGTCGTGACCTACCTGAGCCCACGATGCACGCACCTTCAACAAGTTTACAAGGCCATTGGTGCGTCCGAAGTCTGCCAACTCGTTGATTACCACGCTACCCGATACCGAAGGGTAGAAGTATGAACGGTTGCTTGCAGGAAGGGTGCTCGACCAGTCGTTACGGCCTGTGATGTCGAGGAAGAGAGCATTGCGCCATGAAATCTGCACCAAGCCATAGAGTGAGTTGGTCTGACGCTGCTCGTAGTGGTTCATTGTTTTGAGGAGCGATGCCGAGTTCGCAAGGGTATAGACACCCGGATTTTTGAGGTTGTCGGCCTGCTGCTCGTGACGCTCGTACTGACGATTTACGATGCTACCTCCGAAGTTTGCTGTGAGGTTGATATCGTGCTGGAAGTCGTAGGTGTAGCGGAACAAGAACTCTCCCGAATACTGCATCGAGCGAATGAGCTGCTCGCGGTAGAAGCCTTGTGGGTCCGATGTTGTCGAGGTTGCGAAACGCTGGGTACGGAAGTCGAACTGCGAGTCGATACCTCCACGAACCATCAAGGTCAAGCCCTTGTAGATGTTGAAGTCGAACTTAACGTTTCCGTAGATACGGTCACGGTTCTGAGTGTTCAAACTCTCGTTGATGAGGAAGTAGATGTTGTTCTTGCCACCCAACGATGTATCCTGTGCAACATTCTCCTGACCGCTGAGCCAATAGTTCTTTGCCCAATCCATGTCGATGTTAGGGGCGTAGCACCACAAGCTGTACATAACACCTGCGCCTGCGCTATAACCCGAACCTACCGGAATGTTGTCGCGATGGTTGCGGCGATAGTTGAGCGATACCTCCGAGGTGAACCACTTGGCAATCTCGTTACGGGTACGCAATGAGATATGTTGCATATTGCTTGGTGCACCAGGAATGATTCCCTGCGAGTGGGAGTCGCGCACCGATACACGCACCGAGTTGCGCTTGTTGATACGGCCCGATACGGCTACCGTATTTGTCCAGGTGTGACCTGTCTGGAAGAAATCTTTGAACCAGTCGCCATGGCTTACGAATGGTGTTGCCTTACGGCGGAAGTCGCCGAGCTGGTCATACTCGCCACCGATACCGCGTGTCTCGTCGTAGTATTGGTAGTAGAGTGAGCCGTCCAACTTTGGTCCCCACGAGAGCATACCTGTCTGACCTACGAGGCCCGGCTCTGGGTCGTAGCCTGCACCCTTGTTGAGGTCAGGAGTACGCGCATCGTAGTAGTAATAGTCCGGCAAAGTACCCTGTCCGTACTCGTACTGCAAGTCGGGCGAGGTATTTACTGTTTCGAATGTAAGGCTTGTTGAGTAAGAGATGCTGATCTTCGATTGAAGTTTATCAGCCGATTTGGTGGTGATGATGATAGCACCATTGGCAGCTGCCGAACCATAGAGGGCGGTTGCAGCAGGGCCCTTCAATACGGTTACGCTCTCGATATCCTCAGGGTTTACGTCGCCTGTACCGTCGCCATAGTCGATAGCGTTGAGCGAACCCTCACCTCCTGCGTCCGATTGTGTCGCGTGGTTGTACATCGGCACACCGTCGATGACGAAGAGTGCGGTGTTGTTCGAGAAGTCCACCGACGACTCACCACGAAGGGTTACACGTGTGGTACCGCCACCGCCTGAGTTCGATTGCTGGATATTCAAACCTGCAACCTGACCGGTCAAGCCCGAAATCCAGTTTGCCGAGTTGGTCGCTGAGGCTAAGTCCTCACCTCCGACCTTCTGTGCGGCATAACCGAGTGACTTCTCGTCACGTTTGATACCGAGTGCGGTTACAATGACCTGCTCTACGGCCTGCGCCTCCTCAACCATATTTACGTTGATGGTTGTGCGGGTGCCGACCTTCACGCTTTCGGTCTTGTAACCCAAGAAGCTGAATTGAAGCTCCTGTGCGGATGTCGCCTTGATCTCGTACTTACCTTCGATGTCGGTTACAACACCTTGTAGAGTAGTCGGGATAATGACACCCACTCCTGCCATTGGCTTGCCGTTCTGGTCGAGAACGGTACCTCTGACAACATGAGGTTTGACAACCTCACTCAGACTTTGCGAAGAACTAATCCCCCCCCCTTGCGCGTAAGCTACTGATGTGCTTACCGTTAGGGCGAGAACTGCCAGCGCAAGAGCCTTGAAAAATCTCTGTGTAGAAATTCTCATAATGTTTTAGTGTTTTTAGATTAAAAGTTTGTTGTTCTCTCTTCTTTTTTTTGTGGCCGATGGTTGGTCGGCCTTCTCATTTCGGTTGTTTTGTTAGTAATTTTCTCTTTTTTCTTTTCGTTTTTACTTTTTTTAACTTTTTATTATCGTTTTTCGGTTAGTATTTTATTTTTCTTTCATTTGTCGTCGTATTTGCCGAAAATGTATATATATCGGTTGTAAAGATAATAATATTTTTTATAAAAAAATAGGTTGTTCAATATTTTTTTAATTTTTATGCATTTTTTTGTTGCGAGGAGGTGAGGTTAGGGCAGAGGTGGTAGGCGGTGCAGTCCGACGACTCTCCAATCCCATTTTCACTTTTTCTTTTTTTCACTTTTTTAACACCCCTGAAAATGTGAAAATATGAAAATAATGAAAAAAAAGATAAATAATTTAACTTTTTAGGTGCAAACTCTTGACAAACGGCTTTCGACGTATTATATTTGCACCGTCAAACGATTGCCGACGGAGAGGTACCCTCCCACAACAATCGCTATTATAAATCATTTAAAAAAAACCTTTTTGCATTATGTTTACAACCAATGAATTATTGGGTGTAAGTGCCCCTTCTGCGCCCTCCTTAAACGACGCTGACGGGGGCTCGGCATCACCCAAAATGTTTGCAGGGCTTATGGCGGAGGCCGATAACTTCCCCGACCCTACGCCCGAAGAGATTGCTGAGGCGGACCGTATCCTTGCCGAGATGCTTGCTCCCTACGAGATGGAGAGCGCAAGACTTCGCGAGCAGGAGTTCCGCAAAAACGAACTGCGCGAATATGTCGCTCCGCACCTTATAGACCTCACCAAACCAGCTCCGGTCTATAAGCCAATAATTGAACAAAACGGCGTAATGATAGCCTCGTTAGGCAACATATCAGCTGTTGTTGGAGCCGCCAAGAGCAAAAAGACATTTCTCTGTACTGCTCTTGTGGGAGGCTTACTTGCCGAGCGTGGCGACTTCGGCATAACACCCCGTTTGGCTAAGGTGTTATGGGTAGATACCGAGCAGTCGGTGCTCCATGTACGCAAGGTTACCGAGCGTATTCATCGCCTTGCAGGGTGGAGCGAGGAGCGCAACAGCGGTATGCTCCACACCCTCACTCTGCGTGAGGTAGAACCCAAGGCGAGAGCCGAAATACTCTATATGGCAATAGAGTTATATCGCCCTACGCTGGTGGTTATAGATGGCATTAGTGATTTGATGTATAACACTAATGACATCGCAGAGAGTGATAGTATAGTGGGTAAGTTAATGGCACTCTCTACGGAGTTTAACTGCCACATACTATGTGTGTTACACACCAATCCCGACAGCGACAAGGCGCGAGGGCATATAGGCTCGACATTGCAACGCAAGGCCGAAACCGTGCTCTTCGTACACAAGGTGGGCGAGTGTACGGTGGTGGAACCTCAGTTCTGCCGTAACGAGGAGTTCGAGCCCTTCGCCTTTGTTGTTGACGAGGAGGGGTTGCCCCTGCTCTCGGATATGCCACAGGGGTATGGCGGGCAGCGCAACGATGTTGTGCGAGTAATGAAGGATTTCTATCCGAATGGTATCGAGCGTACTATACTGATAGATAGGTTGATGAGCGAGTGCGGTATAACCTACGCCGTCGCGCAAGTGAAGATTAGTCGTGCGCTCAAAGCGGGACTCGTCGCAAAGGATAACAAGGTTATCACTCTGCCGTAGAATTTTCATTATTTTCACATTTTCACATTTTCAGGGGTGTTAAAAAGTGAAAATTTTGTTAAATTTTGGTTAAGGGCGTCAGCCCGCTCCTATCCTATCAGCTCCTGCCCTCCCTCAAAAAAGAAAGGGTTACCTCTCGGCAACCCAATCTTTTACTTCGCGAAATACTTATAGAATAAAAAGCCCCCTCACAGGAGGGGGGTTGGGGGTGGGTAACATACGATGCCTTTATTCTCGCTATCTCGCAAAGTATTTATAGAATAAAGGTATTGTCTGCAAGCCTTTGTCGAACTGCGCCAATCCGTAGCTCTCGTTAGGTGAGTGGATAGCGTCCTCCGAAAGGCCAAAGCCGATAAGTATCGACTTGATACCCAAGATGCGCTCAAATCCACTTACGATAGGGATTGAGCCACCCGAATAGAATGGCAATGGCTTGCGACCAAATGCCTCCTCGACAGCCTTTTCGGCCGCTTTGTAGGCCTCCATATCGGTAGGCGATACATATGGCGCACCGCCGTGCAGGAACTTCACATTCACCTTCACGCTCTTTGGTGCGATATTTCTGAAATGCTCCTCGAACAGACGACCAATTTCCTCGAAGTCCTGGTCAGGCACAAGGCGCATCGAAATCTTGGCGTGGGCACGCGACGGAATAACGGTCTTTGTACCCTCCTCGGTGTAGCCACCCCAGATGCCGTTCACGTCGAGCGATGGGCGGATACCGGTACGCTCGATGGTGGAGTAACCCTCCTCACCCTCAATATCGTCTATATCAAGGGCTTGCTTGTAGCTATCAAGGCAGAATGGAGCCTCGTTGAAGGCCTTGCGCTCCTCAGCCGAAAGCTCGCGCACCTTGTCGTAGAAGTGAGGTATGGTGATGTGTCCGTGCTCATCGACGAGCGATGCCACAAGACGTGTCAAGACGTTGGCAGGGTTTGCCACAGCACCTCCGAAAAGGCCCGAATGGAGGTCTTTGTTTGGTCCTATGACCTCCACCTCCATATAGGTCAAGCCGCGCAATCCGCAGGTGATTGACGGAGTGTCAAGAGCAATCATAGAGGTGTCCGACACGAGAATAATGTCGGCCTTCAACTTCTCCTTGTACTCCTCGCAGAAGCCATAGAGCGAAGGTGAGCCAATCTCCTCCTCGCCTTCGAGCATGAACTTGACGTTGCAAGGGAGCGAGTCGGTGGCACACATAGCCTCGAAGGCCTTGATGTGCATAAACGACTGACCTTTATCGTCGTCGGCACCACGCGCATAGATGCGGTTGTTGATGATTGTAGGCTCGAAAGGGTTGGTGTTCCACTCCTCGCGAGGGTCCACAGGCATAACGTCGTAGTGGCCGTAGATGAGGACTGTCTTAGCCTCAGGCGAGATGATCTTCTCGGCATAGACTACGGGGTTGCCCTCGGTAGGGATAACCTCAGTTGAGTCGGCACCAGCCTTAGCGAGTGCCATAGCGAGGTGCTCGGCGCACTTCACCATATCCTCCTTGTGCGACGACTGTGCGCTGATTGAAGGAATACGCAACACCTCGAACAACTCGTCGAGGAAACGCTCTCGGTTCTCTGAAATATAGGCGTGTACTCGTTTCACAATTAATAATTATTAATTTTGCATTTTGCATTTTGCATTTTTACAGACCGGCAATCTCCTTGATCTCTGCGATAAACTTCTCGGCAACCTCGTCGGCCAACTCCTGAGTCTTAGCCTCGGTGTAGATGCGAATGATAGGCTCGGTGTTCGACTTGCGAAGGTGTACCCAATATGGGAGGAAGTCAATCTTCACACCATCAATATCGTTCACGCGCTCGTGTGCGTAACGCTCCTTGATTGTAGCCAATACCTTATCCACGTCGATAGCAGGGGTGAGCTCAATCTTGTTGTTCGATGCGAAGTATGCAGGGTAACGCAAACGCAACTGAGTCATCGAGCAGTTCATCTCGGCAAGATATGTCAAGAAGAGTGCCACACCTACCAATGCGTCGCGACCATAGTGCAACTCAGGGTAGATAACTCCACCGTTGCCCTCGCCACCGATAACGGCGCCTGTCTCCTTCATCTTGGTAACAACATTCACCTCGCCCACAGCCGAAGCCGAGTAGGAAGCACCGTGTGCTACGGTAACGTCGCACAATGCACGCGATGATGAGAGGTTCGAGCAGGTATTACCCAAGGTGCGTGAGAGAACATAGTCTGCCACAGCCACCAATGTGTACTCCTCGCCAAACATTGTTCCGTCCTCGTTCACGAGTGCCAAGCGGTCAACGTCAGGATCGACAACGACACCAAGGTCGGCACCTACCTCGACGATAACCTTCGAGATCTCGGTGAGGTTCTCAGCGAGTGGCTCAGGGTTGTGTGCAAACTGACCATTAGGCTCGCAGTTGAGCTTCACAACCTCGCAACCGAGCTTCTCCAAGAGTGCGGGGATTACGACACCGCCAATAGAGTTTACGGCGTCCACAACAACCTTGAACTTGCGTGCCTTAACCTTCTCTACATCAACGAGGTTAAGGGCAAGTACCTGGTCGATATGTGTAGGGTTGAAGTCCTCGCGCGAGATAATCTTTCCGATATTCTCGACATCAGGGAAGAGGAAGTCCTCCTGCTCGGCCAAAGCGAGCACCTGCTGACCTTCGGCCGCGTTGAGGAACTCGCCCTTCTCGTTGAGAAGTTTGAGAGCATTCCACTGCTTAGGGTTGTGCGATGCTGTGATGATGATACCGCCATCAGCCTTGTGTGTGATAACGGCCATTTCGGTACCCGGAGTGGTGCAAAGACCAACGTTGATAACGTCTGCTCCGCAACCGAGGAGAGTACCCTCGATGATGTCGTTTACCATCTCGCCAGAGATACGCGCGTCGCGACCTACAACGATGCGCAACTTCTTGGCCTCATTCTTGCTTGCAATAAAGCGAGTGTAGGCAATGGTGAACTTTACGATGTCAATAGGAGTGAGGTTTACACCTACTTCGCCACCTATTGTGCCACGAATTCCTGAGATTGACTTGATAAGTGTCATGGTAAGTAGTTTTTTATGTTAATAAAAAAAGTTTAGGTTTTCCTTTGAAAATCGTTGTAAATGTACTATTTTTATGCCAAATATCCAAGAGTAGAACCAAAAATAGCATAAATATGACCAAAAAAAGAGTTATACCTGCGTCAGAACTTATTATAAATGAGGACGGTTCGATATTCCATCTTCATCTTTTGCCGGAACAGATTTCGGATATAGTGATGTTGGTAGGTGATCCTGCCCGTGTGGATATGATTGCATCGTACTTCGACAATATCGAGTGCGAGGTGATGAGCCGAGAGTTTAAGACCGTTACGGGAACCTACAAGGGACGTCGCATGACGGCACTCTCGACAGGCATCGGTACCGACAATATCGACATCGTGGTTACCGAGCTCGATGCGTTGGCAAATATCGACTTTGCCACACGCCAGGTGAAGGACGACTTCAAACAACTAACTCTGCTTCGTCTGGGTACTTCGGGTGCCTTGCAGGAGGATATAAAGGTAGGAGAGCGAGTATTCTCGCGCACGTCAGTAGGCTTCGACGGTTTGTTGAACTACTATGCAGGACGCAACAAGGTGTGCGATTTGGCTATCGAGGAGGCATTTATGCAACATACGGGCTGGAACCCGCAACTCACTGCACCGTATTTCGTAAATGCAGACGAGAGCCTTTTCGAGCTCTTCAAAGATATTACCCGCGAGGGTATCACCATTGCTGCACCGGGCTTCTACGCACCGCAAGGTCGTTGGGTACGCCTGCAACCGCAGGATATTCACCTTAACGAGAAGATTGAGGCGTTCCGCTTTGGCGGTCGCTGCATCACCACCTTCGAGATGGAGTCGTCGGCATTGGCAGGCTTGTCGGCATTGATGGGCCATAAGGCAGGTACGGTCTGCACAATCATTGCCCAGCGCATAGCGCAGGACGCTTGCACCGACTACAAACCATTTGTGAAGGAGATGATCTCCGACGCATTGGAGAAGTTGGCCACGATTTAGTGAGGAGTGAGTAGTTAGTAGTGAGTAGTTTTAATTCTCTAACGCCTCTAACGCCTCTAATGCCCCTAAAAAAAATTAGAACAACAAATAAAGTACAAACATAAAACAACAGAAATTTAGTGGAGCGAAGCGAC
>JAZRGH010000082.1:0-19003 GCA_045644085.1 Alistipes sp. | reverse complement strand
AGTTTTGTCAAATTTTTCATCGTTTTTTGGTTTTTAGTTAGTAAATAATTTTTTGTATTTGGTTAATTGTTTGTTTATGTTTTCCTCGCTTTGCTGCAAGTATCTATAAGACAATACATTAAACCTCAAAATCCCCCCCCCCGAAAAATCGGGAGAGGGATTTTGACATCTTTCTTGTCGTTATTCTACTACAAATATATACAAAATAATCAAAAAATCAAAATTCCGCGTAAAAAAGAAGGTGCTGAAAAACTCAACACCTTCTTGATTTTTAGTACTTGTAGGAGCTATTAGTCTTCAATCAACTCGTGATTGTAAGCCTGCTTGATGGTAAACTCGAGAGTCTTCACATCGCCCCAACCATCGGTATACGAAATACGAACAGTAATAATACGTGGCTGCTGCTCCTCGTTTGTTCCTACACGGAACGAGAAGTGTACACATCCTGCACCGTTCTCGAACTTGAAACCACTAACTGCATTCTTGTCAGAAGTCCAAGCCGAAAGCTGGTGTGCCATACACGAAGTGTTCAAACGGAATGAAACGTCACCACCTTCCCAGTCCATAGGCATACGGGTGCTAGTCAATGAGAATATCCCACTATCATCAGGATGAACTTTGAGATAATCCTCGAAACGACCCTTCTGCTTGATCTTGATGGTGTCGTGACGAGTATCTGCCGAAAGAACAACCTTTGCAAGACGCTTCTCGTTGTTATTCTCTGTACGTTTAAGATCTATAACGCCGTTTCCGTGTCCTATACGGGTCAACTCTTTTGTGTCGGTAAACGACAACCACTCCGAACCCGAAATGATAGTTGCCTCGTACTCTACATTTGAAAGTACGTCCAATTGGCAAATACCCTCATCGGCCTCGCATGTTATTACGCTAGGTCTTCCTCCCAACGACACAACACGCACATACTCCGGATAGTACGGAGAAGAACACGATGCCAGAAATGCCGATACGGCCAATATAATTACAAATATCTTCTTCATCTCTCCAAAATATTATTTAGCCTGTTTAATAACCATTTCACGAACCTCGCCTGTTCCTGCACGACGAACATAGAATCGCGCATAACGAGGTGTACCGATACCTGTCTGGTAAAGCAACGGCAAGAATACTGTGCCCGAACCCTTTACCTTGCAGAATTGAGTGTCTGAACCACCAGGGAAAAGCTCTACGCCCTCAGCAATATATACGCGCTCGGTGATGGTCTCTCCATATTCGTCAACAAGAACATTGCCCTGTGCATCTTTTACCGCCTTCAAATAGAAATCATTGAGCCAGCACCAAGGCACACCGGTCTCGGTCTCGAGTGTTGCCTCCCATGCACCTGTCGAAGTGATCTGAATATAGTGGAAATTACCCTTAATAGTAGCTGTTGCACTATTTGCCATAGATGTAGGCAAATCCAAAATATCATTATTTAATGACA
The DNA here is from genome assembly GCA_045644085.1 of Alistipes sp. Classification (GTDB taxonomy): domain Bacteria; phylum Bacteroidota; class Bacteroidia; order Bacteroidales; family Rikenellaceae; genus Alistipes. The sequence goes on along the minus strand of JAZRGH010000082.1, from coordinate 17,562 downwards.
GCGAAATAGTCGGTTCGAATGGCTTCTGCCAGCACGATGTTGTCATACACATCACAAACAACACCGAAATAACTGTTAATATCTTTTTCATTACAATCCCCATTTTTCGTATTCATCATTTCTTAAATTATAACCCGAAAGGATTACCTGTGTATCCGGAATTGGATAGTACTCACGACATGGTGCCTCAGCAACATTTGTCTTCAAACGGCTATCTTTTGAGTACTTAGCAATCTGGTCGTGCCAAATGCCCCAACGAACAAGGTTGTGACGACGAGTAAACTCGCCCAGCAACTCACGTCCCGACTCCTCTTGAAGAGCCTTCATGAACATATCCTCATCGGTATGACCACCCTCCAACTTGTTGGTAAGTCCCGCACGCTTGATTGTTGCATTCAAATACTTAAATGCCTTATCCCAATTACCTACACGCATATTTGCCTCTGCCAAATCGAGGATAACGTGTGCAAAACGGAAAATCTTCAAGTTGTTAGAATCCTGAGTATATACCATTCCAGGGCACCAGAACTTATCGCCCAAATATGGCTCTCCGGAACTCTTCTTAGTTCTACCAAAGAAGTGAATACCTGGCTCCTGCGACATATCAACCTTATTCAAGACTACAGGACGGCCCTTGTAGCACCAAGCCAACCAGCCACCACCATCTTCGATCTCGACCATCTCCTTGCTATCTGCTGCGATTGGATCGTATACAGCACGACGCTTATCAGTTGATTTTGCAGGCATTAAGGTCTGATACAAGTACGGATTTGGACGATACGCAGTGGTTGTACGAGCATTCTCGCCCAACTCCGGAATACTGATTCCGTCATAGATATCACTCTTAACCGAGAGATCTTCGGTCTCATCCTCCTCGAAGATATCGCCATCTTCCGATCCCTCAATCACATTCGACTTACGGCTCGGCATACAACGATATGCAAGACTCTGGGTCACCTTGAAACCGTAATCCTTCGCATATCCCGGCAACTCGAAAATTGACTCCGGAGTATAACGATTACGGAACATGATATCCTTGATAGGATATGGCAACAAAACGTCCTCAATAGCATAGTGCTCCTTGCCTTCGCTATCTACCGAATAGGCGTGAGATGCATAAACTCGCTCTACCGGCTCCAAGAAATCGATAGCACGGTCATATCGGTTGTTCCACAACGCCAACTTACCACCGATAACGAGACCTACCATTGCACCAATACGATAGTTGTTGGCAGGATCATAAGTCTTAATATATGGCAAAGCCTGCTTTTCGAGCAACCAATACTCCAACTCATCCATCAAGATTGTACGAAGTTCCTTAGCCGACATACGAGGTAATGTCGCAATTCTATCATTATTAGCATCGGTAACCTCCTCAAAATAGTATGGTACGTCGCCAAAGTTGATAGTCAGAATATAGTAGTAGAATGCACGCAAGATAACGCACTCTGCCAACAATGGAGCCTTCTCCTGCTCAGTCAATGGAGCGCGCTCGATTGCCGCATAAATCGCATTACAGCGCATAACACCAAGGTATCCCTGATTCCAGATTGTGCTTCCAAAACGAGGAGTAGACTGTGTATAGGTACAGTGTGCATCATACCACGATGCCGTTGTGTGGTAGATCAAATCGGCAGCTGCCTCGCAAACCTCAAAGTAGTCACCATTCGAATAGAGGCTTCGCAATGGAATATAACAGCCATTAAGACCTGTGATGCACTGTGGCACCGTCTGATAGTAGGTGCTTGGCTTTGAGCTGGATATTACCTCCTCCTCGATAACACAGCTCGCAAGTGCAAGTGCTGAAAATATTATTACAAAAATCTTCTTCATAATTAGTAGCGAATTTGAATTGCAAATGAATAGGTTCTATTCTTTGGATAACGACCTGTGTCAATACGACGTCCACCGCTTACGGCATCAGGATCATATCCAGGGAACTTAGTGAAGAGAGCCACGTTATTAACCGATGCGGTCAACGAAATATCGCGCAAATAACGAGTCTTCTTCTTCAAATCGAAACGATAGCTCAAATTGATGTTCTGCAATCGCAAGTATGATGCATCATAGATGTAACGATCACTACCATAGCTATCCTCGAAATATGCTCCCGGAATATTCGAGAATGGATTACGCGACACGTGGTAAGCCTCCAACATACGGCGATCCTTGTTAGATGTTGCCGAACCACTCATTGTCGTAAACTCCATTACGTTGTACATTCGACCACCAAGGCTGTATGTGAAGTATATTCCCAATGACAAATTCTTGATAATCTTGAAACTATTGTTGATACCTCCGTAGATAATAGGGTCTGCCGAGCCAAGATATACACGGTCCTTGTTATTCAAGACACCATCATGGTTAACATCGGCATAACGAGCATATCCACGAGTCTTGCTGTATCCTACATAAGTCTTTGTTAGCTTATTCTGCTCGATCTCGTCCTGTGTATGCCATACACCCTCAAACTGGAAGCCCCACAACGAGTTAGCAGGATATCCCTCAACATAACCATAAATCATATAGCCACCTCTATTGTAGGTAGACAAATATCCGTAGTTTGTTCTGATATCGGTCACCTTCGAAGAGTTGTGTGCAACTGTTACGTTGGTTGTCCACTGGAATTTACGACGCGAGATATTACGCGAAGTAATGGTGAACTCAACACCCTTGTTCTCGGTATTACCGATATTTGCATAACGACTTGTAAAACCTGTCACTGCTGCATTCTGCATACTGTAAAGCAAGTCCTGCGTAAATGACATATAGCCCTCCAACGACATGGTAATTCTATCGTTGAGAATCGACATATCTACACCGACATTATACGAATTGGTACGCTCCCATGTCAAAGTAGGGTTGTTAAGACGGTTTGGATAGTAAGCTACCTCACGAGCCTCACCAAACAACCAACCACTCTGATTTGTTGTAAGCAACATCTGAGATACATAACGACCAATCGAGTCATTTCCCGAGCTACCGGCACTCACACGAACTGACAAGTCTGATAACCACGACTTCGTGCCCTTCATAAATCGCTCGTTGCTGATAGTCCACTTAAACGCTACTGCAGGGAAGAATGCCCACTGGCTACCGGCTGCAAAGTTCGAAGATGCATCACCACGACCTGTAAGAGTCAAGTGATAACGACCTCCATACGAGTAGTTGGCACGTGCCAATACCGAATAACGCTGCAACATCGAAGCCGAGCTCGATGTAGTAAGCATACGTCTATCCAACAAGCTACCCATGCTGTTCGCTGTTACATTATCATCGAGATAACCACGTCCACTCTCCGACATCGACTTATAGTTGTTGCGCTGAGCAGTAAAACCTCCCACAACATCAAGCTTATGCTTCTTCTTGAACGTTTTTCTGTACGACAAGGTTGTCTCGCTCAACATATTCTTTGTCTGGCTGTTTGAACGCGATGCCTGACCACCATAACGATAACGCTCTGCAACAGGCATTGTCGATGGCGAATAGTTGAATGTCTCGTTCTGAGTCAAGGTATATGCGAAACGAGTTCTCAACTTCAAGCCCTTTGTCAATGTGAGCTCGATATATGGAGCCAATGTCAAAATTGTACGATCCTGGTCATTGATAATATTCAATGCCTTCAAATATGGTGAGTTGTAAACCGAACCTCCGTTCTTACCATCATCACCCAACGAGTTCCACGCTGCAGTAGGGCTGTTGAGTGGACTGATATTGGTTACAGCAGTAGTCGAGGTTCCCGAAATTGCATTACTTGCCTTATCGTTGTGACGCAACGAATACTGAGCATTAATACCCAACTTCATCCACTTGAATGCGGTATGATCGAGCTTCAAACGACCACTCAAATTCTGCTGCTCCGAACTGATAACGATACCCTCACGGTCATTGTAGCTCATCGAGAAATAGACCTTAGTCGTTTTGCTACCACCCGACAACGAGAGGAAGTAACTTTGTGATAGTGCATTACGAGTCATCACATCAATCCAATCTGTACCCTCACCATATGTTACAGGGTTCTTGTATCGGATAAGAGAGTTACCTGTATCATACGACTGATATCGTGCAGTACTGTTGTTGTTGGTGTAGTAGTCGTTACGATAGATTGCAAATTCCGATGCATTCATCATATCCAACTCGCGAGGCAACTGCGAAATCTGGAATGTAGCCTTGAAGGTGATGTTCAACTTATTAGCCTTTGCCTCGTGTGTTGTAACGAGGATTACACCATTAGCACCTCGCGAACCATAGATAGCAGTAGAAGATGCGTCCTTCAAAACGGTAACGTTCTTAATATCTGCCGGATCAATATCAGCAAAGCTTGATACTGCGTCCATCACACCATCGACAACGATAAGAGGCTCATTACCTGCGGTAATAGAGCGTGAACCACGGACACGGATTGATGCAGCCGATCCAGGCTCACCGTCGGTTGTCATAATCTCGACACCGGCCAAACGTCCCTGCAATGCCTCATCAACTGAAGCTGATGCTGTATTTGCCAAGTCCTCCATGTTTACCGTTGTTACAGCTCCGGTCAAGTCGCTCTTCTGCTGAGTACCGTAACCGATAACCACAACCTCATTGATGTTTACGTTCTCCTGCTGCAACACGATGTTAATTGCAGTACGATTGCCTACGCGCTCAACAACCTCCACGTATCCCAAGAACGAGAACGAGAGCTGATCATCCGGCGTAGCCTTAATTTTATATTTACCCTGCATGTCGGTAGTAGTACCTACTCCTGTATTACCGACAACTACAACGGTTGCACCAATCATCGGCTGACCTGTATTATCAAATACCTGTCCCGTTATAGTACGCGCCTTCTGCGCCATTGCTGTTTGGGCGAACAGCAGGGCAACGATGCAGAACGATGCGTAAATTACACTGTTAATTATGCGTTTCATCTGCTATTCCTCTTTTTTAAGTGAGACAATAATTGGATAATGCAAAACTCCCAACTGAGCCGCAACCTCTGTATCGAAATCGAAAGTGCGGAACATATTCCAACATGCATCTGTTGCATAAAGGAAGTTTTGTCTTGATCCCTCTTCACCCTCTTCTACACTTACCGAAGATGGAGTGTATAAAGAGTGATGTACTGCATTACAATCTATCATATTGCTAGAAATAAGCAGCTTGCTAAGCGCAAAATATGGGTCGTTCTGATCTACCAATTCACTAACCGAGAAGTACTTTGTTACAGTAGTCAAAAACTCTTCTGTTACATCATCATAGCAATCTGCACGCAAGAACTCTCGCTCGTATTTCACGATATCGAGATACGATTCGGCATTCATATTGATTGCCCACATCCAATTAGCATCACGCATGTGTGCCTTGTTATCAATAGTCTGGTTGATAAGGTAAACAAGCTCAGCCTTACGCAACTCATGATTGTCCGGATCGTAAACCAACGGGCTCGACTTTTTATCGGTAGTCATCTGAGCCACCTGGTCCTGCCAATCAGCAGGAATCGCATTTCTTGCAGGAAGCAACTCTGTTACCACGAAGTGGATATCGTTGCTCTTGAAGTGCAATACCGCATTATTCAATGACGAAGCTTGTACAATAGTATACTTCTCGAATGTCAAATCGGCATTAATCAAAGCTGCCATAACAAGACGTCCATCATCATTGTTTGCATTCAAAGTATTGTAGCCATTCTCTGTTGCATAAGCAGCAAGCCATTCGTTAAAATTGGTCTCGCCTACCACAGTAGGGGCAACAAACATTGCCACATCTGCACTCTTTGCGGTCAGATACTCACTCAATTGCTGCAAATCAACGGTTGTTGTACCGTTCAAATTGCAGTAAAGTGTTGTCATCTCCATCTTAGACTCAATATCGAGAACCTCAGCATCAAGATTGTGGTTACGCGATACCGGTATCTCCTTGGTACAACCTACGGCAAGGAGTGACGCTGTAAATAGTATGTAAAATATCTTCTTCATTATTCAAGCGATTTTTGAGTAAGTACACAATCTGCTTCATAAGTAGTTCCCCAAGCATCAACAAACGATACTGTAATCGTAGCTGTACGCTCTGCTACATTGTTCTCAGAGAACTTTGCCTCCAAGTGTGTGCCATTGTCGAGATACACTACACTCTCTACCCACGCCTCACTTGCAGTAACGGTAATGCCTGGACGGCATACGTCTGTAAGATTGTTATTGAATGGGATCTGGCATACAGTCTTGTGAGCCGGAACGGTTGTATCCGACAACTTCATTGATGGAGTAATACCACGTTGCTTAACAATGATTGTATCGGCAACAAAACCATCAAAAGTCTCCACTACAAGATGTCCTACACGAGCAAAGTTACGAGTATTCATCGTCGATTCGTTAGAGTCATAGCGAACCAACACATTGTATGCGTTGTACTTCCACTCCATGTCTTCAACATGCAACCAGTTGTGGATAGGACGAACTTTCCATGCGAGGTCACCCTTCTCCTGTACCGTAATAGGCAACTGGAACGAACCTGCAGTTACAGGTACCTCCTTAACGGTCAATACCTCGCCCTGCACATTAATAACCTCTATCTTGGTGCAACTGCATATTGCAAATACAGCTGCTATCATAACGAGTAAATAAGTCTTCTTCATAATCTTATATCTACTTTTATTTGTCAAACACTTCATTTACTCTATTTCTTAGGGTTAAATTCTCCATTTTCGCCCTCAAAGCCTCCAACACCATTGTCGTGGTCAATCTTCTCAGCCACACAAACCTTCTCGGCGATAGCACGCTCCTCTACAACGAAAGGACCCTCTACCGGTGCTGTAATGGTCTTCTCCGAGTCCGAAATCTCGATTACAAAGTTCTCGTATACGCCAGGAGCCATTGCTGCCCAAACTACCAATGGGTTCTCAATCGAAGAGTCAATGCCCTCAGGGAAGCCGGTAATAACGAAGCGATCCTTAGCATTAACAAGTCTGTTCTCAACATCCTCATCAATAGAGATATCACCAACAACATTGTTGTCATAACCCTCGTCAGCAATATTTCCGACAGCAACAGATATCGATGTAATATCTTGCACATCGTACTTAATCTCAATCTTCACCAATCCTGCATAGAATCCGAAATGAACCTCTGGAGTAGTGCCGGTCATATCAACACTTGAAGCACACAATGTAGAGTTGTACATAATGTGGTCAAATGCATTAGAATAGTACTGCTGTACGGCAGGAATTGTCACTCGACCTGCAAGTGCAACTGCACTACCCTCGCTTGAATAAGGCATATAGACGGTCAAATCGCCACCTACTACGTTTCCGAAGAAGTAGGCCTCATTATCTCCGTCTTCTACCGTAGACTGTACAGGCATATAACGCTCGTTATATCCTGCATCCTCACCGTAGATACCGATAACATGAGTATTCTTCCACGAGTAATTTCCGACACCCGTATCCCCCTTCAATTGGAGGGGGTCTACGGTTGCCTTAATCATCGTAATGTTACCGTTATCACGTTTCGGCATCTCTTTCTCTGGAAGGCGTTCTGTACATGATACCAGCGCCAACGAGAACATTGCCAAAATACAAAATAATGATTTCATCTTTGATATATGTTTATTTTATTTCACTCAATTTGGTTATCGTCTAGCTGCTGGTTCTGGTTCTGGCTCTGGCTCTTCGCCGCCCTCACCGCCTTCGCCTCCCTGCTCAGGAACCTCTGGTGTAGGAACATAGTAAACACAACCATCATATGGCAATGTTGCATCGGTAGAGATATACTCCAAATCCCATGTATTACCATAGATTGCACGCATATAGTTGGTCTCATCAACTGCAATCTCATCAACGCTACCACGCAATATATAACCGCCGACATAGCAATTGCTAACGCCTACCGGCCAGCTCTTCTCCGAAAGCTTAGTTGCAAGATCGTTACCCGAACTTGCTGTATAATCGAGCATACGAGGAGTTCCTACCAATGCACCAACATTGGTTGTTGCACCCTCCAATGCGTATACCTCACCGGTATTGCGGCAATACTGCATACCTCCGCGAGATGTAGCATTCTGAATCTCCTTCGAAGCCTCTACAGCCGAGTAGTAGTATCCCACGATACCTCCTGCATAAGCAGTTCCTCCTACGGCACCCTCGTTTACAGCATACTCAACACGTGCATACTGATACTCAGGGTTGTATTGGCTATACGCTGGGTTTGCCGAACTACTACCTACTGCATATGCAGCATTAATATACTCAGACAAACCTCCTGCAATACCACCTGCATAGATAGGCTTATCGCCATAACGGTTGTTTCTTACAACCTTACCGCTCTCGCGCTTTACAACGATATCTCCGGTATTAATGGTTGGATCGTTCTCTGTACCGGTAATAGTGATATACCACAAGCCTAAACCTACGATACCACCGGTAAAGCCTGAGAAGCCCCAAATACGGCCGCTATTCTTACATGAGGTAAGTCTTGCATTCAGTGCGTTTTGGGTTGATACTGCACCATGACTTCCGTAGACTGTTGTCGATGCCGTAGATGCTGAGTTGAAACCAACACCGCCACAATAGTATCCGAGGATACCACCAACAGCAGTGTAGTATGCACTTGCATTGGTTGAGCGCACAGTATTATTTCTATCCCACTGGAGCTCACCAGAGTTCTCGCAATGGTCGAAAGTCAACTCCAAGTTATTAAACTGCTGAGAGCATGTCATTGATGTACGATTGCCCATATTTCCAGCTCCAAGAATACCTCCTGCATAGTTATAGTTATATCCAACACTCAAATTGGTTGCAGTTGAGAGATAATTGATATTACCACTGTTCTTGCATCTATTGAAATCTATATGCATAAGGCTATAACGCTCGCCGGAACCTCCATACGACTCGCCATCTTTCTTATGATTGCTACCGATACACCAGTCACCCTTATAGTGGAGTACTTGTCCCAAGATACCTCCTGCACACTGGTAGCACGATGCCGCAACCTCACCATAGAATATGTCACCTGAGTTTTCGCAATCGTTAAAGGTTACGACCTCACAGTAATTACCCGACTTAGCAAAGATTCGGCAATCGAAGCAGAAGCCAACGATACCACCCATACGGATAAAGTACGAATCCAATCTCTGAGCAGTATTTATTGTTGTTCCGACACCGGCCTTCTCAATAGATACCTTACCGCTATTCTTTACATTATTGAACTCACCTTCACTGATAAGCAACTCACCAACACCTCCTGCGATGTTAAACATTCTGGTGCCGGCTGCCTCAGGAACAGATACCGTAGCAGAGTTGGTACAACCTGAAACATAGTGCTTTACGTTTGCTGACGAGTTATCCATCATTCGGCCAATCATTCCGCCTAAGTTTGTACGATAGAATACACGCTTATCGGTACGGTCACTATCATCAATATCCTGCCACTGCCATGCAGCTGCATCACCCAAGTCGATAGATGCCATATTGTTGGTTGCAGCAGGAGTTCCATAGATTGTGACAGCACCCTCATTATGCGAATTGCTCAAAGTAAGAGCATACTGCTTACCATTGCTATATGGTACGAATGTACGACCTACAAGACCTCCGATATCGAAACGCGAAGTCGAATGATCGCCATTGTGGTCAACCTTCAATGGGTTCATTGTACATGTGTGAGTAACTTCTGCCTTGTTGGTACAACCTACCATATCCAAGTCTGTCTCACCAACGATACCACCAATAGCAAGGTCGTGGTTCTTGTAGTTGAATGCCCAACCACTAGTCTGAGCCTTATCTCCCGACTCTGTAAGCTTTGGTGAAGCATCACCTGCATGTCCGGTAGAGGTGATTGCACCCTCGTTGATACAATCAAAGAGCGGAGCCTTCTCTGCACGGCCTGCGATACCGCCGACATACGCACCATCGCGCGCGATACCCATATATATAATATTACCGGAGTTGTTGCAATCGTGAACGCAATAAGATGCATCGATCGAGTTTGTTGCGTCAGGATAATCAACACCCATATTTGCATAGCCGAATACACCTCCCAAATAGATACTCTCCGAGTACTCGGTAAGCTCCGATACAGGAACGATAACATCACCATTATTGGTAAGCTTACTAACGCCACCACCGTTGTCATCTTTCTTTACCATAGCATATCCGAAGCAACCACCGGCGTATACCTTCGGTGCAATACCTACAACCGATACCTTTCCGTTATTGGTCATTCCGGCAAATTCACCGCCTACGTTTCCTGTAACACCGGTAACGCTCTCTACTACGCCATTAGTAGCTTTAACAGATACTGTTCCTCCAACACCAACAATACCTCCGACATATGCTGCGAATGTTGCAGATCCTGCAAATGTTACAACGCCCTCTGCGGTATTGTTAAACTGTACGGTATGCTTATTCTCACCATACTGGCCACAATATCCTCCGACATACGCAAGAGCCGACTTTCCAGAATATGTTACGGTTCCACTATTGTAGATACCCGCAGTTCCAGCATCGGTATTAGATTTTGTAGACCAACCGAAAATAGATCCAAGATATGTCTCCTGAGATGCTGTTGCCTTAGACTCTACATTACCAGAGTTGTAGCAATTTGGATACTGCATTTTAATATTATTGGTACTTGCCAAGATACCTCCTACATATACGTTTCGAGCATATACATCCTCGCCTACGATAATATCACCGGTATTTGCACAACCGTCAAGTTTCATCTCAACGCCAGTCATCGCAGTTCCCAACAATCCCGACACATACAACATTCGGGTAATTGTATCCGATACGTTGATTGTACCTGTATTCTTACAATCGATAATCTGATCGCAGTTCGAACTGATACAACCGAACAATCCTCCTACATACAACAGCACTGTACCGGTCTTAGGGTTATCATAGGTATCCGACGAAACCTTAGCCTTAAGAGTTACTGTACCATCATTGTTACAAGCAAATGCACGATCAGAATCGAAGATTCCGATACATGCCGAGTTGAAGAGGTATGCCTTACCGCAATACTCCCATGCAAAGGTTACGTTACCTCCGTTACTACAATTCTCGGTAGTAATTACACTCTCCGAACCTAACGCCGCCTGTTTTCCACCACGGATACCGATAACTCCACCGATAGCGGTCATCTTGTCGATAGCAGCAATCTCTCCGGTGTTCTTGGTACCGTTACCAGAAATCTCACCTGCGATATCAATCTTCGCGCTATCCAAGTTCTTACAGTTGAGAACCTTCTCTGACCATGCCATACCGAGAACACCACCGATAACGACATTTGCGTTACCCATGATACTGTTCTTGTCGATATAGTTACATGAACCCAAATAGGTGATAGAGCCAGAGTTGGTACAATTTTCAATATTCTTTGTACCTACTTCTGCATAAGCAACAACACCACCGATTTTACAAGTCTCGTTAATCTTAAACTGTGCATCAAACAAAAGCTTTCCACTATTCACACAGTCAACAACTGAAGCACACTCCAACATTCCGAGCACGCCACCGATATTCGCCTTAGTAATAGCCTCGTTGATAGTCAACGAACCCTTGTTCTCGCAACGCTGTACAGCAACTACCGATGCACCGATTACACCACCCCAATAGAGGTCGTACATCGCCTCACGGATATACAACTCACCGTTATTAACGTTGTCGGCAAATGTTCCTGCTACAACATATCCTGCTACACCACCGATATATGGGGTAACCTTTGTGCTTCCGGAAGCATCGTCCCAAATAACCTCTCCGTAGCTTGCATTATCAGCAATAATAGGGAGATTCTCGCCTGCGGCACAAGCATAACCTACCACACCTCCTACGCATGGAGTAAAGGTCTTATCCGCAGCCTCAGCTCCGGCAGAGCTTGCAATTGTAACTTTAACACTGCTCTCCGAAAGAGTTACGCTACCGCCATATACGCCACCAACAAGACCTCCAACATTGATCAAGTCGTAGTTCTCGTTTACGGCAATCGACTCATTCTTATACTCGATTGTTCCCTCTGCCGAACAGTTGAAGATAGTTCCTACCTTCTCTCCATCAGCAACAAGTGAACGAGCAATAAGTCCAACCTTACCATACGAAGTTTCAACGATATTACCCTCAACATTAACATTCGAGATTGTCGCAATGGTATTCTCGCCGAACAAAGGTGCGGTCAAGCCCTTAATCTTATAGTTACGTCCCTCAAACAACGAAGTATAACCCTCGATAGAAGCCCACTCTTTGCCTGTCATATCGACATCATTTGTAAGCAAAGCGCCATCGAACTTAGGAGTTGCTCCATCGAAAGAGCCGGCCTTAGCCTCAATTGCAAAGGTCTCCATATCGGCATCGCTACCAATGAGGAACATCTTGCTGTTTGGCGCAAACTCAACAACAGGGAACTCGCGAACCTTACCACCAAGCAACTTCTTGTCACCCGATGCATCAAAGGTCTCCGAACATACATCACCATTCTGCGAAACAAAGTTTACTTCAAAACGAGAGTACTCACCCTTTGGCACTGCAATAAAGAAATCCTCTACCTTGCCACCTTCAAGGATATAGCTATCATTCTCGAAGTTGTAGAAAACGGTGGACTTCGCATTTGTTCGTGCTACGATTGTGCCAGCCTCATACTCGCCTACGTTATCGCAGTAAACATCAAATACGCCCGAGATAGGCTCAGCAGCAACGGTTGAAACAGAGATGTACTTCAAATCTACATTCTCACCCTCCTTTGCCTTAATGCTGAAACGAAGAGCTGTCGCGAGGTGCTCCATGTGAATATCATCGAAGCCGTTAGACCACGCAAACATAGGCGCGCTGCCATTAGCAAACGAGCCCCTTGTGTGTCTTTGCTCCGAAGCAAACACTACCGGATAAGCACCACTCTCAACATTGATTGCAACATCCTCACCCGGATATGGGTAAACGATGTTGTAAGGAATTGTGATTCCGAGCGGCAACTCGAACACAGCAACCGAGCAATTGTCCTCATTGTGCGGATCGATCACAATCGCGGTAGTCGGCTTTCCGTTCACTGCAAGGACATCGTCCACGTTCCATTCAACAGGATACTTCCCGTTTTCCTTATCGCCCAACAATGTACGCGACGATTCAGGCATAGAGACTTGCAGCGTCTTCACTTCGCCACCCTCTCCATTTGCCCCCGAGATAATCGGAGCCAAATCCTCTGTTGTGTCTTGAACGCAAGAGTAACTTGCGAACATAACCACCAACATCAAAAGTTTAGTAAAATTTTTCACGCTAGATAGTTTTTTTTTAAAGTTTGTAATTATTTTGATTTTTTTGAAATTTGTTTGTTTCTCGTCTCTTCATCTTCTCATCTTAGTCCTCTCACATACGCGAAACATGCGCGTGCGCAAAAGACAAAAAAGATACTCGCTCCGCACATTTGCGAGGCGATAAATCTTCACATTCAGGGCTCACGAAATCCCAAGAACCCCTCTAATTAGCATATTATCATCATTTTAAGGTACCCTGCACAAAAACGATTAAATTTTTGCACACTTTCTATCTTCCAATTGGTGTTGCAAAGGTACAAATTATTTTTAATAATACCAACACTATTTCACAACTTTTTTTCGTTGCTTTTTGCTAATTTTAGCTAACTATCAAATTACCACTCAATTCGCCCTTTACCTATTGATTCGAGATAGATATTTGCCTTCGAAAAATGACGCGAACCGAAGAAACCTCTGTAAACAGAGAGTGGCGAAGGGTGCACCGCCTTCAATACCAAGTTCTTAGCCGGATCCACCATCGCGCCCTTCTTCTGCGCATAACTACCCCACAGCATATAGACAACACCCTCTTTCCGCTCGGCAATAAGTCGCACCACGGCGTCGGTAAATCGCTCCCAGCCACGACCTGCATGCGAGGCCGCCTCGTGAGCTCTCACCGTAAGTACGGCATTCAACATCAGTACACCCTGCTCGGCCCAACGGTCAAGATTTCCACTAAGAGGAACCGGATTACCCGTATCGTCGGCAACCTCTTTGAAAATATTACGCAACGAAGGTGGAAAATCGACTCCGTCATCGACAGAAAAGCACAAGCCATTCGCCTGACCATCACCATGATACGGATCTTGCCCGATGATTACGACTTTCAACTTATCGAGAGGGCACTTATCGAAAGCTCTAAAAATATTTCTTGCCGCAGGAAATATCTGACGTGAGGCATATTCAGCCTTCACAAAATCGACCAACTCGGCAAAATAAGGCTTCTCAAACTCGTCTTTCAGCAGTTCTTTCCAATCCTCGGCAATGCGAACATTCATAGTATTATATTTTCTGGGTTTAACGAGAGCGAAGGTAGCGATTTTTAATGAAACAATTGCACTTTTTACAAAGTTTTTCGTATCTTTGTCAAAACTAACACATAAAACATTAAGACTATGAAATTTATATTTTCATTTTTGGCAATAGTACTTGCCCTCTCTTGCAGTAACCCGAAAAAGGTCATTCTTCTCGACAAAGCAGATTTCGAAACAACCATAGACGGTAAAGAGGTTTCACTATATACACTTCGCAACGGTGACCTTGTCATGCAAGTTTCCAATTACGGTGCACGAGTGGTATCGTTATGGGTACCTGATCGTAACGGCGACTATGCCGATGTAGAGATTGGCTACGAGAACATCAACCGCTACATCAACAACACGGGAGAGCGCTACCTCGGAGCAGCTGTCGGTCCTGTTGCCAACCGTATCGCGAATGGCAAGTTTTCGCTCGACGGCAAGGAGTATAAACTGCCACAGAACAACAATGGACATACTCTACACGGTGGCACGTTAGGCATAGACTGCATCGTTTGGGAGGTAAAAGAGGTTACCGAGAATAAAATTGTATTCTACAGCCTGTTGCCCGACGGACAAGACGGATTTCCTGCAAATCGCGCAATAACGATGACATACGAATTGACTCCTAATAACGAGTTTTCCGTATCATACAAAGCGATAACTGATGCGAAGACAGTCTTAAATCTCTCGCACCACTCATTCTTCAACCTTGAAGGCGATGGCGAAGGCACAATTCTTGATCACGTCTTAACAATAAAGAGCAAAGCTATCACTCCGGTAAACGAATATCTTATTCCTACGGGCGAAATTATGTGCGTAAAGGGGACTCCATTCGATTTTAACGAGCCTCATGCTATTGGCGAGCGTGTCAATGCCGACCACCCACAACTCAAAGCCGGTGCCGGCTATGATCACAATTGGATCATAGACCGCGAAGACAATGGCGAAGTGATAAAAGTTGCAGATGTGTACTCACCAAAGAGTGGCCGCGGCATGGAGGTTTATACCGACCAGATTGCAATTCAATTCTATTGTGGCAACTTCTTTGATGGCTCTTATAATAGCAAATTCGGAAAGCCGGTACTCTACCGCGGCGCAATCGCACTCGAAACACAACGCTATCCAGACGCTCCAAACCAGCCTTCATTCCCGAGCGTAGTTTTGAAGCCCGGCGACGTCTATGCACACACTTGTATCTACAAATTTTACACA
The DNA here is from genome assembly GCA_045644085.1 of Alistipes sp. Taxonomy (GTDB): domain Bacteria; phylum Bacteroidota; class Bacteroidia; order Bacteroidales; family Rikenellaceae; genus Alistipes. The sequence goes on along the minus strand of JAZRGH010000082.1, from coordinate 2,059 downwards.
AAATAGAAGGCTGACAGCCAACAATAAATTAGCATAAAAATAAATAATTTTTAAATAATTATGGCAGAATCAACACCTACACCCCATATCGGCGCAAAGCGTGGCGAGATAGCAGAGCGTGTCATTATGGCAGGCGATCCACTACGTGCAAAATTCATGGCAGAACGCTACCTCGAAAATCCTAAATTAGTGAATCAGGTACGTGGCATGTATTGCTATACAGGAACTTACAAAGGCAAAGAGATCTCCGTAATGGGACACGGCATGGGCATCTCGTCTATTAGTATTTATACATTCGAGCTCTTTAACTTTTACGATGTAAAACGCATAATTCGCACAGGTTCGGCTGGTGCATATCAACCCGATTTACATGTAGGAGATATTGTCATTGCTCAGGGCGCTTGCGACAACTCTAACTACGCAGCACAATACAACCTTCCCGGCACTTTCGCACCTATCGCAGACTACGAGATGTTGAGCGCAGCCGTAGAGAAGGCAAAGGCGATGGGAGTAAACTATGCGGTAGGAAATATCCTCGCATCGGAGATCTTCTACAACGATAATCCGGAGGCGTGGAAGCAGTGGCAGAAGATGGGAGTTTTAGCAGTCGAGATGGAGGCTTCGGCACTCTATATGAATGCAGCACGCAGTGGCAATCAGGCGCTCTGCATCTGTACCATTTCGGACTCTCTCGTAACTCACGAAGATACGACTGCCGAACAACGCGAAAAGACCTTTACGGACATGATGGAGATTGCATTCGAGATCATTTAATCAGTTTAAACCTAACACAATACTTATAATGAAACGATTTGTTTTAATTGCAGTTATCGCCTCACTCGTTTGCACACATAGCGCCATGGCGTGGGGAACATTGGGACATGAAGTTATTATTGAAGTAGCCAAACGCCACATCACAGAGAAGACCAAGCAGAATATTGCAAAATATCTGCCTTACGACATCACCAAAGATGCTGTTTACATGGATATTCATCGCAACGACGAACCTATCGCCTACACTACGGCTTGGCATGTTTACAATGTTGATGAGAAATATGAGTACGATATGAACCCTCGTCTTAGAAAAGGCGATGCCGTTCTCGCAATGAAAGTCGTAGATCACAACCTCAAAAAGCAGGAAAGACTCACCGATTCGGCTATCGTGATGAACATTCGCTGTCTGCTACACTTCGCAGGTGACTTACACTGCCCTACACACTCTTATGTACCTGGGCCACGTTGCCATTGGCGTTGCGAATTGAATGGTAGAAAGATGAAGTCATTCCATGGCGTATATGATTACATTCCGGTACTCCTCCACCCGAAGAAATCGTGCGTGGATATTGCCGCCGAGATTGACAACGCCAAGAAGAGTGAAATCAAACGTATCCAGAAAGGCACCCTTCTTGATTGGGTACACGATATAGGTTCGAGAAATGCCGTTATTTACGAGTGGAACCCGCACAACACCCCTGTTCTTCACGAGAATACCGTAGAACTTTCGCGCGACCTTGTTAATTTAGAGATGCGCAATGCTGGTTATCGCCTTGCATACCTGTTGAACAAGTATTTCGGAAAGTAGTAGCAACTTAAACCAAAAAATATACGGTCACAAAACTGTGACCGTATATTTTTATGCTTATCACAAGGAACTATCTTAGTGCAGAAAGTTGCTCCTCAATCGCTGCAATCTTAGCCTCCGCATCACGCTTCTTGTTCTGCTCGTTCTCAACTACCTGAGCCGGTGCAGAAGATACGAAACGCTCATTAGAGAGCTTCTTCATTACTGTCGCGAGGAAGCCATGCTGATATGCAAGATCCTTCTCCAACTTCGCAATCTCGGCCTCCTTGTCGATATTGTCGCCCATAGGAACGAAATACTGCGTAGTCTTAACGATGAAAGCAGCATCTGTCGGATTCTTCTCGGTTACGAATGACACCTGCGAGAGGTTTGCCATCTTAACGATTGCAGCCTCATACTCCGCTGGATAGTTTTCGTCGCGGACAACCTTCAACTCCAAAGCCTCCTTCTGTGGCAAGTTCTTCTGCTTGCGGACAT
>JAZRGH010000081.1:0-33620 GCA_045644085.1 Alistipes sp. | reverse complement strand
TTTGGCCGAGGTTGCCGAGTTCGTAGAGAAGAAACTCTGCACAAAACTCCCTGCCGAATATGACGCAACTCTATTGGAGGCAATTCTTGATCGCCCTATCCGCGTTTGTGGCATGGTGCGCAACGAGGGCGAGCCTGGTGGCGGTCCGTTCTGGGGAAAGAATGATGATGGCACACAGTCGTTGCAGATTGCCGAGTGGGGCCAGATTTCGGCAGAGGATATGCCATTGATGAAGGAGGCTACCCACTTCAACCCTGTTGATTTGGTTTGTGGTGTACGCAAGGCTGACGGCACGAAGTTCAACTTGATGGGTTACACCGACCCTAAGACGGGCTTTATCTCGTCGAAGTCGAGCGGTGGCCGTGAGTTGCGTGCGCAGGAGTTGCCGGGCTTGTGGAATGGCGCCATGGCGAAGTGGAACACCATCTTCGTTGATGTGCCTATCTCGACCTTCTCGCCTGTAAAAGTTGTTCAGGACTTGCTCCGCCCACAGCACCAATAAATCGACAACTAATCAAAGAATATATATGAAGAATTTAAAATTTGCATTGTGCTGCCTTATTATGGCATGTAGTGCAGGTGCACTTACCGCACAAGAGTTGATTCCTACCCCAGTCGAGGTGTCGTACAAAGGAAAGAAAAAGGTTAAGATTGAGCAGGTAGATGCCAAGGTTGATGCATCGCTCAACCTCCCAGAGGAGGGTTATACTCTCGAAATCAAGGGTACAACTGCTGTACTTCGTGCCAAGACTGCACAGGGCTTGGTATGGGCGAAGGCAACACTCGCCCAACTTCACGACGAGGGGGGGTTGGTGCGTATCGCTAAAATCAAGGACTACCCTGCATTCCCTATTCGTGGTTTTATGCACGATACAGGTCGCAACTTCCGTTCAGTGGAGAACCTCAAAAAGGATATCGACCTCTTCTCGGCATACAAGCTCAACGTTTTCCACTGGCACCTCACCGACTCTCCGGCATGGCGTATCGAGAGCAAGTGCTATCCACGATTAAACGAGGCTAAGTACTGCCCTGCTAAACGCAATCCGGGCAAGTTCTACACCTATGACGAGATTCGTGATGTTATCAAGTATGCAAAGGAGCGCGGTGTGATGATTATCCCCGAACTTGATATTCCTGGCCATAGCGACTATTTCTGGACTATCTTCGGTTTCCATATGGACGACCCACGAGGCATGAAGATTCTTGACAAGCTCTTTGCTGAGTTCTTCGCCGAGATTCCGGCAGAGGATTGTCCTTATATCCACCTCGGTTCTGACGAGGTACGTCGCAAGATGGCAGATGCAGAGGGCTTTGTTCGCCACTACGAGGATATCTTGGCTAAGCACAACCGCAAGCCAATTGTTTGGGATCCGGGCATCAAGCCTTCATCAACCACTGTTTGCCAGATTTGGAACGAGGCTATCAAGAACAGCATCGCCGAGAATAAGACTTATAAAAATCCATATCTCGACTCGTACATGGGCTACCTCAACCACAGCAGCCCGGTAAATAATATCCATCGCCATTTCCTCCACCAAATGTGTACTACCGATAAGGCAACCGAGCAGGCATTAGGAGGAATCCTATGTTTGTGGAATGATGTTTGTCTTGCATCGCAGGAGCAACTCTTCCCAATCAATGGCATGCCTTTGGTTATGCTTCCATTCGCAGAGCGTGCCTGGGTAGGTGGCGCAGGCTATGGCCTCACCTATGATATGCTCATACCTGGTCCCGAAAATAAGGGACACCACGACCTCCTTGCCTTTGAGAAGAAATTGGTTTATCACCGTGACCACCAATTCAAAGATGTGGATTGCCATTGGGTTGCTAACGCCCACATACCTTGGCAGGTAACTATCCCTCAGGCACAAGGTGCAAAGATTGAGGATATGCAGTGGACTAAGGCTTGGGGTGGTTCTGTAAACCTCTATGCACTCGGCAAACAGAATGGCGTAAAACAAGCAAGCAAGATGGTCGCTTGGCTCAAAACCGAAATCTACTCGGAGGAGGATCGCGAGATTCGCGCTTGGGTATCGCTCGAAACACCATCGCGTTCAACACGCCGCTCGGCTGGTATTGGCGAGCAAGGCGAGTGGGAGACCGGCGGTAAGGTAACCATCAATGGTGAGCCTGTTGTACCTCCTACACCTTGGGAGGAGCCAGGTGCTTATGCTTACCATTTCAGCACCTACAAATATGGCAGTATCCAGAGCATACCATGGACAAACGAGCAGTTATTCTGGATGCGCGAGCCTGCAAAGATTAAGTTGAAGAAGGGTTGGAACACCCTCCTTATTGAGGCTCCACTCCACTACAAGACTCCGTTCTGGTATGTATCGTTCTCGCCTGTCGAGGTGGGAGCCGATGGTCGTTGGACCGAGGTTAAGGGCTTGCAGTATCGTTAGCCGATACCTATATATAATAAATAAGGACTTCCGCTCGGAGGTCCTTATTTATTTAGGACTATAGCAAAAATTATCGTATTTGACAAAATTTGTCAAATTACAGCCATATCTTTGCACCATAATTAAAAACCTATCAAATATGAAAACTTTAAGAACTTCATTGCACCGCGCAGAGGAGATGCCTAAAAAGGGTAAGAAACAACGCACATTTATCTTGATGTGGAATCCTAAAATTTCTTCATACTCTCAAACAGAATTTGATTGTGATCTTTATCGACTATCCAATGAAGAAGATATTAAACTTGATTGGAGCATTGCAGAGTGGAGAGAAGCTCGGAAGGGAGATAACTTCTACATGGTCAAGGTCGGTAAGGGCAAATGCGGAGTTGTGATGTCGGGTACATTCAAGTCGAAACCACATCTTGGGCAAGATTGGAGAGATGGCAAGAGAGAGAAAATTCTTTATGTCGATTTAAAGATAAAACATATGATTCTCCCTCAACGATGTCCATTGCTAACAACAAAAAAGCTATCGGAAGCTATTCCTGACTTCGAATGGAGCGGTGGATCATCAGGGCGACTTCTCTCATCCGAGCAAGCAGAGAAACTGCATAGTCTATGGGAAAATTATCTTGATAAACACTACTACCTATTCTTGCCACGAGCAGCAAAAGCAATAGATAAACGAGACTATATCTTTATAGACTAACAATAAAATAGGGTGCCGTTATAGCACCCCATTTTATTGTTATATTTCACTACTTTTACAGCAACTTCGCCAGCGACTCCAAATTCTTCTCGTTGAGCAGTTGCTTACCCTCAGCAGTGTAAGCGTAGTCGATACGCTCCTTAAAGTGTGACTCAACCTTGTTGCGAACAACCTTCATTGTGCTGTTCACGAGTCCATTTTGCTCGGTAAAGGCCTCGTCGACAATTACCAACGACGCAGGCAACCATCTGTCAGGGAACTCCTCGCCAAACTCGCCACCTGTGCGGTACTTGCGAATCTCGGCGTCAATCAACTCTGCAGCCTTCGCAGCGTCGTTGCCCACCTCTCTGCGCAAAGCCTCCTTGTTAGGCACTACAATAGCGATTGTATATGGATCCTGGTTGTTGTGCAAGATAACCTGATCGATATATGGCGACTTATCTACCATCGCCTCCTCCATTCCCTCCGGGCTATACTTCTCGCCATCGCTCGCAATCAACAAGCTCTTGAAACGGCCCAATACATAGAGGAAGTCGTCCTTACCCATATATCCCATATCACCGGTATGGAGCCAACCATCAACAACGGTCTCGGCAGTAGCGGTAGGGTTTTTCCAATAGCCGGCCATAACATTCTCGCCCTTGATAACGATCTCACCTTTCTCTCCGAGTGGCAACTCATTGCCGTTGTTATCGAGAATCTTCAACTCCAAAGGCTGGATAACCATACCCGACGAGCCGAAGCGATGGCGTCCCTTGCCGAGAGAGTTTGCCGAGATGATAGGAGTTGCCTCCGACAAGCCATAACCCTGCAACATAGGCATAACTACGGCATAGAAGAAACGCTGCAACTCCGAGTCGAGCAAAGCTCCACCTCCAACGAAGAATTTGATATTGCCACCAAAGCCTTCTCGCACTTTCTTGAACAAAATTTTATCGAACAACGCAACCAATGGTTTCAGCACAAAACGCCAGCCCTTACCCTTGGTGTAGCCATCTTGGTTATACTCGTATGCCACCTTCAAGGCGAACTTAAAGAGTTTCTCGACAGCAGGGCCCTGCTTGTGGATATTGGTTTCGATATTCTTGCGGAAATTCTTTGCCAAAGCCGGTACCGACAACAGCACATGAGGTTTTACCTCGCGGATATTACCCGGTACGTTTTTCAATGTTTCGAGCGGAGTACGGCCCACCTGCGTAGTCGCTACCGATGCACCGCATGCCACCATGATATAGAAACCTGCAACATGAGCAAAGCAGTGGTCGAGTGGCAGAATGATAAACATTCTATAATCCGACGGTATTGAGATACGGGTCAAAGCCTGTTCGACATTTGCAGTATAGTTACGATGAGTAAGGATTACACCCTTAGGATCAGCCGTAGTACCCGAAGTATATGTGATTGTCGCATAATCATCGTTCTGGATTGCCTGACCAATTGCAAGGAACTCCTCACGGTGCTCAGCGAGATACTTCTCTCCCATTGCGTTCAACTCGGCAAGCGAGATTTCACCCTCTTCGAGAGCGATATCACCCCACACGATGATATGTTTAAGGAGAGGCAACTGCTCACGAATGGAGCGAATCTTCGGAAGCTGATTGCGCGAAACGAAGATAGTGCAAACTTCTGCATGACGCAAGCGGAACAACAAATCGTTCGCCTCCTCCAACTTTATCGACAACGGAACACTGATTGCTCCCGCATACAAGAGTCCCAACTCCGAAGTAATCCATGCATTGCAACCCTCGGCCAAGATTGAAACAGCCTGTTTCGGTTTGATACCGAGTGCCACCAGGCCGGCTCCCGTCTTCAATGCTATCTCACGAGTCTCGATATATGTCGTAGGCTCAAACTCTGCTGTTGTTTTTTCGAGCAAGAATGGCTTATTACCAAACTTCACAACCGAATCCTCGAAAAGATCAATAATTGTCTTTTTTACCATAGTATTCTTTTGGGACCATTAACTAATGGCCATTAGCTTCTTATTAAAAATATCAGTAGTCGGCTTTAATCCATCTTCAACACTGCCAAGAAGGCGGTCTGCGGAACTTGTACCTGACCAATCTGACGCATACGCTTCTTACCTGCCTTCTGCTTTTCGAGCAACTTACGCTTACGCGAGATATCGCCACCATAACACTTTGCCGTTACATCTTTACGTACCGCCTTTACTGTCTCACGAGCGATAATCTCCGCACCAATAGCCGCCTGAATAGCGATATCGAACTGCTGACGCGGTATCAGCTCCTTTAACTTCTCGCACATCTTGCGGCCAAAGTCGTAGGCATGGTCGGCATAGATAAGCGACGACAAAGCATCAACAGGGTCGCCATTTAATAAAATATCCAACTTCGCCAGCTTGCTGACCTCGTAGCCCGTGCGGTGATAGTCAAACGAAGCGTAGCCCTTCGAGATACTCTTCAACTTGTCGTAGAAGTCGAATACGATCTCCGACAACGGCATCTCGAAATTAACCTCTACACGGTCTTGTGTGATATATGTCTGATTTTTTAGAATTCCTCGTTTATCGATGCACAACTTCATTACCGGACCGAGGAAGTCGGCCTTTGTGATAATCTGCGCCAAGATATATGGCTCCTCAATCTTGGCAATCTTGGTAACCTCAGGTAATCCCGACGGGTTATGCACCTCTATCTCCTCGCCCATAGTGGTCGTAATCTTGTACGACACGTTTGGTACGGTTGTGATAACGTCCATATCGAACTCACGATAGAGTCGCTCCTGGATAATCTCCATGTGGAGCAGGCCCAAGAAACCGCATCGAAAACCGAAACCGAGAGCCAACGAACTCTCCGGCTCGAAGGTGAGCGAAGCATCATTGAGCTGCAACTTTTCGAGCGAAGCTCGCAAATCCTCATATTGATCGGCCTCGACAGGATAGACTCCCGCAAAAACCATCGGCTTTACATCCTCGAAACCTGCGATAGCCTCGGTACAAGGGTTCGACACCGAGGTAATGGTATCACCCACCTTTACATCTTTCGAGTTCTTGATACCCGAACAGATATATCCTACATTGCCCGCCTTCAACTCGGCACAAGGTTGCATCTTCAACTTCAAAACGCCAATCTCGTCAGCGTCGTACTCCTCGCCCGTATTGAAGAACTTAACGTGTTCGCCCTTGCGGATTGTACCGTTAAAGACACGGAAGTATGCGATAATTCCTCGGAACGGATTGAATACCGAATCGAAAATCGACGCCTGCAACGGAGCATTCTCGTCGCCCTTCGGAGCAGGAACACGATTTACAATCGCCTCTAACACTTCGTCGATACCCTCGCCCGTCTTACCCGAAGCACAAAGGATATCGTCGTGCTCACAGCCGAGCAGATCGACAATCTGATCCTTGACTTCATCAATCATTGCCGACGGCATATCGATTTTATTCAATACAGGGATAATCTCCAAGTCGTTGCCGAATGCAAGATATAGGTTAGAGATGGTCTGTGCCTGAATACCCTGCGTAGCATCTACCACAAGCAGAGCTCCTTCGCACGAAGCGATAGCACGCGACACCTCATACGAGAAATCGACGTGTCCCGGAGTATCGATAAGGTTGAGTGTATATTTCTCGCCATCTTTCGCCACATAGTTCATCTGTATGGCGTGCGACTTAATAGTAATGCCCTTTTCTCTTTCGAGGTCCATATCATCGAGTACCTGCGACTGCATCTCTCGTTGATTCAAAGTATTGGTAGCCTCCAACAGACGATCCGCCAAGGTAGATTTACCATGGTCGATATGGGCTATAATGCAAAAGTTTCTAATCTTCTTCATAATCGGAGCAAAGATAGTAGAAAAGTCGCAGACTTTTAATTAAAAATTAAAAATTAAGAATTAAAAATTGTCTTTACGACTTTTTCGGTTACTCCTCGGTGTTGATTTACATAGACTTTGGCAATGGCTGACAGACGGGCACGATAGTCATCATCGCTTTTCAACTCATTGAACCAAGAGTTCAAATCCTCTTTGTTTTTGACCGAACAACCTACGCCAAGTCCGATTAAATCACACGCCTCCTTGAACTTGCGATACTTCGGACCAAAGGCTACGGGTAAGCCATAGACTGCCGCCTCCAAAGTGTTGTGGATACCGGCTCCAAAACCTCCACCAACATAGGCCCACTCTGCCGAACCATAGACACGCGAGAGCAAACCCATAGTATCAAGTACAAGCACCTGTGCTGTCGAAAAATCACTTGGTAGTTGAGTGTAACGCACCACACCGCCCTTCACTTCTCGCATAAGGCGTTCTATACGGCCCTCGTCCATCTCGTGCGGAGCAATCACAAACTTTATATCCGGATTTTCATTTATCAGCGGCAATAAAATATCTTCGTCAGGTCCCCATGTCGAGCCCGCCACAAAGAGTCGCTGCTCGCCCTTGAACTGTTCTACGACTTCGACTTTTTCGGCGCTCTCAGCAATCGTCAGCACACGGTCAAAACGAGTATCGCCCGCCACAACCACATTCTCGACACCAATCTCGGCAAGTAGCTGTTTCGAGCTTTCATCTTGCACAAAAAGAGTTTCAAAGGCACCGAGAGCCTTGCGCCATATTCTGCCAAACGGATTAAAGAATATCGAATTTCGACGAAATATTGCCGACACGACAAAGGTACGTATATGACGTTGACGCAGTTCAGTCAGCATATTGAGCCAAAACTCATATTTTACAAAGATGGCCACCTCGGGATTTACGATATCCAGAAAACGCGATACGTCGCGTTTGGTATCGGCAGGAATATAGAAGACATAGTCAGCATTCGGGTAGTTCTTGCGCACCTCATAACCCGACGGAGAAAAGAATGTCAGCAAAATTTTGTAGTCGGAGTAGTGAGCTTTCACATAATCGACCAGTGGTCTGCCCTGCTCGAAGTCGCCAAGTGATGCGACGTGTATCCACACAATCTTATCGCCTTTGGCAATTACACTCTGCATCTGCTCGAACATACGCTTACGTCCCTCCCACCACAACTTCGCCTTCGCATGAAGCGGCGAGGCCATGCGTATAAGGGCTGCATACAGCACCATACAGAGATTATAAAACCACATCTTTACCTTATCTTTATTTTCACGAGCGACAAAAATAGTCGTTTTTTATGGAACTACCAACTATATTGCAATGCATCTTCCACAAAACGTAGCGTCTCCACCCTATCGCCTACCATTTCGACAGCCACCAACGAGAACTTTGGTTCAAGCATCGAATGATGTTGTGCCATATAAGCCGCAGCAGCACGACGCATAGCACGCAGTTTCTGCTCGGTTACAGCCTCCTCAGGTGCGGTCAGCGAACTATATTTACGTGTCTTGACCTCGACAAAGTGCAACTCGTCGTAGCGCGTGGCGATAATATCCACCTCGCTACGACCTATGCGATAGTTACGCTCGACTATCATAAAGCCATTCTGGCGGAGGTAATCCACCGCCGCCTGTTCACCTATCGCACCGCGCACCTGCTTGTCGGTCATCATTTACAACAAGAAAGACAAATCTGCACCTGGCTCAACCTCGTAAGCAGCTACGCCTTTTTTGAAAATGCGCATTGGACGAGAGCCGATAAGCTCCAACTTGCCATCTACATATCGCAGCATGCAGCCCTCGCGCAAACCTACAACGTAGCGACGAGGATTTGCCTCAATATACTCTTCGATTCGCTGCTCGCGTGTTTCGCCTGCGTGGCCCTCCGGATTGGCATCGAGGTAATGCGGATTAATCTGGAACTTCACTGCACTAATAGCCTTAAATGACTCTGGCTCTACAATAGGCATATCGTTGGTGGTGCATATTGTTGGGCAACAAACATTGCTACCTGCCGACCAACCTACATACGGCACACCCTCCTTTACTCGTTTCAAGATAGCCTTCATAAGCCCCTGCTCCTGCATCTTCTTTGTGAGAGCAAAGGTGTTTCCTCCACCTACGCATATAGCCTGAGCCTCCTTAATAGCCTTACGAGGGTTCTTCTCGTGATGAATAGAACGCACCTTAACACCTATTTCATCGAAGCGCTCCTGCACCTTACGCTCATACTCGTTATACGAGAATGTAACGGCGGCATAAGGTATAAAAATAACCTCGCTGACACCCTGCAAATGTTCGCCGATACGGCCAATCGGATACTTCAAATAAGCCTCTCCGGCATTAGTGGAATTTGAGATAAGTAATAGCTTCATATATTTATCTGATTTTCAGTTGTTTACATTTTTAATATTGCGTATTGTTCATAAATTCTTTGTAAATTTATGCCAAAGATAATAAAAAAGTGTTACATTTGCACCGTTGCGTTTCCATATTTTTAATAAGTTTTGGGGTAAATTCTCACTCAAAACGATATAGAAACGCATTTTGGAGAAGAAATTGAATAGAGATTTTACATACAACTAAACTATTGTTAAATTAAAAACTGAAAGTTATGTCAGAAATTCAAGAAAAAGTTGTTAAGATTATCGTTGACAAGTTGGGCGTTAAGGAGTCGGAGGTTACCCCTGAGGCTACATTCACAGGCGATCTCGGTGCCGATTCTTTGGATACCGTAGAGCTCGTTATGGAGTTCGAGAAGGCGTTTGGTGTTCAGGTTGCTGACGAGGACGCTGAGAAGTTCCAGACCGTAGGCGATGTTATCACCTACATCGAGGAGCACAAATAGTCTTACAAATTCGAATTTTCAAACAGGCATACAGTGCGTATGAAAGAGGCAAGAAGAGTTGTTGTTACAGGAATAGGCACTATTAACCCCATCGGACACAACATCGAGGAGTATTTCAACAATCTCGAACAGGGTGTATCCGGTGCGGCTGAAATAACACTCTTTGATGCCACAAATTTCAAATCACGCATTGCATGCGAGGTTAAAAATTACGATTGGACCAACTACTTTGACCGCAAAGAGGTTCGCAAATATGACCGATTCTGTCAATTTGCCCTCATAGCGGCAACAGAAGCTGTCGAAGATGCAAAATTTGACCTTGACACCCTCAACAAAGAGCGCGTAGGCGTTATTTGGAGTTCGGGTATCGGAGGTGTCCAATCTTTTCACGATGAGGTTATGGGCTGGGCCGAGGGAGATGGTATCCCTCGTCACAGCCCATTCTTTGTACCTCGTCTAATCACCGATATCGCTGCCGGACACATCTCCATCAAGTATGGATTTATGGGTCCGAATTATAGCGTTACATCGGCTTGTGCCTCATCAAACCACGCCATGATTGATGCCATGAACCTCATTCGTTGGGGCAAGGCAGATATTATCGTTACGGGAGGTTCGGAGGCACCTATCACTATCGATGCAGTAGGCGGATTCTCGTCAATGCACGCCCTTTCGACACGCAACGATGACCCTTCGCATGCCTCACGTCCTTTCGACGCAGGCCGCGACGGCTTTGTTATTGCCGAGGGAGCAGGAGCTTTCATCTTCGAGGAGTACGAACACGCCAAAGCACGAGGAGCAAAGATCTACTGCGAGATTGTCGGTGGAGGAATGTCTGCCGATGCACACCACATGACAGCCCCTCACCCTGAGGGCAAGGGCGCAATTATATCAATGCGCGAAGCTTTGAACGATGCAGAGTTGAAGATTGAGGAGGTTGATTACCTCAATACTCACGGAACATCTACTCCACTTGGTGATATTGCCGAATTGACAGCCATACAGACACTCTTCGGAGAGCACGCCTACGAGATGAATATCTCTTCAACAAAGTCGATGACCGGACATCTTCTCGGAGCAACCGCCGCAATCGAGGCTTTGGCTTGCGTTATGGCAATAGATAGAGGTGTCATACCGCCGACCATCAATGTCGAGGAGTTGGACCCTCAGATCGACCCGAAACTGAATTTGACACTCGGTACGGCTCAAAAGCGCGAAGTTCGTTGCGCCATGAGCAACACCTTCGGCTTCGGAGGACACAACTCAACCGTAGTGTTCAAGAAGATTTAATCACAATATTATGTTTGATTTTATACTCCGTCCGATACGCCGTAATTTCGGACGCAATAAATTATACTATCGAATTATCGACGATATGTTTGGTTTTATTCCAAACAATATCGAACTATATAAGTTGGCCCTTATCCACAAATCTTCATCGATAGAGGTGGGAGGACATAGCATCAACAACGAGCGACTCGAATTTTTGGGCGATGCCGTAATCGAGAGCATCACTTCGGACTACCTCTTTATTGAGTATCCCGACTACGACGAAGGTAAGCTGACAAAGTTACGTTCAAAGTTGGTGTCGCGTCAATCACTCAACGCCATCGCGTGTAAACTCGGACTCGACAAGCATATTATCTGCTGTCGCTCGATAAATACTATCCAGAAGCACATCTTTGGCGATGCTTTCGAGGCGATGATGGGAGCCATCTATCTTGATCAAGGTTACAACTTCGCCAACCGTCTTTTGATAAACAACATATATTCCGAGAATCTTTCGCTCGAAGAGGTTGATGAGACCGAAACCGACTTCAAAAGCCGCCTTATCGAGTGGGGACAGAAGAATCATCATACCGTACTCTTCCGCACCAAAGGAACACCTACGGGAGCGGGTGCCACACGTTCGTTCCGCTGTACGGTACTTATTGACAACCTGGAAGTTGGACACGGCATAGGCTCTTCGAAGAAGGAGGCCGAGCAGCGAGCTGCACAATCGGTTTCGCATGAGCCAAGCGACGAGGAGGTTGCACGTATGCTCGACAGGTTGGATAAGATGAGCAAATAAGTGATGAACACGATGCAGGATATTCGTAACAAAATAGCTATCAGGGGCATTGAATCGCTTACCGATGTGGAGCTGCTTGCCATCTTATTGGAGGATCGAACTCTTGCCGAGGAGCTAATCGGAGAGTGCGGTTCGCTGGCAGCCATTGCGAACATACCCTCTTCTCGCCTACGAATGATTGCAGGTCTTGGAGCAAAACGTAGCGAGCGTATACAATCGGCTATCGAGATTGGACATCGTGTCGTATCGGCCAATCGCACCATCGAAGAGAGTATCACATCAAGCGACGATGTCGTGCGCACAATGCGCCCACTTCTCAAAGAGTTGAAGCACGAAGAGTGTTGGGTAATATATCTAACTAATTCGAACCGTATCATCGAGCGAAATCGCATAAGCCAAGGTGGCGTACAGGCGACGGTAGTAGATCACAGACTTATCGTAAAGCGCGCTTTGGAGCTGCTCTCTACCCGTATTATAATCGTTCACAATCACCCTTCGGGCAGTGCCGATCCGAGTGGTGCCGATTTCGATATCACAAAAAAAATCCAAGAGGCAACATCACTCTTCGATATTCAGCTCCTGGACCACATAATAATAAGTGCCACCGAGAGCTACTCTTTCAAGAGCAACGGCAACCTATAAGCTATCACATGTGCGGGTTTTCCCCCGCACTTTTTTTTTGATTTTATTCTTTTTTTCTGTATATTTGCAGAAGTATTAATAACCCTACACACTTTCAACCTATATGAAAAGAACCCTACTTCTCGTTGCACTCTTTGTTGCAACCATTGTATCGGCACTGTGCTATATATACTGTGGCAATTGTGGCGACAAGCCTTACACTATCAAAAATGGCATGATCCACTTTGACGAGCCAAAACGCGCGGCAGGACAGACATCAATGCTTGGTTTTGCAGCAGAGCCTATTGACACTGTACGAGTAGGTATTATCGGTATCGGAATGCGAGGCAGAGGCCCATTGAAGCGCATGTCATATATCGATGGAGTGAAGATTGTTGCAATCTGCGACCTCCATCAGGAGAATCTCGACAAGGGACAAAAGCGATTGGAGAAGTATGGTATGCCTCGTGCAGATGAGTATGTAGGCGAAGATGCTTGGAAAGAGTTGTGCCAGAGAGAGGATATCAACCTTGTTTACATCGTTACCGATTGGAACACTCATACCCCAATGGCCGTATATGCAATGGAGCATGGCAAGCATGTGGCAGTTGAGGTTCCGGCAGCGATGTCTGTCAAGGAGTGCTGGCAGTTGGTGGACACCTCAGAGCGCACTCGTCGCCACTGTATGATGCTCGAAAACTGTGTCTACGACCACTTTGAACTTACAACTCTCAACATGGCTCAGCAAGGCCTTTTCGGAGAGATTATTCACGCAGAAGGTGCATACATCCATTCTCTCGACAAATTTTGGAAGGAGTATGACCAAAATTGGCGCTTAAAGTTCAACCAGGTTCACAGAGGAGATGTCTATGCTACACATGGTCTTGGCCCTGTATGCTTCGCTCTCAATATCCATCGCGGAGACAGAATGACTCACTTGGTATCAATGGACACAAATTCGTGGGTAGGCAAGGAGATAGCCAAAGAGTCGCTCGGCACCGAGGAGTTTGCAAATGGTGACCACACTTCGACTCTTATCCGAACACACAAGGGAAAGACCATCGAATTGCAGCACAATGTTTACACTCCACGCCCATACAACCGTCTATACCAATTGACCGGAACGAAGGGTTTTGCTAACAAATATCCGGTAGAGGGCATATTGCTCGAACATGACAAGATGGCTGATAGCGGTGTAGTACCTAATCACGAGGATCTTTCATCGCATAAATTCTTACCGAAGGAGGCATTCGATGCTTTGATGGAGAAGTATCGCCACCCTATTCAGAAGGAGCTAATCGAGCATGCAAAGAAAGTTGGTGGACATGGAGGCATGGACTTCATCATGGATTATCGTCTTATCTACTGTTTGCGTCATGGTTTACCTCTTGATCAAGATGTATATGATGCAGCCGAGTGGTCATGTATAGGAGATTTGACAGCAGCGTCTATCGAGAACAATTCAATGCCTGTGGCCGTACCCGACTTCACACGCGGAGAGTGGAATAAACTCGATGGCATAACATTTGCACAATAACGTTGTAGGTATTGATACCTACCATGACATATTTCAAGAAGGCTCTGTCTGCTCCGGCGCTTCATTTCAAGCGTTTGAGGCAGGCAGAGCCGATACTTTGCAATGGCTCGATTGTAATACGACGCACCATGCATGCCATGGAATCGGAGATTATGCTCGACGGGCAACATTTTCTAATATTCATACCTTTCAAAGAGGAGTATTCTCGCCACATAGAAGAGTTAGAAGAGGAGGCCCATAATCGAAGCCGAAGCATACTGATAAACAATCGCATACTCTACGAAGAGTTGATGATAAGAGATTCGACTGGACGCAAGCACTATATCGACGTTATATTACAGAGGGTGCCAAACGGAATAACATTAAAAGATGCCGTACACCGCTATCGCGCCAACGATTTACATATTTACATACAAAACATGCGTAAGCGTCTTGATGCGATAGGCTTCTCGCACAACAATCTCACACCATCGAATATCATCATCTGCGAAAACGGCGTCGCTTGCCCTCTGAGATATTGGTATAGCAAATGGGAGGTCTATTCCAACAACGACATCTCGCATCTGATTAACTTCATCAATAGCCACAACGTATATGATATCGATTCCAAAAGAGAGCCGTTATTATGTCCGAGCAACGCAATAGACGACACCCCAACCGAGCACGAAGGTATCACTCGCGTTAAGAAGTGTGGTCGTTACGGATTTATAGACAATGACGGCACCCGAATAAAGCCCTACATCTACACATGGGCAAGCGATTTCTGCGAAGGTCGCGCAATAGTCGCCCTAAATGGCAAAATGGGTGTTATTAATAGTTCCGGCAAGAAGGTTATAGCTGCCTCGTACAAAAACATAGAGTTCAATGTTGACGAGGGCGTATTTATCGCCACGAATGATAAGTATCATCACATATTAAACTACGAAGGTACGATCATTGATAAAGTACCGTCCGTCAAGTCAGATGGCAATAAGGTTACAGACGATGACACTCTTCACAAATAGAAATAAAAACTGCGCTCCCGAATTCGAGAGCGCAGTCTGTTTTATTGGTATTCTAATTATTGCATATCGTTAGTGATGTCCTTATCCTCGCTTGGCAAGTCATAACCAGGCTTAATAACAACATTAACAACAACCTCACCTGTAAGCAACTGACCGAAAAGGTTAGTACGGTGATTACG
This sequence comes from Alistipes sp., assembly GCA_045644085.1. Taxonomy (GTDB): domain Bacteria; phylum Bacteroidota; class Bacteroidia; order Bacteroidales; family Rikenellaceae; genus Alistipes. The sequence goes on along the minus strand of JAZRGH010000081.1, from coordinate 18,422 downwards.
CTGAACAGGCACCGAACCTACAATACGAGGCTTCTCCTCAGATGCAACACCGGTAGCAACATCGTAATTGGTAGCGTAAGTAAAGGTTACGTCAACAGTCTCCTTAGTCTTGTTCATAAGGAGGTAGTTCATAGCCATATACTGATATTTGGTAGGCTCAACAGGGAAATCGTACGATGTTGGGATTTCAGCATAGTCAAATACAATAGTCTGCTTGTTGCTAGCCTCACCTGTTACGAAATCGAGAGTTGTGTAAACAGGAACACGAACCTTTGCATACTTAACCTCATAGCCTGCGCTCTTCGACTCAGCATAGTCGCTTGTACCGATGTTCAACTGAGCAAAAGGACGCTTCAACTCTGCCGAGATAGGAGCCATACCACGCTCTACGGTGAAATCATCGTAGTAGTAGAATGCATCGCGATTCTCATCGTTGCTAACAGCACCTGCATACGAAACCTCCATAGTCTTAGCTGCGAGGTTCACATTGTAAGGAGCGTTAGGAGCAGCAGCCCAGAAGAGAACATAGTAGGTATTACCGATAGTAAGTTGGAACTTAACCTCTTTGCTTCCACCGGTGATATCACCATTGGTTACAGTGTACTTGTCCAAAATGTTGCCATCTACATCATAAACAGCATACTGCAAATGAGTAGCAGTTTCGCCTGTGCTATACTCGGCACGGCTTCCCATTTGAGGAGTGCCAAGGTTGAACGAAACAGTAGCGAGATTACCCTCCTCGACAACATTAATGTCAGAAACGCTCTCACACGATGTAGCAATCATCATAATTGCTGCCATCATTCCATAGAAAAGATTTTTCATAATAAATTTAGTTAAAATAACGGTTTTGTTTTAATATAAGTTGAATAGATTAAGCTTAACTATTATTGTCATGCCGAACAGCGAAAATGGCCTCTGTTCGCATTGCAAATAGATATTGGCATACTTACTTAATTCTCAGGCCAATAACCCTCTCTTAAAACGAGGCGAAATTAAATATTATTTTCGAAACCACCAACTAAACTGCACAAATTTCAACGAATCGTCATACAATTTCAACTAAAAATAATTATGCTATTTTTTTAAAAAAATCACAAGTTTGACACAAACACAAGGTTTTGCCAAATCAAAATTGCCCAAAGCACAATATACATACTACATAAAACCCTATAATTGTAATATTTTTATCGTTAAATTCCACTTTTTGCACCACTCATTATGCATTTTTTAGTATCTTTGCACGTTATTTCGACTAAAAGTATAAAAACAATATAGATTATGACACAGGAAGAGTTGTTTAAGAAGTTGATTGCTCACTGCAAGGAGTATGGTTTCATCTTCCCTTCGAGCGAGATTTATGATGGTTTGGGCGCAGTCTATGATTACGGTCAGAATGGCGTTGAGTTGAAGAATAACATCAAGCGTTATTGGTGGGATTCGATGGTTAAGCTCCACGAGAATATCGTAGGGATCGTTGCCGCAATCTTTATGCACCCACGCACTTGGGAGGCTTCGGGCCACGTGGCTGCCTTCAACGACCCATTGATTGACAACAAGGATTCGAAGAAGCGTTATCGTGCCGATGTTCTTATCGAGGACCACCTCGCAAAACTCGACGAGAAGGTTGAGAAGGAGGTTGAGAAGGCTCGCAAGCGTTTTGGTGAGTCGTTCGACGAGGAGCAGTATCGTGCAACTTCGCCTCGCGTAAAGGAGATTTTGGAGAAGCGCGAGGGCGTTCACACTCGCTTTGCCGAGGCTTTGAACAACAGCGACTTGGCTGAGTTGAAGCAGATTATCCTCGACTGCGAGATCGTTTGCCCTATCTCGGGTACTCGTAACTGGACCGATGTTCGTCAGTTCAACCTTATGTTCTCGACTCAGATGGGTTCGACTGCCGAGGGTGCTAACACCATCTACCTTCGTCCTGAGACTGCACAGGGTATCTTCGTAAACTACCTCAACGTGCAGAAGACAGGTCGTATGAAACTTCCTTTCGGTATCGCACAGATTGGTAAGGCGTTCCGTAACGAGATCGTTGCGCGTCAGTTCATCTTCCGTATGCGCGAGTTCGAGCAGATGGAGATGCAGTTCTTTGTACAGCCTGGTACCGAGATGCAGTGGTGGAACGAGTGGAAGAATACTCGTATGGCTTGGCACCGTGCTTTGGGCTTTGGCGATGCAAACTACCGCTTCCACGACCACGACAAGTTGGCTCACTACGCAAATGCAGCAACCGATATCGAGTTTAACTTCCCATTCGGCTTCAAGGAGGTGGAGGGTATCCACTCGCGTACCGATTTCGACCTTGGTCGTCATCAGGAGTACTCGGGCAAGAAGATTCAGTACTTCGATCCGGAGCGTGGCGAGAACTATGTTCCTTACGTAGTGGAGACCTCAATTGGTGTTGACCGTATGTTCTTGCAGATTATGTCGGCTGCATACTGCGAGGAGAAGTTGGAGAATGGCGAGGGGCGCGTAAGATTGCGTATCCCTGCTTGCTTGGCTCCAACCAAGGTTGCCGTTATGCCACTCGTTAAGAAGGACGGACTCCCAGAGAAGGCTCGCGAGATTATCGACAGCTTGAAGTTCGACTTCAACGTAGCATACGACGAGAAGGATTCAATCGGTAAGCGTTACCGTCGTCAGGACGCAGTTGGTACTCCATTCTGCGTAACTGTTGATCACCAGACTTTGGAGGACAACACCGTAACAGTTCGTCATCGCGACTCGATGCAGCAGGAGCGTATCGCTATCAGCGACCTCTACGCTATGGTTGAGAAGCAGACTTCGTTCCGCGAGTTGTACAAGAAGTTGAAGTAATATCGAGAGGTATGGGGCGTATCCTAGCAATAGACTATGGCGTTAAACGCACAGGTTTGGCGGTTAGCGACCCATTGCAGATTATTGCCGGTGCGCTCGAAACTGTCGACACCAAGCAGTTGGAGCGATATATCGCCGACTACTGCGCCAAGGAGAGCGTTAGCACAATTGTTGTGGGCAAGCCTTCGCAGATGAATGGCGAGAAGAGCGAAACAATGCGCTACATTGAGCCGTTGGTTGGTCGCCTCAAACACAATTTTCCCGATAAGGAGATCGTTATGTATGACGAGCGATTTACCTCGGTGATGGCACAACGCACCATTCGAGAGAGCGGTATCGGCAAGATGGCTCGCCGCGATAAAGCGTTGGTCGATAAGGTCGCAGCAACGATAATTTTGCAGTCCTACATGGACTCGACGAAGTTTTAATTAAAATTAAAAATTAAGAATTAAAAATGATATACCCAATAGTCATTTACGGCAATCCTACCCTGAGAAAGCCAAGCGAGAATATTGACGCATCGTATCCCGACTTTAAGAAGTTGGTTGACGATATGTGGATTACTCTTGGTGAGGCAAGTGGTGTGGGTTTGGCTGCACCGCAGATTGGCAAGAATATCCGTCTCTTTATCGTAGATTGCACACCTTGGGCAGAGGAGGTACCCGAGTTGGCCGATTTCCGCAAGGTGTTTGTAAATGCTGAGATTTATGAGGTTTCGGAGCAGACTTCGCATTTCGAGGAGGGCTGTCTTTCGATTCCGGGTATTCACGAGAATGTGGTACGCCCTGTTGCAATTCGTATGCGCTACCTCGACGAGAATTTCGTGGAGCACGACGAGGAGTTTTCGGGCTACCCTGCTCGCGTAATTCAGCACGAGTACGACCACCTCGAAGGAAAGGTCTTCACCGACCATCTTTCGCCACTGCGTCGTAACCTCTTGAAGAGCAAAATTCTAAAACTTGCCAAAGGACAATATAAGTGTAGCTACAAAACAAAATAGAGTTGGAATCCAACTCTATTTTTCTTTTATAGTAATCGTACTGCCTTTGCCTGCTCGGTCAACTTAAACTCATTCAAATCGACACCCGTAATATTTACCACTCCACTTCGCTTGCCCGGCTCGATTGTTCCATACTGATCTGCTATGCCGAGAGCCTTGGCTCCGTTAATCGTTGCCCAGCGGAGTAACTCATCGAGAGGAATATCATGAAACATCTTTAACTCCTCAACCATCGAGAGCGACCAATTAGACGAGAGAGAATCGGTGCCTATACATATATTTATATTAGGGTTCGACCTACGCAACAACTCGACACTTCGAGGCTCCACACCCGATATGTAAGCATTGGAACGAGGACACAACACCCACGAAACCGGCGTAGTGAAGTGATTGATCAGTTCCTCAATATCTTGCTCGGTAACGGCGCAATTATGCACCAGCAATACGCTTTTATCTTTCGGCACACACGTTACAATTCTCATCGAAGGCGAGCCGTAATGCAGGAAATCGCACTCGAAGCCTACCTTCCCGTACCAATCATGCAATGAACCGCCACCTCTGTATAGTTCCGCCTCGTCGGGTGTTTCGAGAAAATGAATCGACAATGGCTCCTTACAATCTGCTCCACAAACCTCTCTAAACGGAGCATCTTGCACCGAATATATCGAATGAGGGGAGAGTGTGGTATTAGGATATTGCAACAGCAAACGCTGACGTTCCAAGTTGCAGGTTCGCAAGCCGAAGACCTCGGCAAAGTTTTTATAAAAAATAGGGCTTGACGCCTTTGTCGCAAATGATGTTGCGCCGTTTACGATATCGCCTACCGCATCTACACCCTCCTGCCACATCGCACAGTCAGCCTCTTCGATAGCCAACAGCTGCTGCTCCTCAGAAAAGGCATCACGCACCCTCGCAATACTCGCGGCGAAGGCTGTATAACCCTCGCCCTCGGCAATAGCGCCTTTCAAATATGATAGTTCAATATGAGAGTGGGCATTAACGAAGCCTGCGCAGAGCACGCCCGAATGGAACTCCACGCCCGCCATAGAGTCGAGTCCTCCGTCGTACTGCTCCACTGCAACAATCTCGTGCGAGCCGTCGGCAAAGCACTTAATCGTTAAGAGGGGTCGAGGTTGAAACCCTTGTGGAGTCAGGAGATAGTGCGAGGCTATCTTTCTTAACGAGAAATCCATCGGCAAAAATCTTTATATTGACATATCGTTCAAACAGAGAGTCAATGGCTGCATCTGCATTTGGTTTATAGACAACTTTAAGGTCGCGTATTTTGAGGTTTTGCGACTTTGGAGGTCGCGCCTTCTTAACAATCTTCTTGCCACGTTTCGTAACAACCGTATTTTTAAGATCGGTATATTTGCCCAACATAAGCACCAGGTTTCGGTTCTCCGAGCGCGATGTGAGGGTTCGACTTATCGAGCCACTATTACGCAATGTTACCGAAGCCGAGCCGTTCTTATACCCATTCTGATCCTTGAAGTAGAACTCGGCTCCACGAGGATACTTCTGCAAATCGTCCTCGCACTCATAGTTATATGTAATGATGTATTCCCCCTGTGGTGCAGGCGAAATTTCAATCTGCAAGGCGATTGAGTCGGCACGCTTCTTGGCTTTAATAAGGGTATCCTGATAGAGTGTGCGAGTAAAGGTACGCACGGCAACATTACGAATGGTATCGAGAATAACCACACCCTTCTCATACTCTTTGCTCTCCTTTTCAAGTCGCGAAATTGCCTGCTCGACAACCGTACCGAGTCGGGCACTCTTACGACGCGAGAAGTTTCCGACAGTATAGACCACGTCCTTGGCAGTATAGCCATAACGATTGAATATCGGCTCATAGATCTGCAACGAATCAATATCGATGCGCTCCTCTCCGATATAGGCATTTACAACGAAAGCATCGTGGAAGATCTCGGCAAGTGTATTGTCCGGGATAATATTCTTTTTATTACAAGCGGACAAGCCAAACATTGCCACCAAAAGCAATATATACAAGGTTCTCTTCATCATCTTCTATCTCTCTTTATCATTGCCGATGTTGCAGCCATCGACACTGCGAGTGCCACCGCCACAAACACCATAAAAATAGCTACCAAATCCATCACCTGCAACTCCACAGGATAGTTCTCTATAAGAAAATTACCATTCGGCATCTTTACAAAACCAAAATATTGTTGAGCCAAAGTAATCACCACTCCCAATACCAAACCTATTGCTCCGCCCATACCTGCGATAAGCAATCCCTCACGTATAAAGACACCTCGAATAAAAGTGCTGTCCGCACCCATCGAGAAAAGTGTCAATTGTTCGTCACGCTTCTCTATCACAAGCATTATAACAGCGCCTATGATGGAGAGTGATGCGACAATCAGCACCAACAACGACACAAAGAATATCGCCCACTTCTCGTATCGCATTATGGCATAGAAACTCTCATTCTTATCCTCGCGCATAGTTACTTCGAAGTCTTCACCTAGCACCCGACGTAGCTCCTCTGCCACCTTTCGATGCGACACGCCTTCTACTACCTTCACAAGTAGCTTGTCAGCTTGTTCATCGCTACCGAAAATTCTATTTGCTGCACGCAACGACGTCAACGCAAGCGATGTGGCATGTTGCTGATCTATAACAAACGTACCACACACATCGAGCGACTCACTGCGCAAAGCATAGGTCGGAAGGAGCGACCCGATACGGCCACCTCCGAGCGAATATACTTCGACATCGCCTGCTGCCATTGAGTACATACCCAATTCGTAGGCGACACCTTCTCCAAGCATCAATCTATCCAGCTCACCAAGCTGCACCTCCGAATTTCCAATTGAGGTATATGCCTCGATTGGAACAACCTGTTTGTAGATCTCATCTACGCCACGCAACCTTACAGCCACACGGTTATCGCGATATGACAGCAGTGCCTGACGCTCCATTATAAACGAAGTTGCCTCGACACCCTCCACACCTTCGACCTGACGACGCAACTCGATATCCGACGCGCCAAAATCACCTTTGGCAGATATTTCGATGTCGGCATCGACAACCTTATAGAGGTCGCGTGCCAACGATTCAAAACCATTAAAGACCGATAGCAGAATCACCATTGCAGCAACAGGCACCACCACTGCCAATAGACTGACCGTGGCGATTATATTTATCACCGAATGCGACTTACGCGAGGTGAGATATTTTAGGGCAAACCTCCACTGCATCTCTTTCGAAGGTGTTTTGTGGCTTGGACTACTTTTTCAGCAACGAGTCGATATTCTCAATATACTCCAACGAGTCATCAATAAAGAACTGCAACTCGGGAATAACCTTTACCTGAAAGCGCATACGACGGCCAAGCGCGCCACGAATCAACTTATTCTGCTGCTCGATAACGTCGAGTGTTGTCTGCGCCTTCTCGAAAGGGAAGACACTGACATAAATCTTTGCATAACCCAAATCGGGTGATACACGTACGGCTGTAACCGTAGTCAATACACCGCGCAACGACTCGGCTATATCGCGCTGAAAGATCTCCGCTATATCGCGTTGAATCTGCTTTGCAATCTTCTCTTGTCTTGTATTCTCCATATAATGTTGGCTGTTAGCTTTTTATTTTTAGAATGTATATTTGAAAACCTCTTTGTTTCTCGGAAGGTTTGGTCGTTTCCATTCCCACTCCTTGAAGCCCGCCTTGCCAATACGGAAGCCCAACTTCACCGACAAGGTCAAATTGTCGAGAGGTGAACGCAATGGCGTATAATAGAACGGATTTTCGCCCGGCTTGGTTTCGCTATCAAGATTATTCGAGTAGTACTTATTTCTGTTTCGCAAGATATCCGAATATCCGAAGTCGTATCGCGCACGCACACCAAACTCGAACTGACCAAAGATAAGGTCTAAACCTCCTCCTCCACACAATCCGAATGAAAAGCGGTTATCGCGCTCGGCACGGAATTCATACTTACCCTCTATCGGCGCAGGTATCGTTCCATCGATATTAATACTATACTTTTCGTTATTGTAAAATTTAGACGAAAAGTTGTACGAGAATGTCGGTGCCGCCTCCAAATAGATTCTCAGATGATTCTTAAAGAGATAGAAGTGAGGCTGCCAAACAATAGGCACTATTATCGAATTTAGTTTTCGAGTATAGTACTTGTAATCTTTCTTATCCTCATACAGATACGGATAGGGAGCAAACGAGAAACCACGTTGCAACAACTCGACATCGATACCAAAGCAGGCAATAAAACGAGGCATCGAATAGTATCGCCACGAAAATCCCGCCTGATAGGTTCCCCAAATAGGTTTTGTCTCCTGAGCCGGATAGAGGCGCGATGTAGCAAATCCGGTACCTCCCGTTACGGCAATGGTATGTTGAGCCGAGCTCTCCACAACTACCGCAATCGAAAAGGCAAATACCAGGGCCAATATTTTAGTTAATCTCTTCATTATTCCACTATCTAAATGTGTTAGTTGCACTTTTCAGACCACCGGCCATGCCGCCAAAGCCCATTCCACCGCTACCACTCTGTTGATGCTGATTGTTATTACCCTGACTCTCCTGGTGTTTCTTCTGCCACTCCTCAAAGAGTTTATGCAAACGCGCCTCCTCCTTGTCGTCAAGCATCTTCACCAGGTTCTCCATTGTCATAGGTACAAATACTTTATTCATATCGATATTGATCTCGAAATCCCAATTCATCTTGGTGGTAAAGAGATCTTCTCCTCGCTCATTAAAGTAGGCTTCGGCACGCTCAGGTTGCAACCCTGCGATAACATCACCAGCGTCCCACTTGCCATTGCCGTTCTTATCCTCGATGATTCGCAGACGTATATCGCCCGGTACAACATAGTTGAAACGATACTTACCCGTCTTCACATCTTTCATCTCCTGCAAGGTCTTGCCCGAACTATCGGTGAGCAATAATATATATCTGTTATTGCCGCTGCCCCCCACATTCAGCGATACGGTAGCGAACTTTTCGGGATCGTAGGTCGCAAACTCAACCACCGTAGAGTCATTCTCGTAGCCCATAACGTCGGCAATCGACTTCTTCGGAAAATATAGGCGATAATTTGTCTTCTCTTTCCAAGGAGCCTCTACAAACCAACGACACATATTCAAGGTGTCACGCACAAAGCGCATCTTCACCGGCGAAGTAGTCTTATCTTCTGCCACCGTAACAAGTTCCATTGCCGTAGAGTCAAACTTCACGGCAGGGGTACCGAATGTGATATCGAAGCCCTTTTCCGGATTCACCTCCTTACCAGCCGATATTTTCAGTGTGAACGGATTTTTGTAGTTAGGGTCTTTATACTCGCGACCTTCGGCCTTTGCCTTCTCTTTCTCCTTCTCGATACGCTCGCGCTCCTTCTCCTGTTCCTTTGTTTCGGTCAATTTCCACGCAAGTTTCAACGGCTCACGTGTCTTGGATAGTTGGCGCAACGAGTCGTGGCGATAATAGACAATCTTTCCCTTAATCGTATCGGGAAGTTTTGCCATATTAAACCACAACGCCACAGTATCGCGACCATTTGTTTGCGGGTCTATCAACACACTGTCGCTAGGGATATTATCGAACTCCAACGAGTCGATGCGCGGATAGTCTGCATTGAAGTAGAGCAAGGCCTTCTTTTGCTCAGGACGCTGTGCATCAACCAATCGCTGATTTACGAATGCCTTGTCGGTAAACATTCGGAAATAGAGCTGTGGCTCGGCACTCGGGTACATACGCAACGAATCGAACCAGATAGCAAATTCCGGCATCGTAGCAGGATTGTAAACAGTATCGAGCAGACCTACAAGGTCTGTACCCGGCTCGTATAGTTGATTATCGTTCTTGTCGCCAATGGCGTATATTCGATAGTTTACAGGTTTGAGATTTTGTGCAATGAAGATACCGTTATTCTGCGCTCGCGCTATGACATCAGGCTTGCGGTTGAATATCGTAGAGTCGTAGCCCGGTGTATTAGGCAACGAATCGGCAATATAGAACCAGATAAATGTACGACTAACACTATCCGCCTTGTACGAATCGGCTGTATAACCCGAACACATCATTGAGTCGACCTTATCACCCGTCGAGAACACATAACGCATAGCATTAAGCGGATTGCCCTCGTTATTATCTCGAATTGCCGAGCCTAGGTCGATAGCGTAGGTGGTATTCTCCTTCAAGGTATCACGAATGGTGATAACAATACCCCTGCCTCGCGTCGTAAGCAACGGGAGCTTCTTCATCGCAGGCGAAACAAACATCTCCTTGTTCTGATCCTTAATCTGAACAAACTCATTAAACTCGATATAGATCTTCTTTGCATTGAAGTTGGTGGCAAAGTTCCCCGGTTCGAGTTTCACAATCACCGGAGGCAGAGTATCCTTTGGGCCTCCTTCGGGTGTCATAATATTGGCGCAACGCGAGAAGAATGCCCCTCCGAAAAGTAGCAATATCGCTATACGCAGAACTATTTTACAATTTTTTGTCATCTCCTATTCGTTATCATCATTAGTTGGTGGAGTTGCAGGCTCTTCGGGTGCAACCGGTGTTTCGGGCGCAACCACTGTCCATTTATAGCCCTCCTTGGAGCCTTCGGGATAAGTTCCTGTTTTCCACTTATGGAATATCAGTGTCAAATATGTATAAGGCAAATTTTCTGCCTCTGCTTTGCGATAGATATAAGCATACATCTGCGCTGCCGGATAGACCACCACAACCAAAGCAGGAGCCCTATCCTGGAATATCGAAAGGTAGTTATTCGTCGAGCCCTCAATAACATACGGCACACTCTCGCCATTCGGCTCGGACAACTTCTCTCCCGTTTCGATATTGGTTATAGTTTTAGCTGCCGCATCTTCATACGACGCTACAGTCCAATTCTCTGCCTCTGTATAGTAGATATAGCCGAAGCAATCCTCAGCAGCGACTCTCTCGCCACCCGACGCCTCCTCCGTAAGCACCTTTATTCGCAAGGTGGTATCGGTAGTGACCTTTTTGAAGCACCCCGTCAACAACAACATCGCCACTACTGCAATAGTCGTATTTCGTAAAAATCTAAGCATAAATATTCTCTATTTTTTCTGCCAACCGAGCCTTGTTGCACTGCAACAATTCGCACAGCGGCGTAATCACAAATTCGCGCTCCATAATAAGCGGATGAGGTACATTCAATCGCGCTGTCGAGATATGCTCCTCATCGTAGAAGAGGATATCCAAGTCCAAAGTGCGCGAGCAATACTTTTCACCATTTTGCGCCTTCATCTCGCACTCAATCTCTCGGTTGCGTCCCAGCAGAGCCTCTACCTCCTGCAACACATCAAGCAGTTGTTCCGACTCCAATGCGGTTTCAATCTCCCATGCCGCATTCACAAAGAGCAACTCGCTCTCAAAGCCCCACGCCTTACTTTCGTAATTTTGCGACCTCGCCACAACCACTACTCCTCGTTCTGCCAGCAGTTGCTCCGCCTCAACAAAGCGCATAGCCACATCGCCAATATTGCCCCCTGCCAATATTATCGCTCGATGCATCACTTTCCAAAGTTTATGTAACGGCTTGTCGCCAACGCAAAGTACGAAAATACAATGCGGGGATCGCCATTCTGTCTAAGGCGTCGTAACGCCTCCTCCAACAACTCCAAAATCTGCTCTATATTCTCCGAGCCGATATATGGTGAGAACTTCGTACAAAAATCGGCCTCCTCACCCCAGAGGTAAGATGCCTCCTTCACGCCTGCATGCGTAATATACGCCTCGCGCAATAAGCGTGCGAAATCGGCCATAAGCCCCAACTGTCGCTCACGCGAGAGTGATGCTACCTCATCTGCCCAAACAAGCAACTCCAAATGCTTATTCAGATAACAATGGCGCATCATTGTGCGGAAAAGGTTAAAATTCTCATTTTTTATTTCGTCCTCCTCGCCCGAAAGCAACTGTTGCAACTGCAACAGATCGCCACACGCCAAGCGAGCCATATTGTGCACCTCCGCATCGTCGGTAATACCGTTCTTGCGAATTTCAGCCATCAAATCCTCTGTCGAAAGGCGTGGCACACTAACCTCCTGCGTACGAGAAAGTATAGTACCAAGAATCTTGTCGGGTTGCTCTGCCACAAGTATAAAGACTGTATCCTCCCATGGCTCCTCCAAGATTTTAAGTATCATATTAGCGGCTCTCTCGTTCATCGTTTCGGGCAGCCATATAAGCATAGTCTTATATTTCGAGGCAAAGGACTTGAACGATAGCTTGCGAATCATCTCCTCTGCATCACGCACCGCAATAGCGCCCTTCAAAGTCTTACCCAAATCGAGCGAGTCATACCACTGTTGTGCCGAGAAATATCCGCCTGTACGCTCGAACAATGCTCTAAATTCCTCGATGAAGTCGTTTGCAACCAAACCATTTGTAGGCTTCTTGCCCTGCTTATTTACGGGGAAAACCAAGTGAAGGTCGGGGTGTGCCAGCTTCTCAATCTGGCGGCACGAAGGACACTCGCCACACGAATCGCCATCATGACGATTGGTGCAATGGAGATACTGCGTATATGCCAACGCCAACGGGAGCGTACCCGAACCTGCCGCGCCCACAAAGAGTTGGGCATGGCTGATACGACCACCATCAATACCTGCTGCGAGTCGTCTTTTCAACTCGGCATGTCCCTTTATATCGCAAAATCTCATCGCTTACCCCTCCTTAAAATATGTTTCAACATCGCTCCTAAGTCTATCTTCTCGCGCCATACGGCATAGCACAGATATAGAACGATTAATGCCGTTGAAAGTGTATATTGCAAAGCCTCACTCGGCATATCGACCAACTCCGCCACAAAGAATATTGCCAATGCCAATACTACATACTCAGCCATACGACCAAACTGATACGGCGTAGGATAGTAAAGACGATTCAGGACAACACTTACTGCCACCATTACCACCTCTGCGGCAAAACGGCTCCAAGCCGCACCATAATATCCCATCTTCGGTATCAGTAATATGCCAAAGCCTACCGAGCAAATCAAACCTGTAAGGGTGATCCACAAAGCGAACTTGGTCTTCTCCTCGCGCTTGTACCAGAACGAGAGATTGAGCCATACGCCACTTAGGATATTTGCTCCGAGAACAACGGGTAGGATATGTATTCCCTCGCGGAAATCGCGACCAACAATCAGCGCAAACACATCGCGATATAGCGCAATGCCAAGGAATATCAGCATCGACACTATCACAAAGTATTTCAATGCCGCAGCATTCATCGCCTTGAACTCATCTTTGCGATAGTTCGAGAGGAAGAAAGGCTCTGCCGCCAAACGATACATCTGCGTAAAGAGCGTCATCACAACCGCAATCTTCGTAATCGCTCCATAGATACCAAGTTGCGCCAACGACTCCGCAGGAACGAGGTATTTGATGAGTTGACGGTCTATAAACTCATTTGCCGTACCCGCAATACCCGACAAAAGAAGAGGTAGCGAATAGCCGAAGACAAGCAACAATAAGGTCCAATCTATTCGCAGACTTATACGCCCGGAAACAGCCACCACAGCGAGTAAAGTTATCGTGCTTGCCACAAGATTAGCAACAAATGCCCATCCTACGCCGAACTCCGTATCGAACAAGCCGACACACCAGAACGCCACCGCCAAGCCTACCTGCAAAACAATATTGAAGAGTTTGAGCGACACAAATGTCAGCGCCTTGCCTTGTTCGCGCAGTCGTGCAAACGGAATGCATGCCGCAACATCCATCATCACAATAGCCGCTACGGTAACGACATATAGAGGATTTGCCACATAGACCTCGCCCATCAGCGCCGACGCCTCGTTGCGGAAGATTGCCACCACTGCAAAGAAGATTAACGAAGCCAACGATGTTATACCCCAAGTCGTAGCAAAGAGTTTGCGTTTGTTCTGCTCGACATCACCTCCTTCGGTCTCAGCCTTGGCAGCAAAGCGGAAGTAGCTCGACTCCATACCCATCGTAAGCACCACGAGCGCAAACGGTATCAAGGCATATACGTCGGTAATGATACCGTACGACTCCACACCGAAGATACGGGTATAGAATGGAGTCAGCAGATAACTCAACATTCTGCCGAGTATGGTGCTGATACCATAGATTGCCGTCTGTTTTGCAAGTTTTTCGAGCATTGTTCAACATCGTTAGCTTGCACGCTCACACATACGTAACACGCGCGCACAAGTATTCAACCTGCAAAGATAGAAAAAACTTTTAGTTTTTTGAGCTAAATGGCAAAAAATAAAGATTACAATAAAATTTTTATTATCTTTGTAACAGATATAAAAACAAATAACTCTTTCTGTATGAGAAAAATAATCATTTGTTGCTTTGCAACAATTTTTGCATTTGCAGCAGTGGTGGCACAACCACAATTAACCTCTAAAAACATTGACAAAATCATCAAGGAGCTAACACTCGAAGAGAAAGCACATGTTGTTGTTGGAGCCAGATTGGCCGACAATAAAGATGCAGCTGGCGAAATCGGTTACACCAAGAAACTTGTTCCCGGTGTTGCCGGCACAACTTACCCCATAGAGCGTTTGGGTATTGCCCCAGTCGTTATGGCTGACGGCCCTTCAAGAATAGCTCTATCGCATCGTCGAAAGGGTGATGATAATACTTATTACACGACAAATGTATCTTCGGGCATTCTTCTTGCCTCGTCGTGGAGTAAAGAGGTGCCTTATAAGATTGGCGAAATTCTCGGTAACGAGGCTCGTGAATATGGTATAGATGTGGTGCTTGCGCCGGGAGTAAATATGATGCGAAACCCTCTTTGTGGTCGTAATTATGAATACTACTCCGAGGATCCGTTGTTGGCAGGTAAGACTGGAGCAGCATTTGCCAATGGTATTGAGAGCCAGAATGTTGGAGCGTGTGTAAAGCACTTTGCCGTGAATAATCAGGAGATAAATCGTCTCAACAATGATGCTCGCGTATCGCAACGCGCTCTTCGTGAAATATACCTCAAAAATTTCGAGATTGTGGTTAAGGAGTCGCAACCTTGGGCCATAATGACCGCCTACAACTTTGTAAATGGTCGTCATACTTCCGAAGATAGAGGTTTGCTCGAAACGATTCTACGCAAGGAGTGGGGTTTTAAGGGCCTTGTTATGTCGGATTGGGGCGGAGGTTACGATGCGGCAAAGCAAATCTATGCAGGTAATGACCTTCTCGAACCGGGTAGATACAGTGAAGTGAAGCGCATTATTAGTGCAGTGGAGAGTGGCGAACTTGATATGGCAGACCTAGATCGTTGTGTAAGGAGAGTTCTTGAATTAGTGCTAAAATCCATACGACACAATAACTATCAATTCTCCAACAAGCCTGATCTTGCAAAGCATGCAAAAACTACTCGCGAGATTGAACCAGAGGGCTTTGTGCTATTGAAAAATGAGCAAAATGCTCTGCCGTTGAAGCAGGAGCAGAGAGTTGCCCTATTTGGTACAAACTCGTATAATCTTATCCTGTCGAATAGTGTTTCATTACGCTCGTTGAATGGTCGTACCGTTAATATTAACAAAGGACTTACGAATGCAGGTGTGTCACTACACGAAAAGACTAACTCAATCTACACGAAACACCTTGCTAACGAGATTAAGAGATTGACTCCTATTTGGAAATTCCGTCGTTGGTGCACCTACGACCTTCGTCCGTTGGAGTTAAAAGGTATTCGTAATTACACAGCAAAGGCTGCCGAGGAGGCTGATGTCGCTATTATCACAATCGGACGTAACTCTTCGGAGGCTTTTGACCGTCATGTAGAGCGTGATTTCAATCTCAATATGCACGAGCAGGCTATGATAGCAGCCGTTTCGCGTGATTTCCATAGTCGCGGCAAGAAGGTTGTTGTCGTACTCAATATTTGTAGTCCGATAGAGGTTGCGTCATGGCGCGATAAGGTAGATGCTATTCTCGTAACATGGCTGCCGGGACAAGAGGCCGGTAATTCGATTACAGATGCACTCTTAGGAAAGGTGTCGCCTTCGGGACACTTGCCAACATCTTTCCCGATGAAATACGCAGATGTTCCATCGCAAAATTTCCCGCACAACGAGGTGGAATGGGGTGCCGAGTCGGGCAAAAACTTGTCGCGAACATTCAATCAGAAACAACCGCTATATTACGATATTCCGAACATCGACTATACTAACTATGAAGAGGATATTTATATTGGTTATCGCCACTATGCAACCCAAAAAGTAGAGGTAGCATATCCTTTTGGATATGGTTTGACATATTCGCAGTTCGAAATGAGTAATATGAAGGTCAAGGAGAGTAAAGATGGATACAAAGTTTTGTGCGAGGTTAAGAACATTGGCTCGTTCCCGGCGAAGCAGGTTGTTCAGCTCTATTCAACCGAACTTGCACCGGAGGTTGATAGGCCTATAATCGAGTTGCGCGGATTCCAGAAAACACCGCTTTTGCAGGCAGGCGAGAAGTGTGTAGTTGAGATAGTTGTCAAGAAAGACGACTTAATGACCTACAACGAGAAGGCCAACGCCTGGAAACTCACAAAGGGGGACTATGAGCTTTCGCTCGGTTTCGACTCGCAAACCAGACCTTTGAGCCACACAGTAACCATTACAAAGGAGGTTTTACAGCCGGTTTCTACATCGATGAAGCCGGAGGGCGAACTCTTCATCAAATAGGTCTGCACTAAGTATTTATGTAATCAATCTTTTAAAACAAACTTAAATATGAAAAGATTTTTACTTCTAATGTCTATTGTGCTTTTAGGTGTTACACCTATGTATGCTCAGAGTCGCAAAAGTGGCCGCAAATCGCATGCAAAGTACACATCGGAGCAGTGCATTGAGGCATTTGTAGAGCGAATGAACACAAATGCAAAAATCTTTGGAATGACAAACACCTGCTTTAAGAATGCGTCAGGGCGTGATGCAGAGGGGCATTATTCGACAGCT
The DNA here is from genome assembly GCA_045644085.1 of Alistipes sp. Classification (GTDB taxonomy): domain Bacteria; phylum Bacteroidota; class Bacteroidia; order Bacteroidales; family Rikenellaceae; genus Alistipes. The sequence continues at coordinate 1,654 of JAZRGH010000081.1, read as the reverse complement.
TCGGATATCTTGCGCCTACTAATTGCTGCAACCACCTACGATAAATTGACGCTTTATTGGGGCTTTGAGGAGTTCGATATTAATGTTGTAGGCGAGCATGCTCGTACAATTACCGTCAAGAATACATACAAGGGAAAGGAAGCTGCATCGCTCGGCGATTATTACGATATTTTTGGCGGTAAAAGCGGTTCGTGGTATAGCAAAAATGGTGGTCGCCATGTGGCTTCTGCCGTAAAGAGCAAGGTAGATGATCGTTGGCTTGTCGGCTGCGTGATGAATACCGGTAAAGATAGATTTATTGCTATGCGCCAATTAATGGATTGGTTGGAAGCTAAACGCGTCGATCCCAACACTCCCGATGCGGAACTCGATTGTATGTATGCTGCTACCGTGCTTCCATTGCATAGCGGAATGGCCTATCTCGGTAGAGATTTGGTTATGGTAAGTAAGGACCCTAATGGCATTAAGGCTCCATACTCGATGACTAAGATGATGACCGCTATAATCGCTCTTGATTACTGCAAGCCCGATGAGGTTATCGTAGTCCAAGAGAGTGATTTACAGAGAGGTAGCGGACCTAAATTTTACGATGGTGATAGATTGACCATGGAGGAGGCTTTGATTGCTCTTATGTTGCCAAGTTCGAATACTATTGCAAAGGCTATCAGCCGTCATGTTGGCGAGAAAATCCTCCATCTTCGAAACGAGCCAAGAGGTCGTAAGCGATAGAATATTTTACTGAAAAGTCCTAAGGCATAGGAGAATATGCCAAATTCAGATGTCGATTTTTTTTAAAATTTTGTACTCTGGATTTGGCATTCTTAAATTTTAATCATACCTTTGCAATCCGTATCGTGCGCGCATACGTGAGCACATACGCATAATTCACTAATTATTAACTTTTTAACGAGCGATTGTATCGCAAAATTTAATTGTATGGAGAATACAAAAGTAGCAGTCGAGAATTTCGATTGGGCAGCGTTTGAGAATGAGTCAGGCCTTTACAACCAGACAAAGGAGGAGATCGAGAAGGCGTATAGCGACTCGATGTCGAACATCGCAGTAGGCGAGACCGTAGAGGGTGTTGTTGCTGAGATTAACAAGCGCGAGGTAATCGTAAACATCGGCTATAAGAGCGAGGGTGTTATCCCTGCATCGGAGTTCCGTTATGACGCAGACCTCAAAGTTGGTGACAAGGTAGAGGTTTATGTTGAGTCGGTTGAGGATAAGGGTGGTCAGCTCCTTCTCTCGCACAAGAAGGCTCGTCAGCTCAAATCTTGGGATCGTGTTAACCAGGCTTTGGAGAATGACGAGATCATCAAGGGTTATGTTAAGTGCCGCACTAAGGGCGGAATGATTGTTGACGTATTCGGCATCGAGGCATTCTTGCCAGGTTCACAGATTGACGTTAAGCCTATGCGTTACAATCATGAATATGTTGACAAGACAATGGAGTTCAAGGTTGTTAAGATCAATCAGGAGTACCGCAATGTTGTTGTTTCGCACAAGGCTCTTATCGAGGCTGAGTTGGAGGCACAGAAGCAGGTTATCATGTCGAAGTTGGAGAAGGGCCAGATCTTGGAGGGTGTTGTTAAGAACATCACTTCGTACGGCGTATTCATCGACCTCGGTGGCGTTGATGGTCTTATCCACA
>JAZRGH010000080.1:0-21020 GCA_045644085.1 Alistipes sp. | reverse complement strand
AACTCGGCAGCCTGGCCAATAACGATTGGACCCGAGCCGATAACCATAACTTTCTTTATATCTGTTCTCTTAGGCATTGTGATTCTCCTCCATCAATTTAATAAACTTATCGAAAAGATATGCGCTGTCATGCGCTCCCGGAGCCGACTCCGGATTATACTGTACCGAGAAGCTCTTCTCCTCTATGCACTCGATACCCTCGACTGTATTGTCGATTACGCTGCGGTGGGTAACTGTGAGCGATGTATTCTCCAACGATTTCTCGTCAACGAAGTTGAGCGAACCCTGAGCCGTAATCTCGATTTTGCCACTCTCCAAATTTCGAACAGGGTGACCACCACCACGATGAACGCCCTCAATCTGCGAAACCTTTGCTCCGTAAGCCAAAGCAATAAGTTGGTGGCCGAGACCTGTACCAAAGATTGGCAACTTGCCACGCAACGACTTGATCAACTCTACAACTACTGGTACATCAGCAGGAGCACCAGGACCATTCGATATAAGAATGCCGTGAGGGTTGAATGCCAAAATCTCCTCTGCCGAGGTGTTGAATGGAACAATTACCACATTGCAACCGCGCTTATTAAGCATGCGCACCAAGTTCAACTTTGCTCCACAATCCACCAAAACCACATCATATGCGTGGTTTGGTGTGCGTGAATACCAACGCTTCTTGCAGCTTACGCGCTCTACGGCGTTGTGATCCTCAGGTGTTGCAGCGATAAGTGCCAAAGCCTCTTCTTTTGACATTTCTGCCGATACGATGGCTGCGCGACAACTCTTTGAATCGCGGATAATACGAGTGAGCATGCGTGTATCTACGCCACTAATGCCCGGAATATCGTATTCCTCCATCAACTCCGATATTGTCTTTGTGTAGCGGAAGTTGCTCGGAGTCTTGCACTCCTCGCGAACTACTAATCCACCAATAGTGAGATTTCTTGCCTCGAAATCCTCGTCAGTAATACCATAGTTTCCGATAGTCGGATAGGTCATAACTACGATTTGATTTGTACAGGCAGGATTCGACAGAATCTCCTGATAGCCGGCCATTGAGGTATTGAATACGATTTCGCATACCGCTTGTGTGTCGGCACCAAAACCGTAACCCAAGAACTCTTGACCGCTCTCCAAAACTAATTTTTTGTCGGGTTGTTTCATCTTGTTAATATATTTTGTTTGTTATTGTTTTTCGTTCCAAACCTTTTTGCCTCCAAACAAGGTTAAAAGGCAGCGTCCATAGACCTCTTCTCCTTCAAATGGAGTTGCCTTACCCATCGACAAAAACTCTGCTGTATCGATTTTGTAAGGCTTTGTAATATTAAACACTGCAATATCGGCTCTTTCTCCCACTCGCATAGCTCCTCCAAGGTTGAATATGCGACGTGGATTTTCAGACATCAGTGCAATTAATTTTTCAATTGTAATCACACCCTTGCGCACAAGATGCGTGTAACATATAGCAAATGAGGTTTCGATACCCACAATGCCCATCATCGAGCCCTTCAATCCGCGAGACTTCTCCTCGGCGGTATGAGGTGCGTGGTCGGTAGCAATAACCTCGATAGTTCCATCTTTAATACCCTCTATGAGAGCAGCTTTATCCTCAGCTGCACGCAACGGAGGATTCATCTTAAAGCGTCCCTCTTCTTTCAAATCTGCATCGCACAACACAAGGTAATGAGGTGCAGTCTCGCACGAGATATGGCTGCAATATTGCTTTGCCTTACGGATAATCTCGACGCTCTCTTTTGTCGAAATATGGCAAACGTGATAGCGACACTTCTCCTCTTCTGCCAACTTTACATCTCGCTTGATTGGGCCCCACTCGCTCTCCGAGCAAATACCTTTATGCCCGTGTGTGTGGGCATACTCTCCATCGTGAATGTATCCTGCGTGGAGCAACGAATCGTCTTCGCAGTGTGCTGCAATAATGCCGTCAACAGCCGCAATACGCTTCATAGCCTCACGCATAAGCGACTCATTCTGGATACCATTACCATCGTCCGAATAGCCAACCGAAAGAGATCGTAATGCCTCAATGTCTGTCAATTCGCGTCTTTCACGACCTTTCGATATTGTAGCAAATGGTAACACCTCTATTATGGCCTGCTCATCGATAAGTTTCTGCTCTACGGCAATTGTTTCGGGTGCATCGGGAGCAGGTTGGAGGTTTGGCATGGCGCAAACTGTGGTCACTCCACCGTGCGCACAAGCACGAGTTCCGGTAGTAATTGTCTCCTTGGCCGAATAACCCGGTTCGCGCAAATGAACATGTACATCTGCCAATCCGTATGTTACAATACAACCCTCAGCATCAAATACTTCGGCTTGCTCATCTGCCATCAGGTTCTCTCCTATTGCTGCAATTTTACCATCAGCAACAAGAATATCGACCTTGCGGCTTTCGCCTTCGGCAACCACGACACCGCTCTTTATCAGTAGCATTTTTTTGTTCATTGCACCCCTATATTTACAAAACAGGCGACCAAACAGGTCGCCCGATAACAGTTAATGTGTCAAAACAGTGATAGAATAGTAATAGCGGCAATTTGACAACGAAGGCTGCGGGGCGGCTTGTGCGCTCTCGTAGCCCTTTGTCGGGCAAATCTTCATATCAAGTAAAGCCAATCGCTTCATCACCCTATCGTTTATTTATTCACAAAAATAGTGTTTTTATCCCAATTTACAAAGTAAATTATAAAAAACTTTCATTCTATCTCGGTAAAATTTTCACTCCGAGTTTTGCATAAGCTCTTTCAGCCTTCGCCAAGGCGTCTTCAATCGACACTCCCGTAGCCAAAATTACACCGAAACGACGATGTCCTACAACCTCGGGCTTACCGAAGAATCGCACCTGAACGCCCTCCTCTTCGAGCACCTTCTCCACATTCTCGAACTCTACCTTGTCAGTATCGCCCTCGACAACAATAGCCTTCGATGCACTTGGCGAAATGAATCGCACCGAAGGGATAGGCAAGCCCAAGACTGCGCGAGCATGTAAAGCAAACTCAGAGAGGTCCTGTGACGCCATAGTAACCATTCCCGTGTCGTGTGGACGAGGTGAAACCTCGCTAAAAATAACTTCGTCGCCCTTGATGAACATCTCGACACCAAAGATTCCGTAACCTCCTAATGCATCGGTAATTACGCGGGCTACCTCATGTGCTTTTTCTCTCGCAATTTTACTCATTGGCTGAGGCTGCCACGACTCACGATAGTCGCCGTCAACCTGGTGGTGTCCGATAGGCTCCAAAAGCGTGGTACCCCCAATATGACGAACTGTCAAGAGTGTAATTTCGTAGTCGAAATCAACGAAACTCTCCACGATAACTCTGCCTGCTCCTGCGCGACCACCCTCTTGTGCAATATGCCAAGCACGATCGATATCTTCCACCTTTTTAATGGTCGATTGGCCATGTCCTGACGAGCTCATAATCGGCTTTACTACACAAGGGATACCTATCTCTGTTACAGCCTTTTCGAACTCCTCGCGAGTGTCGGCAAAACGATAATTCGCAGTCTTTAAGCCACACTCTTCGGCAGCCAAGCGACGAATACCCTCGCGGTTCATGGTAAGCCATACTGCATTTGCGGTTGGAGCAACACGATAACCCTCTTTTTCGAGTTCTACAAGAACAGGTGTTGCGATAGCCTCCACCTCCGGAATGATAATATCGGGTTTTTCCAACTCGATAATTTCACGTAGGCGTTTGCCGTCAAGCATCGAAAGCGTATAACTGCGATGCGCTACCTGCATTGCAGGAGCATTCTCATAGCGATCAAGCGCAATAACCTCGACGCCAAAGCGTTGTAATTCGAGCGCGACCTCCTTACCAAGCTCGCCGGAGCCGCAAAGAATAGCCTTTTTTGCCACCGATGTAAGTGGAGTTCCTATCTTCATTTTATTGTTGTTTTAAGTTTTTTGGGGATTCTATTTATCGAACAATTGTCTCTGCGCGGTCAGGACCTACCGAGATGATCTTTACAGGTACACCTGTCTCCTTCTCGATAAACTCTACGTACTCCTTGAACTCAACAGGGAACTCCTCATACTTACGTACATTGCAGATATCGCAGTTCCAACCCTTAAACTCCTTATAAATTGGTACGATATCGTCGGTGCACTCGTAAGGGAAGTAGTCGAGCTGCTTACCGTCCAACTCATATCCAACTGCAACCTTGATAGTAGGGAAATCATTCAAGACGTCGCTCTTCATCATGATAAGCTCAGTTACGCCGTTCATCATAACGGTGTACTTCAATGCTACCAAATCCAACCAACCGCAACGGCGTGGACGACCTGTTGTAGCACCGAACTCGTTACCAATCTGACGCAAAGTCTCGCCTGTGGTATCGAACAACTCTGTTGGGAATGGACCGCTACCTACGCGAGTACAGTATGCCTTGAAGATACCGTAAACGTTGCCAATGCGGGTTGGAGCAACGCCCAAACCGTTACATACGCCCGAACAAAGAGTGTTAGACGATGTTACATAAGGATATGTTCCGAAGTCGATATCGAGTAATGAGCCCTGAGCACCCTCTGCCAAAATCGAAGTGTCGTTTGCGAGAGCCTCGTTTACCATCTGCTCGCTGTCTACGAGATTAAATTTACGGATAACCTCGATACCCTTGAACCACTCCTGCTCGTAAGCAGTAATGTCGTACTGATAAGCGTACTGACGGAGCATCTCCTCGTGCTTTGCCTTTAAGCGATTGTAGCGCTCCTCGAAGTCTGGCATCAAGATATCGCCTACACGCAAACCGTTACGGCCTGTCTTATCCATATAAGTTGGGCCGATACCCTTCAATGTTGAGCCGATCTTGGTCTTACCCTTTGCGGCCTCGCTTGCAGCGTCGAGCATGCGGTGAGTAGGAAGAATGAGGTGAGCGCGCTTCGAGATAACCATGTGCTTAGTTACATCTACGCCCATCTTCTCGATGTCGGCAATCTCCTCAGCGAGAATCACGGGATCGATAACAACTCCGTTACCGATAATGTTCATTGCCTCGTCGCGGAAAATTCCCGATGGAACGGTGTGCAATACGAAACTTTTACCCTCGAATTTTAACGAGTGGCCTGCGTTAGGACCGCCCTGAAAACGAGCAATTGCCTGATAATTAGGAGTCAATACATCAACTACCTTACCTTTACCCTCATCACCCCATTGGAGTCCGAGTACTACATCTACTTTTTTCATTTTATATAATGTTTTTGAGTCTTCCTATGCAATTTTGTGAGTCTTCACAATTTTACGCCTACAAAATTACAATTTCCTATTATAATAGGAGGTATAAGAGTTATTTCACTTATTAACATTTTTTCAACCTAACAAAATTTTATAGGCTATTAGCTTTTATCTATTGGTTATTCTTTGCTATTTCGAAACGAGTTGCTAATTTTGCAAAATAAACAGATAATGAGCAGTTATGAAAAAAATCTTACAATTATTGATTGCAACATACATTTCGTTTGCGATGGTGGGTTGCTACGAGGATTCGGTTGGTCCTGAGGTGCCGGTTATTGGCTCTCTTACCCTCTCGCAGGAGCAGATGAGCGTGAGTGCCGAGGGTGGCGAGTATTCGGTTGACATCTACACCGAGTATGCCTATCAGGCGAGCACAAATGTCGATTGGATCGAATTCGCAGGCGGTAGTTGCAGCCCCGACTACTGCACTCAATATTTCAATGTAAAAGCAAACAATACTGACTCCTCTCGTGAAGGTGTTATCACCATCTTCTGCGATGACTACAATCTCTCGGCCACGCTTACTATTTCGCAAGAGGCCAACACTTTATACGCCATTTCACTCAAAACATCTCCGTTATCAAGTACTCCTATTGTCATATCTGCAATTTGGAACAACGTTGCTTACGATGGCAAAGATTTCTACGAAGAATATTTTAGCAACGCTAAATTTATTTATGATGAAACGAATTGTTTATATAGTGGTGAGCCAGCTAGATATTGGCCATTAAGTGGTACTATGCAGTATATGGCTTTCGCGCCTTATACGACACATACAACTACTACAAATCACTACAAGAGTGATGGCTCATTTGGTAAGATTGATTATGAAATAATCGACAACAACATTGTAGATCAACACGATATACTATACAGCAACCTGCTTGAGGTAAGCTCGCCTCAGACACATTTTCAGTCATTAATTTTCCACCATGCTCTTGCTCAGATTAATGTATCTTTCACAAAAACAGAATCAGCAGCCTCTATTGTGGTGAACAAAGTTATGATTTTAAATGCCCATCTAGACGGTATTTTAGAAGTTACACCTGCACCTGGTGGCAAAAGTGTTGCAGAATGGCAAACAAATTCGCCTTATAGCCGTTATTTCTTGCACGAGAATGCTACAAGTATAGAAGATGTAACACTTAACGCTGCTCTTGACTCAAATACTACATATTCGCCAAAGCCTATCTATGTGATTCCTAGCGAACAGACTCAAATTCGCATTGTATGTATCATTGATAACATTGAGAGAATACGAGATGTTGATTTGTCATTTTATGGCAAATGGGAGATGGGAAAGAAATACAACTACGACTTTACCATAGATGCCAACACAATTAGCTTAGGTTGCACCGCTGAGGATTGGGATGCAGAGACAGCAGATGGTCCAACTATTGTGATATAATAGAAAGTTCGAGAAGGTCACATATGCTCTCTTTAACTCAATTTATACAAGAATCTCAGATTTTTTTTGTAAAATTTTATATTTTGAATTTTGCATTTTGAATTTTATTTGTACCTTTGCCACCGCTTACGAGCAACGGATTGAGCTGTGGTGTAATGGTAACACAGCAGATTTTGGTTCTGTCGTTCTGGGTTCGAGTCCCGGCAGCTCAACACAACAAAAGGAGGATTTAGTCCTCCTTTTGTTGTGTTGAGCGATATACAACTACTAACTACTAACTAATTTTACAGCCAGCCCATTTCATAATAGGTTACAATCTGTTCGAGTACTTTATCTTTGGTTTCAGGCTCGTATTCGAGTTTGAGATTATTTCCGAAAATCTTGGCGAACATTTGCCAAAAGCCCGCCACGAAGCCACCGCGAAAATCCTTAATTATTTGAAATGCAGTATATTCAGTTTCGCGGTCAATAAGTTTCAAGAGCACCTTGCCCTCTGAAATCGTCATTTTCAAAATTACGGGCGTATATTGTTTAATGAGCTGTTTTTGCAGCTCCTTCGCAAGTTTTTCCTGCTCTTTCTTGTCCTTAACTGCGAGGAGTTGTCGCTCCATCTTTTCCATCTCGATACGCGCCTGCTTTGCCAACGGATAACACTTCTTAACCTGGCGTATAAGTCGCTGGTAACGACGCATATCAGGTTTGCGAGCGTATTTACGGATAGGGAGAATATGAACGAGCGGAATGGTATCCCCCTTGTCAATGGTCCACTCTTGATGCCAAAAGCCACGGCTACGTCTTTGCGCCGACACATTCGACACAACAAAAACGATAAACAATAGCAATATGACTACTCTACTTCTCATAATTCTTTTGCAAATATAACTATTTGGCAGAAAATTTCACTATTTTTGCGCATCAAAAAAAGTAAAAATATGAAAGAAGGATTATCATTTACCGCAACAATGCGTGTTACGCCGGAGGTTACGGCAGAATATATCGGTTCGGGTGATTTGGCAGTATTGGCAACGCCTGCAATGTGCACCCTAATGGAGAATGCTGCCATGATGGCGGTTGCACCTCACTTAGAGGAGGGGCAGACAACCGTAGGAACAGCCTTGAATATTGACCACATCAAAGCTACGAAGATAGGCGATACGGTTACTGCAACTGCCGTTCTTGCGGAAATTAACGGGCGTGAATTAAAGTTTAATATAGCAGCCCGCGACGAGGTTAGCCTCATAGGAGAAGGTACTCACACTCGTTTTATCGTAAACAGAGAAAAATTCATGGCTAAGCTTCAATAAAAAATAGCGGTATAAGACCGCTATTTTTTATTATTTCAAACATATTTCGCTGTTACTTTGCAATAACTTCATGGCTGCCGGCTGCAAGAGTGATGGTTGTACCTGTTTCTGTGCCACAAGTCAAAGACAAATAGCCCTTTGGTAATCGCACTTCTGCGGTAGTCTCTTCTGGGACCAAGAGCGATATTCTTAGCTCTTTGCCACATTTCTCGGCCTTCATTTCAATATTGCCAAATTGTGTCGGAACAACGCTCTCTACAAAGTTTAATGTTGCCAAGTTTGGCTCTACTGCAAATCGCTTAAATTTAGGCTCAATCGGCTCAATGCCGGCAATATGTTTTGAAAGAATAATTAATCCTCCTCCACTCCAAGCGTGGTTATAAGTACCATGTCCCGATTTGTAAGTCATGTTACGGCCACCGGTGTACTCCCAGCCTTCCCACAATGTGGTATATGGCGCTGCAACCATCTCGCCGAAACGCTTTTCCATACGCTCCAAAGCATCTTTGTGATATCCCATCTTGCACAATGCTTCTAATACATACTTTTCCATATATGTACTCGATTGATAGTGCTTTTTAAAGAACTTACGCATTGCCTCATATCGCTCTTGCGGAACAAAACCTGCCAAAACCGCCATTGCCTGTACTCGATCATCGGGTTGATCGGTATATTCAGGGGTGCGATATTGCTGTAATTTTTCATTCCAATAGCGCTTATTGAAGGCTCCGGCCATTTTATCATAGTTCTGCTCGGCAAACATTGCATCGGTGTTATGCCCAGTCAAACGAGCCTGTTTTGCGAAGCCTTGAAGGGCGAGCGCGTACCAGCACTGCTGCAGCGCTTCATGGTCGATATTTGTGCCCCAATCTCCCCAGAACCAACCGCCTTTACGCAAATCAACCAATTCTTTATTCGAAGGATTCCAAACATCAAACACATAACGCTTTACACGATCATATACCGTTGCAACTGTTTCGATGTCTCCGGTCTGCAAATAGTAAGTATAGAATCCATAATGACCAACTGCTGCCAGCATCTGACAAGGTAACTCCTGCATATATGATCCCGGTATCGGCGAATAGATTGTGCCATCTTCGCGCTGATGCATCATCAACTCGTAAATAGCTTTACGGGTGAGTAGATGAGCTCTCTCATCAAATACATATCCGGCCTGTCCAAGCTCTATAACAACATCGCCCCACCATTGGCCACGCTCTCTGTCCGGACAATCCATATATATATCGCGCATATTTACGTAAAGTGTACGCTGAGCCTTCTTCCAAAGGTTATTACAGAAGTCGCTATCACTATTAAACGAGCCTACAAAATCGGCATCATAGCCACTCTCGCGATACTTTACATCGAGAACTTCAACGCCCTCGGGTATGAGATATATTACATCATGTCCATTTGTCCAAATCGGAGTTTCGAACTCCTGCTCACCCTCACGAGCGATATATTCGGTGTAAAATGCTCGCGCAGGGCCGATCCAATAGTCGTCGGTATATATTTTAATGCGCTCTCCGCCCTTAGCCTTCACCTTGAAATATGGTGTAACTTGTGCATTATAAGGAAGTTTGCAAACAAGCTCTCTATCCTGCCACTTTTCATTTTCGTAATCGCGCAACTCGCTCCAACGGAAAAATGGTATTGGTCGCTCGACAAATCCTCCCCAGTCAGATTTTTCTCGTGCAACAACCTCTGCATGATGCCAATCTGCCGTATTTATCGGTTGCGAAAAATCGAGAGCCTTGCGTGCATCATAACCGACATTTGCACCTGCTACACGATACTTTCTAAAACCTTGCAGATTGTGCTCCATCGGTGCCTGCCACATTGCATTATAACGAATCGCTTTCCATGATTCGTTACTAACTACATGATCGAGCGAACTTTTTAAATCGAAATACAAACCAGGAGTTGCAGTTACTCTATGGCTAAATGAGTTTCGAGCATAATACTGCACCAAAACAGCCACCTCATTTTTGCCAAATTTAAGATTCGGAATGTCCTGCAAGACGTCGCAATAGCTATCCGTAGGAGTAGGACCTCGTTTCAGTCCACCCTCACGAACAACCAACTCGCCATTAATCCACAGCCAATACTTCGTATCTGCGGCTATTCGCAGTTCAGCGCTCTTAGGCGACAGTACAACAAATTCCTTGTGGAAACATTGCCATTCTCCATCGGCAATCGGCTCTGTAGTGGTGATGATTTGAGCCTCCTTTGGTGAGCAAGATAACATCGCGCCTATGGCAGCGATAAAAAGCAGGACTTTTTTTATCATAAGTTTAAGCATTTTATTGTGCAAATATAACAATTATTTAGAATATGAACGCTAACATTTTATTAAAAATATAAATATTTTTATTATCTTTGCGCCTAAATTTGAAAAAACAAAAACAATATACTATGTTCGAAAAACTTACAGATCGATTAGAGAGATCGTTTAAAATTTTAAAAGGCCAGGGGCGCATCACAGAAATCAATGTTGCGGAGTCCCTCAAAGAGATTCGTCGTGCGTTAATTGATGCCGATGTTAATTACAAAGTTGCAAAGACTTTTACCGACGAGGTTAAGCAGAAGGCCCTCGGTCAGAACGTCCTCACGGCGGTATCGCCTGGTCAGATGATGACCAAGATTGTGCGCGATGAGCTGGCGCAGTTGATGGGTGGCGAGGCTACCGAAATCAAACTCGAAGGCACTCCTGCCGTTATCCTTATTGCAGGTTTGCAGGGTTCTGGTAAGACAACCTTCTCGGGTAAATTGGCAGCCCACATCAAGAGTTCAAAGGGCCGTCAGGTATTGCTTGTTGCAGGTGACGTTTATCGTCCTGCAGCTATCGATCAGTTGAAAATTCTCGGCGAGCAGATAGGAGTACCGGTATATACCGAGCCGGGCAATCAAAATCCAGTCGAGATTGCAGAGAATGCTATCAAACATGCACGTCAGAACAATTACAATGTCGTGATTGTAGATACCGCAGGTCGTTTGGCCGTTGACGAGGCGATGATGCAGGAGATTACCAAAATCAAACAGACAGTAAATCCTTGCGAGACACTCTTTGTAGTCGATTCGATGACTGGTCAGGACGCAGTGAATACCGCGCGAGAGTTTAACGAGCGCCTCGATTTTGATGGCGTAGTTTTGACAAAGTTGGACGGTGACACTCGTGGTGGAGCTGCTATTTCTATTCGCTCGGTAGTTAATAAGCCATTGAAGTTTATTTCGAGTGGCGAGAAGATGGATACCTTGCAGGTATTCCACCCTGAGCGTATGGCTGATCGTATTTTGGGCATGGGTGATGTCGTTTCGCTCGTGGAGCGTGCACAGCAGCAATATGACGAGCAAGAAGCACGTCGTTTGACTAAGAAGGTAATGACCAACAAGTTTGACTTCAACGACTTCCTCTCGCAGATTGATCAGGTAAAGAAACTCGGAAACCTCAAAGATGTGGCATCGATGATTCCGGGCATGGGCAAGATGTTGCGAGATGTAGAGATTGGCGACGATGTATTTAAGCACACAGAGGCTATTATCGGCTCAATGACTCCATACGAGCGCGAGAATCCGGAGTCGTTAAATGCTCGCCGTCGTGAGCGCATTGCGAAAGGTTCGGGAACCTCTATGGCTGAGGTTAATCGATTAATAAAGCAGTTCGACGACATGCGCAAGATGATGAAGATGGTAACAAGCGGCAAAATGAAGATGCCGCGTAACTTCGGAATGAGAAGATAAGGATAATGCACAAGAGCGGTTTTGTAAATATTATCGGTAATCCGAATGTCGGAAAATCGACACTGATGAATGCATTGGTTGGCGAGCGCCTGTCAATCATTACATCAAAGGCGCAAACTACACGCCATCGTATTATGGGTATCGTGAATGGTGACGATTTCCAGATCGTCTATTCCGATACACCGGGAATTTTAAAGCCTGCATACAAATTGCAGGAGTCAATGATGAACTTCGTGCGAGGTGCCGTGAGCGATGCCGATGTGGTGTTGTATGTTACCGACACTGTCGAAGAGCAGGGCGAGCGCTCGGCTGATATTATCGAGAAGATAAAGTTGAGTGGCATTCCGACCATCGTGGTAGTCAATAAGATAGATCTTACAAATCAGGAGAATCTCGAAAAGATTGTTGCTGAGTGGCACAACCGATTACCGGAGGCGATAATCGTTCCTGCATCGGCAAAAGAACAGTTCAATATCGAGGCGATTTTCGCAAAGATACTCGAAAACCTACCCGAAGGCGAACCATACTATCCGAAGGATACGCTGACCGACAAGACGTTGCGCTTCTTTGCATCGGAGATTATCCGCGAAAAGATTCTCACCAACTACGATAAGGAGATACCCTACTGCTGCGAGATAGAGATTGATTCGTACAAGGAGGAGCCGACCATTGATCGCATTTCGGCTACCATCTATGTTTCGCGCAACTCACAGAAGGGCATCGTAATTGGTCACAAGGGTGAACGACTTAAAAAAGTTGGCCAGCAGGCACGTGCCGACATCGAGGCATTCCTCGGCAAAAAGGTTTTTTTGCAACTCTTTGTAAAAGTTAATGACGATTGGCGCAATAATGACCGCCAGCTCTCGCGTTTTGGATACAACGATATTTAATAAGATACGTTAGAGAAGCATGCGTAAATTAGTAGTTACGATATTGTTTGTTGTTTGCGCCATAACTTCGGTTGTGGCGCAATACAATCGTGATTATTTCTTCTATATAGGTCGTCGCCAGATGATGGAGAATGACTTTAAGGAGGCAATTCGCACTCTCAATGTACTCTTGCGCTTTGACGACAAGGCATACGAAGGTTATTTTCTGCGTGGTATCGCTAAATACAATTTGGACGATTTGCTTGGTGCCGAGTCGGACTTCACTGAGGCGATAGAGAAAAATCCCGTATTTACTACTGCCTTTACGTATCGCGCTATAACACGTTCTCGTTTAGGAAATTACGATGATGCACTGAACGATTTCCGCGAAGCCATCGAACTCCGCCCCGACCTACCAAACCCATATTATAGTCGAGGCGTTACACGTTTGCTCAATCAACAATTCAAAGAGGCAATCGAAGATTTCGACAACTTCATTCGCTACGAAAAGAAGGTCGCTGATGCATATATAAATCGTGGAGTTTGCCACCTCTATCTCAAAGATACGTTGCGTGCATACTCCGATTTCGATATGGGAATTCGCACCAATCGAGAGAGTCCGAATGGCTACAACCGTCGAGGAGTGTTGCTGATGCAGCAAAATCGCTACGATGAAGCGGAAAAGGATTTCGACATGGCGGTAAAATGCGACACGATGTTGGCGATGTCATATTTCAATCGTGCGTTGGTCTATAACGAAACAAATCGCCCGATGCAATCGTTGT
Source organism: Alistipes sp. (assembly GCA_045644085.1). Lineage (GTDB taxonomy): Bacteria > Bacteroidota > Bacteroidia > Bacteroidales > Rikenellaceae > Alistipes. The sequence continues at coordinate 7,661 of JAZRGH010000080.1, read as the reverse complement.
CGGATCTTGACCGAGTGATACAACTCGACTCAACAAGTTCGATTACATATTTCAATCGTGCAATAATTCGTTCTCGAGTTGGTGATTACAATCGAGCGCTTGACGATTATAACAAGGTTGCGGAGTATTCGCCCGATAATGTCTTAGTATATTACAATAGAGCACTACTTTATCAGCAATTAGGCGAAATTGAGCGTGCAAAGAACGATTATACTAAGGCTATCGAGTTATATCCCGATTTTGCAAACGCCTATCTTGGACGTAGTTATCTGCGTCATCTTCTGCGTGACTACAAGGGTGCGCGTAGCGACAAACAGATTGCCGAGAGAAAGATTGCAGAGTACAAAGCGCGTCTAAACGACACCACCTACTCTATCTATGCCGACACAACTCGTCGTTTCGATAAGCTTTTATCATTTGAGAGCAAGTTGGCAAGCTCATCGTTTGAACGCATAACATCACGTCGTACAAACGACGAAAAAATGGCATTGTTGCCACTCTTCAAATTCACGTTTACACAGGATTCAACCGAGCAAACTGCAACAGCGCGTAAATACCACTCACAGCGAGCCGAAGATTTCATAAAGCGACTCGACAATCCGTTGTTGACTATATCGTGTCGCGAGAGCAACCTCGCACCTGATTCGCTTGTGGCGATAAATCGCCGATTGAAAGCCAAGGCACATACCACAACATCGACCTTCGAGGAGTTGTTCTCGCTGGCGATTTCGGAGTCGTTGGTTAAGCAATATACAAATGCTGTAAACACCTACGCAGCAGCAATTCAGGTATCTCCTACCAATCCGTTTGTGTATCTTAATCGTGCTACGACACAAGCCGAGATGATCGACTTTATCTCATCGATAGAGAGCGCATATCAGCGTATTTCGATTGAGAGCGATCCTGCACGACAACTCCACAACCGCACAACCCGTACTTACAATTACGATGAGGCGATTGCCGATTTGACAAAGGCGATAAAGCTCTATTCGGGCTTTGCTTATGCTCATTATAATCGCGCAAATCTCCTGGCATTGTCGGGCAAGTTGCCTGAGGCATTCGAGGACTATTCGAAAGCTATTGAATTAAACCCACACTTCGCCGAAGCATACTACAATCGAGGTTTGATACAGATATATATGAAAGATACCCGCAAGGGCTGTCTTGACATCTCGAAGGCTGGCGAGTTGGGTATCGAAGAGGCATACGAGGTGTTAAAAACCTACACCAGACAACAATAACATATCAAACACTTAAATAAATTAAAGTATTATGACTCAAACTATTCAAAAAAAGTTGAACGACTCTGCGTTGGCTCGTTGGGGTGCGATGGTACTTATCGCGCTTATGATGCTCTTTGCGCACATGTTCGTTGATGTAATCTCTCCTATCAAGGAGTTGATTCAAATCCAGCGTGGCTGGACCTCTGATGTATTCGGAACCTACGCAGGTTCGGAGTATCTGCTCAACGTATGGGGTTTCCTCATCGTTGCAGGTATCATTCTTGACAAGATGGGTATCCGCTTTACGGGTTTGACCTCGGCAATCGTAATGGTTGTGGGCGCATGCATCAAGTATTACGCTGTTAGCAATGCCTTTATCGGCACAGGCTTGGAGAGTTGGCTCAACTCGTGGTGGGTTGCCATGCCTGCAAGTGCAAAGCTCGCATCTTTCGGTTTTATGATCTTTGGTTGTGGCTGTGAGATGGCGGGTATCACCGCATCGAAGGCCCTTGCAAAGTGGTTCGAAGGCAAAGAGATGGCTTTGGCGATGGGCTTGGAGATGGCCCTCGCGCGCGTGGGCGTGTTCGTTATATTTACTATATCGCCTCGTTTGGCGGGTATCGGAGGAGTTGATCCTACGATTGTTCGACCTGTTGCATTCTGTACAGCACTTCTCTTTATCGGCCTGCTCTGCTACTCTATCTTCTGCGTTATGGACAAGAAGTTCGATAAGCAGTTGGGTGCAGATGCTGCACAAGGCGAGAGTGAGGAGGAGTTTAAGCTTGCAGATGTGAAGAATATCTTTACAAGCAAGTTGTTCTGGATTGTTGCTATGTTGTGCGTATTGTACTACTCGGCAATTTTCCCATTCCAAAAGTTCGCAGCCAACATGTTGCAGAGTAACCTCGGCCTCGATGCTACCACCGCAGCAGATATTTTCCGTTGGTTCCCGATTGGCGCAGCCTGCATTACTCCACTTCTCGGTTGGTTCCTTGACAAGAGAGGAAAGGGCGCAACTATGCTTATTCTCGGCTCGTTGTTGATGATTGTATGCCACCTTACATTTGCGTTGGTATTGCCTGCATTCCCTAATAAGTTTGTAGCATACGCAGCTATCATCTTGTTGGGTATCTCGTTCTCGTTGGTACCGGCATCGTTGTGGCCTTCTATTCCAAAGATTATGGACAAGCGTTTCCTTGGTAGTGCCTATTCGTTGATTTTCTGGGTGCAGAACTTCGGTTTGAGCGGTACGCCAATGTTGATTGGTTGGGCTTTGGAGAAGAGTAATCCGGGCGTAGCCGAGCAGATTGCGTCAGGCGTCGAGGGTGTTGCATACAACTACACCCTTCCTATGTTGATGTTCGCATCGTTAGGTGGTTTGGCATTGTTTTTTAGCCTCTGGTTAAAGGCTATGGACAAGCGAAATGGCTATGGTTTGGAGCTTCCAAACATCAAATAGTAATTACCTACTTACAAATTGTTACAAGCCTTCCTATTCGGGAGGCTTTTTTGTTAATATTTTCATAAAAAAACATAAAAATCGTAATTTAAGCTCTTTTTTAATTGTAAAATATTTGGATATTAAATTTTTTTAATATAATTTTGCTCTACACAACTCCTTAATAGGGCCGTCTAATTGTCGGATTTAAGACTGAAAACGGAACGAATGGGAGAATAAATTAAGCATAAAAATACACACTTACAATTTATTATTAAACTTATTTATTAACTATTAAAAAAAATGCAATTATGAAAAAGTTATTTACACTTTTGGCAATGGTTGGACTTGCATTCGCAAGTTGTACACCAAGTGAAGATGATGGTGGTAAGACTGGTACTCAGGGCGGTGGCAATGAATTTGCTATCGAGGTTGCAGGTATTGGTGAGTATGGTGCAGCAGTAACAGTTACACCAAAGGACGAGACTCGTACTTACTATTGGTCGGTAACAAAGTATTCTAACTTGGCATCGATTGGCACAAGCAAGGAGTACATGGTGTATGTACATGAGTATTTGAAGGCTCAGGCAGACAAGGGCCTTTCATGGACTGAGGGCGAAGATGCTATTCTCAGCTCTGGCGTATCGACTTGGGATTTCAAGGAGTTGTCTCCTGAGACTGAGTATATGGTATATGCTTTCGGCGTAGATGCTAATGGCAACCTCACCAGCACAGATCTTTCTTACAAGACATTCTCTACTTTGCCATCAACATTTGATTCTTCGGTTTGGGCTGGTACTTGGAATGTAACATCTCCTAAGGTTTACTTGCAGCAGACCAATCCCACTGACGAGCAGTATGAGGAGTTCTTCCTTGATGTAGAGGAGGGCCTCACAAAGCCAATTGAGATTGTTGATGGCGCAGAGTTTGATGCATCTATGGCAGGTATGTGCGTTGTTTATGGCTGGGATGGCTACTTCGGTATGGAGGGTCCTGCAATCGGTGTTTATTCTGGCAACAAGATTGAGTTGCTTAACAATGAAATTGTATACGAGGATGCTGAGCAGGGTGTGGTCTATCAGTGGCAAGCTCAATCTGCAGTTCCTGATATGGGTTATGACTCAGGTGTATTCGTTGGCGGCGAGTATCCTCCATATACATTCAAGATGGATGCTGAGGGCAATGTAACAATTGAGGCTTATGTTGGTGAGTTGACAACAGGTTCATTGTTCAATGTGGTATCGTTCAACATTTGGCCGATTGTTGGTGAGGATGTCTATGTATGGACCTATACTGAGCCTGCATACACCTTCTCGGGTGATGTTATGACAGCTGTTAAGGCTCCTGCAGAGGACAATGGAGCTGTAATGCCTCTCAAGGCATCTGTAAAGAGCGACCTCCGCATGATGCACAAGTATGCTAATGCGAAGTATGTAGCTAAGAAGTTCTCGGCTGCTGTACAGTTTGCAAAATAATTCAAACAACAAATAACAAAAAGATGGGTATCGATATGATACCCATCTTTTTTAATTCAAAATGCAGAATGCAGAATTAAACTACTCTCTACTAATTACTCTCTACTCTCTATGTGATAAACTTCAACTATCTTGTCGCACATTGTTGCCCACGAGAAGCGTTTGCGCTCCGTAGGAAAATTATCTGCAAAGCGAGCGAGTATATCATCTTTATAGAGCTGTTTTATTGCATTAGCGATACTCTCTGCCGTAGGCTCGCATACAAAACCGACCTTGCCATCTGCAACAATCTCCGGTAGTCCGCCCACGCGCGTAACAATCATAGGTACCGAGAAGTTATAGGCTATCTGCGTCACACCGCTCTGCGTTGCGGTACGATACGGAAGAACCAACGCATCAGCCACCGAAAAGTAGTATTTCACATCTTCATCTTTCACAAAGCCTTCGTGTAGCACTACCCTCTCGCCAAGGCAGTCAAGCACAGTGCGGTATTGCTCTTTATCGTTGTAGAATTCGCCTGCAACGAGCAGTCGTAACTCTTTGTCCTCAATCTTTTCGAATGCTTCTAAAAGCAGATCTAAACCCTTATAGTCGCGGATAAGACCGAAGAAGAGCAAATATCGCTTGTCGGCATCGAGTCCGAGTTTGTGGCACGCCTCGGTGCGCTCTACCCTCTCGCCAAAGTTCTCGAACATCGGGTGTGGTGAGAAGAGGGCAGGTGCGGAGGTGTATGCTTTCAATTCGCCACCCACCTGTTCCGACATATACACAAAGCCATCTACTGCACCAAGGTAGTAGTGGTTAAACGGCTTATCTATCAAATGGTGTTCGTGTGGCTCGACATTGTCGATCTGGCAGATGACCTTCGTCTTGCCGTTTCGGCGGGCGATACGGCAGATTGTGCCGAAGCAAGGCGCCATAAATGGAGTCCAATACTTCATCAAAATCATATCGGGAGCCTCACGGCGGAGTCGCTCGCCAAGTGCCACCCAATTCAGGGGGTTACAAGTATTCATAACGCGCTCGATATGCAAATCGTGAGGTGGTGGCGTATCGACTAGTTGACTTTTGCCTGGAAATAACAGCGAAGGGTATTGCAGCGAGAAGGTATAGACCTTAACCTCATCTCCGCGACTCTGATACTCACGCGCCATAGTCTCCATAATCGCCGCCAAACCGCCACGATAAGGGTGCGCAGGACCAAGAATTACAATCTTCATACCAATCTCTGTTTTGTATCCGTTTCACAAAGATACAAAAAAAGTTGAGAACTGAGAATTTAAAATTAAAAATTCCTACGATTGCACATATTGGCATAGCGCAAATACTACTCCCCTTTCGATTTGTGTTTGCTGTTGGCGATAGATTGCAAGGCTAGGTAGTGCGAGCCATAATCGAGGAGGTTTTGCCACTCGGTGCGGAAGATATCGAGGTGTTCCTCCTCCTCGGCGGACATCTCCTGAAAAATCTTGTGCGTAACGGCATCATCCTCGGCGGCGCATAGGCGAGAGTACTCGTTATAACTATCAATCGTACTCTGCTCCAACTTCACAGCCAAATAGAACGCCTCGACAGGCTCGTCAATCTGCTGCACCTTATGCGAAGGGTTCATATCGACCTTGCCATTGAGGAACAAAATTCGCTCGGCAATATGCTCGATATGCTCCATCTCAGCAATCGACACACGGCGCATAAGTCGTGCAAGGTGTTCGTACCCCGCATCCTCGAAGATGGTGTGGAAATAGATATACTGCAAGGTTGTCGAAATCTCCTTGCCAAGTGCATCGTTCAGTCGCTCGATGCTACGCTGATATTTAGAAGTCTGCTCCATAAAAATAAACCTTTTACGAAGCAGACTTACTTGCAAAACCGATACCAAACGAGGCTTATTCCTCCTCTTTGTACTCCAAGATGTCGCCGGGTTGACAGTTCAACTCGTGGCAAATGGCTTCGAGCGTAGAGAAACGCATCGCCTTACCTTTACCTGTTTTCAAGATAGAGAGGTTTGCGAGGGTTACGCCTATCCTCTCCGATAACTGCGTCAGCGTCATATTACGCCGAGCCAACACCACATCGAGTTTCACCTTAATTCCCATTTTCTCTTTGCATTTTTCGCATTAAAAACTAACTAACCGATTACGAAGATAAGCAAAAAAGTCTTAAACTCCAAATTTTCGGACACGCTCGAATAGTGCCTCGAAATGGCGTAAAAGTCGTTTTCGAGGACTTTTTATTGCAAATTATTACCATAATCGCTACCTTTGTGCAATTATCAAAGCAAAATTATGGCAGAGAAGACAAAGTATAATTTTTCGGTTGCACCCGAAAAAGTTGATTTTATGCTCCACGCAACCATCGAATCACTCTGTTCGGACCTCTTGAATGTTGCAGGAGTCGATGCCAAGCATAAGGGCATTAGTGCCGATGTGTTGATGCAGCAAAACCGCTCGTGGGTGCTTTCGCGTATGGCTGTCGAGATTGACCGCCAGCCCGAGCAGTACGAGGAGTATGGAATTCTCACTTGGGTAAATCCACACGCTTCACGCCTTATCTCGCCACGAAATTTCGAGCTTTGCGACGGCAAAGGCAATATCTTTGGTCGCGCAGTGTCGCAGTGGTGCGTCATCGACTTCGAGAAGCGTATGCCTGTGTCATTGGAGGAGGTTGACAGCCTTTTCGAGGGTAAGTTCTGCGATGCGCCATCGCCTTGCGAAGCACCACGAAAGGTACGAGGTATAGAGCCGAGCGTAACCCGTAAGCACGAGGTGCGTTATAGCGATATCGACTTCAACCGCCATGTAAACACAATGCGCTATATCCGTATGATGCTCAACACCCTGCCAATTGAGTATCTGACTGAGCCACGCCCACTCCGCCTTGATATTCACTTTGCAAAGGAGTGCCGCTTGGGCGAGGTTTTGACCATTGGCTACGAGCAACGAGAAAATCTCTCGCTATTTGAAATTCGCAATGGCGAAGACGCAGTCGCCTGCACCGCAGCGATTGAGTGGAGATAAGCAAGCGAAAACGGAGAGCTAAAAGCTAAAAAGAAATGCCGAGCAAAACTGCTCGGCATTTACTTTAATTATCAACTTTCAATTTTACTTCTCAGGGCGCATTACGATATAAGCCATATTGTTGTCAGCCAATACCTTTGCCGCAAGAGCCTTCAAATCGTCATAGGTCAACTCCTCGACAGCCTTCTTGTACTCGGCTGTAAAGTCGATGCCACGATAGTTGTACTGATCGAGCCAATCAACCCAATTATCATTCGACTGGATCTGGTTCTCGTACTCCTTCAAGAGATACTTGCGAGTCTTCTCGACATCCTCCTTATTAGGGCCCTCTGTTGCAATCTTCTTAATTTCGTCGATTACAATCTGGCTCAACTCGTCAGCCATCTGCTCGTTGGTATCGAACAATACGATAAGCTGATACCAAGGCTTATAGTCAGCCATAACACGGCCACCTACGCCTACGCTATAAGTACCACCCTTCTCCTCGCGGATAGAGATAGTATAGCGA
>JAZRGH010000079.1:0-22041 GCA_045644085.1 Alistipes sp. | reverse complement strand
GTATATGGTTTGGGTTCGGGTATTGGCTGGTGGTTGGCTATCGTTATGATGGCAGCAATCCGCGAGCGCCTTTCGTACTCGCACATTCCTAACGCCTTGAAGGGTCCGGGTATCGCATTTATTATCACAGGCCTTATGGGTATCGCATTTATGATATTCTCGGGTATTCAGTTGTAAACCTTTAATAAGAGTAAAGAAAATGGTAAAAGTAATTATTGTTGCAATCGTTGCCTTTCTTGCAGTAACACTCCTTTTGGTGGCACTGTTGCTCTTTGCAAAGGCTAAATTGACATCGTCAGGCAATGTAACCATCGACATCAACAACGGCAAGAAGGTCGTTGAGGTTGAGGCTGGTGGTAACCTCCTTGCTACACTTGCTACGGCAGACATTTTCCTTCCATCGGCTTGTGGTGGTAAGGGCGCATGTGGTCAGTGCAAGTGCCAGGTATTGGAAGGTGGTGGCGAGGTTCTTCCTACCGAGACAGGCTTCTTCAACCGCAAGCAGATTCGTGAGAATTGGCGTTTGGGTTGCCAGGTGAAGGTTAAGGAGGATATGAAGATCGCTGTGCCTGATTCAGTTTTGAGTATTAAGAAGTGGGAGTGCGAGGTTGTGTCGAACCACAACGTTGCAACCTTCATCAAGGAGTTCGTGGTTAAGTTGCCAGAGGGCGAGCACCTCAACTTCCGTTCCGGTGGTTACATCCAGATTGATGTTCCTGCAATCACTGTTGATTACAAGGATATCGATGTAGATCCTCAGTACGAGGAGGATTGGGTTAAGTTTGGTCTTCGCGACTTGAAGATGGTTAACCCTGAGCCTCAGGTACGTGCATATTCGTGCGCAACATACCCTGCTGAGGGCGATATTATCCGCTTGAATGTTCGTATCGCAACTCCTCCATTCGGTCCTGACCGTAAGATGTTGCCTGTTAATCCGGGTGTATGTTCGTCATATATCTATTCGCTCAAACCGGGTGATAAGATCACTATGTCGGGTCCTTACGGAGAGTTCTTCCTCCCTGACAACTTGCCTGATACTCAGGAGTTGATCTTTATCGGTGGTGGTGCAGGTATGGCGCCTATGCGTTCACACATCATGCATCTCTTCAAGACTGAGAAGACTAAGCGTCCTGTTACCTTCTGGTATGGTGCTCGTTCACTCAAAGAGGCGTTCTATTTGGAGGACTACGCAGAGATCGAGCGCGACTTCCCTAACTTCAAGTTTAACCTTGCTCTTGACCGTCCGGATCCGGAGGCAGATGCAGCAGGCGTTGACTACAAGGTAGGTTTCGTTCACAATGTTCTCTTCGAGAACTACCTCAAAAACCACGAGGATCCGGAGGGTTGTATCTACCTTATGTGTGGACCTCCAATGATGGTCGGCGCGGTAGAGAAGCTCCTCGATTCACTTGGCGTTCCACCGGAGAATATTCTTTACGATAACTTCGGAGCATAATTTCTTGTGATAAGCCGCAATCTGCGGCACATCGCTAAAAGTAAAGACCTTCGGGCTGTACTATTTTGTACTATCCCGAAGGCCTTTCTTTTGTGATAAACAGCACCTCACGACTTCTTACAAGAAATAAAGATTGTACACCCTCTATTTGCCTTCTTAAAAATACGTTATTGCCGTTGGGTTCAGTTATTGTCTTGCTTTTTCGGCTCTTTTAGTGTTAAGGTTATTTTATTTTTTGTATATTTGCAAATCTGTTAAGCTCAAATTTTAACCAAATTATAATAATGAAAAAGATTCTATCATTACTATTGTTATTGCCGTTGATCTTTGTCGGTTGTTTCTCGTCGGAGGAAGATGTTGTTGGTCCCGATATGCCTAATGCGGGCGTGCTTGAACTCTCGAATAGCGAGATTGTGGTGCCGGCAGCCGGATATGATGAATATTATGTAAATGTTGTATCTTCGTATGCGTGGAGTGCACAAAGCTCTGTGAATTGGATCTCAATTCAGAGTAAAATAGGTGAGGCTGGTAGCTCTTATCTATCTATTTCGATATCGGAGAATACTGAACAGACAACACGTCAAGGTGTAATATATGTTACCACCGATGACTACAACTTGTCGGCTGAGCTATTGGTTACACAGGAAGCCGGCAAGACTAAGGAACTATTGCTCGTTGCCGATAAAAATGTCATCTACGACAATGGAGAGGACTATGTAACCTTTACTCTCTATTACGGAGAAGTAGTTTTGAATAGTGGCTATACCTTGTATGATGGTGAAACTCCGCTTTATGGCAATACATTTTCATCTACGAAGCAGGGAACGCATGCGATATGGGCTGCGTATGGTGCCGTTATCTCAAATGCTGTAAATGTTAGTGTTATCCAGGCACCACCGACAGGTCCTGCTGTACCGGAGGATAAATATCCGTCGAAGACCAACTTCAAGCGTCGTGTGTTGCTCACTCAGTTCACTGGTACAGGCTGTGGTTACTGCCCTAATATGGTAAATGCGCTCTATCAGGTTACCAGCGTTAAGTCGTTGAACGACAAGATTGTTATTGCTGCGGCTCACCTCTATAACGAGAACGATCCTATGTATTTGACTGCGGCTGCTACTTTGGATAACGCAATGGGCGTTATTGGATTCCCTTCCATCTATGCCGATTTGGATAAGACGACAGACGTTTCTGCAAGCTACGCTGCTGTTACAAAACTTATCAACGACTCGTATGCTCGTACCGAGGCAAAGGGTGGCATTGCTGTTAATTCGAAGTATAATGCAACCGAGGGATATATCAATATAAATGTATTGGTCAAGGCGAAGGAGAGTACCGAATTCCGTGTTGGTGCTTGGCTATTGGAGGATAATATCTCGGCAACTCAGTCAAATTTTGGAACGACTTCGCTTGATGGTATCAATTTTGATACTCACGACAATGCTATCCGTCTTGCCGACAGCAAACTCACCAGTACAGACTTCTCTGGCTTCTCACTTGGTACTATCGAGGCGGGTAAAACAGCGTCGCGCGAGTTTGCTTTCGAGTTGAAGCCTAATGGCAAAGGCTCGCAGACAACGTGGAATCACGACAACCTTCGCGTTATCGTATTTATCTCGACAAAGGAGGGTAGCAAGTGGTTGGTAAACAACGTTGTTAAGTGTCCTAAGGACGGCTCGGTTGATTTCGAGTACACGGAGTAAGCGACTACTGATACTAAAAGAAACGCCTGAGATATCTCAGGCGTTTACTTTTCTAACTCTGCAATACACTGTTTGAGTGACTCTTTCCATTGATGTATCTCTATGCCGAACACCTCTTTTATCTTGCGTTTGTCGAGCACCGAGTATTCTGGCCTACAAGCCTTAGTGGGGTAGTCGGCAGTTGTGCAAGGTGATATTTTGCAATGGCTGTTGCCACTCAATTGAGCAATCTCCAAAGCGAATTCGTGCCACGAACATTGCCCCTCATTCGAGTAGTTATAGATGCCGCATTTCGATAATTGTCCGCTATTTATAATATAGGTGATAGCCTTTGCCAAATCACCTGCATATGTCGGTGTACCTACTTGGTCTGCAACAACGCGAATTTCCGAGCGAGTTGCTGTCAATTCGCGCATTGTCTTTGCGAAGTTGCGACCAAACTGCGAATAGAGCCACGCTGTACGCAGAATAATATAGTTGCAACCCGAAGATATTACTGCATGTTCGCCTGCCAATTTGGTGCGACCATAGACGCTGATTGGCGCAGGCACGGCCTCCTCGTTATACGGAATTTCGGCATCACCGGAGAAGATATAGTCGGTGGAGATATGAATAAGTGTCGCGTTGTGACGCTTGCACGCATCGGCAAGTATCGCTACCGCCTTATGGTTCAATATGTCAGCTTGGACTTCATTGTCTTCGGCCAAATCTACGGCGGTATAGGCAGCACAATTAATCACCACATCAATCTTAGTGTGCTCGAAAAACGCCTCGACCTTTTCGGCGCAGGTAATGTCTAACTCCTCGATATCGGTAAACACAAAATGGTGAGGGCTCTCGGCACTCGCCAAGCGCAAGGAATAACCTAATTGTCCGTTTCCGCCCGTTACCAATATCTTCATAACTACTCAAATAAAGCTTTGCACTCGGCAAGTGTCGGGTGATGTTTGTCCTTCTCGGAAAGAATTACTTCGTTGGCCGGAATTTTCCACTCTATGCCGAGTTCTTTATCGTCCCATGCGATTGCTCCCTCGCTCTGCGGAGCATAATAGTTGTCGCATTTATACTCGAATACCGCCTCGTCGCTCAATACCGCATAGCCATGAGCAAAACCTTGCGGAATAAATATCTGGCGATGATTTTCGTCAGATAGCTCTACCGCAATATACTTGCCGAAGGTCGGAGATGATTTGCGAATATCGACAGCAACATCGAGAACACGCCCTTTGGTTACACGCACCAATTTGCTTTGCGCGTGGGGTGGCAATTGAAAGTGCAGACCGCGTACTACGCCGTACGAGGATTTTGCTTCATTGTCCTGCACAAAATGGCAGTTGCAGACCTGCTCACAAAATCTCTGCTCGGAGAATGTTTCGCAGAAATATCCTCTCTCGTCTTCGAATAGTTGTGGCTCGATGATTACCACACCTTCGATATCTGTCTTTATTATCTTCATTGTCAAATTAGTTTACTCTATTGGCTCAACATCTTCGGGCTTTATTCCCGATACCGATACTGCTATTACCTCCTCTATCGCTACGACAAATCGCTTCGAGCGCTTGCCTTCAATCTTTACGAGTCGGCCTTCAATATCTTTGAAAGGGCCTCGTAACACACGCACCTTTTGCCCAACCTTGAAGTCAAGAGGCTCCTCCGATAGAAATTCTGTGCTGTCGCTCATGTCGTTGCATACGGCAATGAATTGTTGCATTTGCTCGTCAGGTACCTCTATGGGACAGTTTTTACCCTCTGTGGGGCGAACTATATAATGGAGGTACGGGATCTTACTCTTTGCCTCTTGTATCGTGTTGCGCTCTCCGAGTACAAAAATAAGGTCGCGTACTACGGGTATCATATCGGTTTTGATGCGACGACCAAGTTTTGTGGTACGCTTACGCATAGGCACGAAGCTCTCGATTTTCTGAACTTCGAGCAACCTCTGCGCCATAAGGTTACGACCATAGGTCGCACGCATGGCAAACCAACTTATATTTCTAGCCTCCGACACCATAAGGCAAAGATAAGAAATTATTTCTATTTAAACGAAATTATATCCTCCACGCCATACTCCTTGTAGTGGGTAGCCAACTCGTCATTGCGATCCGATAGGATAAGCAACTTATCGCCCATTTGCAACTCGGCACTGCCCTTTGGTACAAAGTAGTCGCCATCGCGACATACCATTACGACCAACGTATTGTCGGGCAGAGCAACCTTGTTGAGGGTATTTCCCTCAGATAGCATCTGCTCTGTTACGGCAATCTCGGTGAAGGCGGACTTAACTTTATCCTGCAATGCTTCTTCAAATTTACTCTCCTTTTCGGTGTATGCCAAACCGAACAACTCCGCCATACTGCTAACAGTTGTTCCCTGTATTATGAGTGATAGAATTGTCATGATGAATACCACGTTGAAGATAATCTCGGCTCCCTCGATTTTTGCCACCCAAGGATATGTTGCAAATATAATCGGAACGGCACCTCGTAACCCCACCCACGAAATATAGCCACGAGCCTTTTTCGAGAGCTTACGGAATGGCGCAAGCGAGAGAAAGACCGCAATAGGGCGTGCCACAAATATCAAAAATGCTCCTGCGACAATGCCTAATAATAAGAGTTGCGGTTTTAAGGTATCTTCGAGAGTTACCAATAGACCCAACATAAGGAACATGATAATCTGGAACAACCATGTGATTCCGTCGAAGAATGTTGTTACGGTACGCTTATTTACGAGCTTGTTGTTACCCACTATAAGGCCGGCGATATATACCGCCAAATAACCGTTACCCTTAATCAACGATGTAAACGAGAATGTGAAAAATACGCAAGCCAAAAGCAATACCGAGTAGAGAGAAGCATTGTTGATATTGATTTTGTTGATAATCCATACCGACGTGCGACCAAAGAGATAGCCGATGATTGCACCTACTGCCATCTGCACAACGAACATTAATATCGCTCCACCTGCGCTGATTTCATCGCCCTCACCGCCTAGCATTCGTATTAACAGAATTACGAGGATATATGCCATAGGGTCATTCGAACCGCTCTCCAACTCCAACAAAGGTCGCAGATTTTCGCATAGACCCTGACGTCTGGTACGCAGAATCGAAAAGACCGATGCCGAGTCGGTAGAAGATATGGTAGATGCAAGAAGTAGTGCCAATGGGAACGATAACTCGAAACCTATTACAGGTGCTATGGCATAGATGAAACCTCCGAGCAATAGAGCCGTCATCAAAACGCCCGCCGTAGCGAGAGTTATACCCTCCGCAAGTATTGGCTTAATCTCCGAAAATTTGGTATCCATACCGCCCGAGAATAGGATAATACAGAGCGATATCATACCGATAAATTGTGTCAATTCGGGTGAGTTGAACGATAGGATATCATAGCCGAAGAATAGTCCTACCGCCAAGAAGAGCAAGAGTGCCGGTGCATTGAAGCGATAGGCAACCTTACCCGCCATTACGGCAACGAACAGAAGTATTGCTCCGATTAGTAGAAAGTGCTCTGCATTTATCATTGTTTGAGAGGGTTCTTAGTATAGATTTAATTTGTTGTTCATCAGTGATATACCGATTCGTATTTTGCTATGTCGTCTGTTGTAGTCGAGCATTGTTTCGCCATATCCGTAGTTGTATTGCACAAATAGACAGGGTAGCCAATCTCCTCTTTTTGCCATACGCCATGACGCCTCGACCTGCACATTGTATTTTGCAAATGTTATGGTCGGATTTACGAGAGCCGTAACCGCTACACGCTCATCGCGAGTGTGGAATGTCGCCCATAGTTGCATCACTCCACGATAATGGTAATAGTGGCTGATGGTTTCACGGTCATAATAGCCGTACCACGCGCGACCTCCGAAAATCCAATTGTCGAATGGCTCGTACAGACACGCCACCGTCGCATAGTTGGAAGAGCGTGTTTGCTCATTTTTCAGACCATTTGATTCGTGTTCGATTCCGAAGAGAAGACGAAGGTTATCCCTCGTCTGCCATGCCACCCAAAAGCCTGGGCTGTATGTATTCTCGCGAAAAGGGCACGACTCCTGATAGATATCCCAAATACTGCGTTGTGTATATGTGACGAAAAAGTCGAGTTTGTCATTGACACTCCACAATCGCATTGCTATACTCAACTGAAATTTGATATCCGAAGAGTATTTCGATACGGGTTTGTTGGTTGCAAAGCCTGTAACTATATAGTTCTGCTTCCACAAACCGATAACGGGATATTGACTCTTAGGTTTTATGGCAATATCATCTGTACCTTCGGCAAATGCCGAAAGCGAAACCGCCAGGGCGAAGAATATTGCTATAAAACGACGCATTTGTTACTGTGGAATAAAGATATAGGTTATTGTGCCTTGTTGCTTTGCCGGTGCATTATTGTTGATGTCGAAGCGTGAATTTCGCGCCGACTCGACAGCTGTTTGTCGCATACACTCATCGCCTCCGCTTGTTACTACGGCAGAAATGACCTCGCCACGCTGATTTACCACAACCGATACAATAACCTCGCCACCACCCTCACAACGATAGGCCGGTTTTACGAGATGACGGCTATATCGAACAGGATTTTTGAACGAGAAACTTACCGTAACGCTACCTTTGCGTTTCGAATCTTTGCGCTCCTTATCTCCGTCGCCCGATTTGCGGTTTTTGCCTATGGCATTTGCTTCACGCAGACCTTTCTCGTAGGCCTCCTGATTTGCTTTTCGCTCAGCCTCTACTGCTTCGGCTGCGGCATTCAACTCCGATACATCAGTACCTTTCTCGTCTTCGAGATTTTCGTTCAGGGCATTCTCGTTGGAGGCGAGGTTACGAATGGACTTCCAGTCGATGTCGCTCTTTCGACGTACCTCCTCTTTAAGGCGTTCAAGCTCCTCTGATACAAGCTCTACCGAACCCAGGTCGATGTACATTGTCTCGTTAATGGCGCGTTTCGAGGATCCGATTTTTGCCGATACAAATACGATGGCAAATACCAGATATACAATTATCGTAACACACAGACCTACGCGATTGTCGTATATCCAACTCACAGGGTCTTCCCTGCGATTATCGAATGGCAAACGGAGCCTCTGTCGGCGAGGACGAGGTGTGTCTTGTTGTGTTTTTTTGCTATTATCGCTCTTGTGCTCCATGTTGTGCGTAAAATAATATGCAAAATTAATAATTTTAAGAAAAAAATACTATCTTTGTGATGATTATACTTACTACTTTGACAAAATTAGAACATTATGTCGGTAAAACAGAATACACTTGGTGCACCAATTACCTTTTCGGGTAAGGGCCTCCATACCGGAAAGCAGGTTACTATGACAGTCAGCCCTGCTCCCGAAAATCATGGAATCGTATTTCGTCGTATAGACCTTGCAGGTGCACCTTCGGTGCCCGCATTATGCGATTATGTTGTGGATACGGCTCGTGGTACGACTATCGCACAAGGCGAGGCTCGTGTAAGCACTATTGAACATATCATGTCTGCGCTTTGGACTCTCGGTGTGGATAATGCTTTGATTGATATCAATGCTCCGGAGACTCCAATCATGGACGGTTCGGCACGCGAGTATGCAGCCGAGATTTTGCATGTGGGAGTTGTTGCACAGTCCGCAGACCGTAAATTCTATGAGGTAACCGAGAAGCAGGTATATGCAATACCCGAGAAGGGTGTGATGCTGGCAATATATCCGAATGAGGAGTTTTCGGCATCGGTACATATCGACTTCAATTCGAAGATTATCGGTAACCAATATGCGACCTTTATGCCGGAAGATAACTATCCGGAGAAGATAGCCCCAAATCGTACATTCGTCTTTTTGCATGAGCTCGAAGCGTTGGCAGCAGCCGGATTGGTAAAGGGTGGCGATGTAGATAATGCAATCGTAATTGTCGAGAATCCTGTTACTGACGAGCAGTTGCAGCGTCTATCCCAACTCTTCGACAAGAAGGATATTCAGGTTACAGGTGGATATCTCAATAATCTTGAACTTCGCTCGACGAATGAGATGGCACGCCACAAGTTGCTCGATTTGCTTGGCGATTTTGCTCTACTCGGTATGCGAATCAAGGGTAGTGTGATGGCAACCCGTCCAGGACACTATGCCAACACTGAGTTTATGAAGCAGCTCTACAACTCGATTCGTCGTGAGGGCGTAAAGCCGCAGTTTAAGTATGATGCTCGCAAGGCTCCGCTGTTCAATATCACCGACATCAAGCGAATGTTACCTCATCGTTATCCGTTCTTGTTGGTTGATAAAGTATTTCATATGGACGAGAACTCGATTGCGGGTATCAAACAGGTAACCATCAACGAGCCATTCTTCCAGGGCCATTTCCCTACTGAGCCGATTATGCCGGGCGTATTGATTGTCGAGGCGATGGCACAGTGTAGTGCTCTCTATGAGTTGAGCAAGGTAGAGGACCCTGAGAATTACTCGACCTACTTCCTTCGCATCGATAATGTGCGTTTCCGCCAGAAGATTACACCGGGCGACACGATGCAGATTGAGTGTGTTTTGGTTGAGCCGCCACGTCGCAATATTGCCAATGTCGAGTGTAAGGTGTTTATCGGCGATACCCTCGCTTGCGAGGCCTCAATCGTTGCACAGATTGTAAAGAATAAATAGGCAGTTAGCCATTTTGCATTTTGCATTTTTAATTTTGAATTTTGAATTTAAGATATGATTAGTCCTTTGGCTTATGTTCACCCCGATGCAAAGTTGGGTGAGAATGTTACAGTAGAGCCTTTTGCGTATATCGCAGGCGATGTCGTGATTGGCGATGGTTGCTGGATTGGTCCGGGTGCTGTTATTCACGATGGTGCTCGTATTGGCAAGCGCAACAAGATTCACACTGCGGCTTCAATTTCGTGCCTTCCGCAGGATTTGAAGTTCGTGGGCGAGAAGACTACCGCCGTAATTGGCGACGACAACGATATCCGTGAGTGTGTAACAATTAGTCGCGGTACAGCTTCGCGTGGAACAACGGTTGTAGGTAACGGCAACCTATTGATGGCGTATGTACATGTGGCACACGACGATGTTGTGGGTAGCCACTGCGTTATTGCAAATCGCGTATCGCTTGCAGGCGAGGTCGAGGTTGGTGATTGGGTCGTAATTGGTGGACACTCGGCAGTTCACCAGTGGTGCAAGATTGGCGACCATGCAATGTTGCAGGGTGGTTCGCTCGTGCGTCAGGATGTTCCACCATTTGTAACAATGCGTGAAACAGGCTCGTATGCCGGTATCAACAAGTTGGGTTTGCAACGTCGTGGTTTTACAGCAGAGCAGATTGAGGTTATTCACAATGCCTACCGCATTATTTTCCAGAGTGATTTGAACTTTACCAATGCTTGTAACGAGGTTGAAAACACCCTTCCTCAATCAGCAGAGCGCGACTATATTTTGGAGTTTGTTCGTGCGTCGCTGGGAGGTCGTGGCGTTATCAAGAAGTACGGCAGATAATATAGGCTAAACACTATGAAAAAACTCCTTATATGTCTGTTATTGCTTTGTTGCGTGTCGTCAGCGCAGGCAATAAAGATTATTCATGGGCCATATTTGCAGGCGGTGAGCGATACGGAAGCTACTATTATGTGGGTGACAGATGCCGATGCGTTGTCGTGGGTAGAAGTGGCTCCTGAGGATGGAAAGCACTTCTACTACAATGACCGTTCTAAGTTCTATCAAACCCACTTTGGTAAACGTGTTATCGGCACACTGCATCAGGTACGAGTTACAGGACTTGAACCGGGTAAGAAGTATCGCTATGCCGTAATGTCGAAGGAGGTATTAGCGCAGAATGGCAACCGTATTCACTACGGCAATGTCGTATCAACAAATGTCTATCGCAAGGGTGCACAAATTATACCTACTCTCGATCCTAAGAAGGAGAGCATCGAGTTTGTAGTGATGAACGATGTCCATGCCAAGAATGAGAAGATGGAGGCCTATCTCAATCATTGCTTCGATAAGAAGACAACCGATATGGTAATCTTCAATGGAGATATGATTAGCAGCGTACCGAGTGAGCAGATTATTTTTAACGGTTTCCTCGATACGGCAGTAAAACACTTTGCGAGCGATGTACCATTCTTCTATGTGCGAGGTAATCACGAAACTCGTGGAAAGTGTGCATTGAAGTTTTCCGACTACTTTCCGACAACTACGGGCCGACCATACTACACCTTCACGCATGGCAACACCTTCTTTATTATGCTTGATGGCGGTGAGGATAAACCCGATAATAATATAGAGTACTACGATACCGCAGCCTATGATGCTTATCGTGCCGAGGAGGCCGAATGGCTCAAAAAGGTTGTCGAGAGCGATGAGTGCAAGCAGGCAAAATATCGTGTTGTTTGCCTTCATATGCCACCGGTAGATGGACCGAAGATGTGGCATGGTACCAAGCAGGTTCGAGAACTGTTTATACCTATATTAAATAGAGCCGATATATCGGTTATGTTGTGTGGCCACGTTCATAAGTACTCTTACCATACCGATCAGGCCGACTTCCCAATCGTGGTAAACTCTTTTGAAGATGCATTAAAGGTGAAGGTAGATGCCAACGGCATCAAGGTCGATGTCGTAGGTATGACGGGCGAGGTCAAGCACACACATACCTTCAAATAGGCGAAAGCCGTAGAGACTCACAATTTCCAACTATCTCTGCAATCCTCGGGGTGCAGAGATAGTTAGTTTTTTTTTGATTGAGCAAGAGGTGGGCGAAATTTTGTCGGCTGAAAAATAACATCGAATGACAACGAATGGCATGCGTTCCCGTTGGTCGCTGAATGACATTGAATAACAAAAAGCCGACCTGTCATTAAGCAGTCGTAAGACTGCGCTGCCATTCTATGCCATTCAGGGCGAAAGCCCGAATGCCATTAAATGTCATCTTCTTGGTCGGCTAATGGCTAATGGCTAAAAGCCAAAAATTGGTAAGCGGGAGATTCCCACAGTCGCTACGCTCCTTCGGAATGACGATTTTTATTTTGCGAAGCAAAACCAAGTCCCCCTTTGTCAAAGGGGGACTTAGGGGGAATGTAAAGATTAAGTCACCATCACTATATTAAAAGCAAGGGAGGTCATCGCATTACCGACAACCTCCACAAGCCTTAAAGCCTACACGATTTCTTACTTTTTCATATAGCTTTTAATATAGTGGTGGTGACTTCCGTAGCGGTTGAACGCAGCCTCGTCGAGAGCCTCCTGTGCCGATGGGTGAGCCACCGAGATGATAAGGCGAGCACGCTCCTGCAAGCTCTTGCCATACAAATCAACAGCACCATTCTCAGTTACGAACCAGTGGATGTGGTTACGGGTAGTAACAACACCGGCACCCTCTGTAAGAACGTCAGAGATTTTCGATACGCCCTTGTTGGTGATTGAAGGCATAGCGATAATAGCCTTACCGCCCTTCGACAACGATGCACCATAGATGAAGTCGATCTGACCACCTACGCCCGAGTAGAACTTGCGTCCGAGCGAGTCAGCGCAAACCTGACCTGTCAAGTCAACCTGCAAAGCAGAGTTGATAGCGGTTACGCGGTCGTTCTTTGCAATGATGAATGGGTCGTTGGTATAGCCTACGTCCATCATCAATACGCCTGGGTTGTCGTTGATGAAGTCATAAACCTTCTGCGAACCCATCAAGAAGGTCGAAACCATCTTGCCCTTATCGATATTCTTAGCCTCGCCATTGATTACGCCCTTCTCAACGAGTGGGAGAACGCCATCAGCGAACATCTCGGTGTGGATACCGAGGTTCTTATGGTTGCCGAGCTGTGCAAGTACGGCGTTAGGAATAGCACCGATACCCATCTGCAAGGTAGCACCGTCCTCGATAAGACCTGCGCAGAGGTTACCGATCTTAACCTCAACCTCGTTTGGCTCCGAGAAGTGAGCCTCCTCGAGTGGCTGGTCGTCCTGAACGAAGATGTCGATCTTCGACGAGTGAATCATTGCATCACCCCAAGCACGAGGAACATACTTGTTGATAACTGCGATTACGGTGTCTGCGCACTCAACAGCTGCGAGGGTAGCGTCAACCGATGTACCGAGCGAAACGTAGCCGTGCTGATCAGGGGTTGAAACCTGAATCATAGCTACGTTACAAGGTACTGCACCCGAACGATACAACTTCTGAGTCTCGCTGAGGAAAATTGGAATATAGTCAGCGAAACCAGCCTGAGTAGTCTTGCGGACATTGCCGCCCACGAAGAACGAATCGAGCTGGAATACCCCCTCGAACTCTGGCTCTGCGTATGGTGCAGGGCCCTCGGTGTGGAGGTGGTGGATATGAACGTCCTTCAACTCGCCTGCGCGACCACGCTCGCACATAGCCTTAATCAAGCACTGAGGTGCCGAAGCAACCGACGAAAGGTGAATGTGATCACCCGACTTAATCGCCTTTACGGCCTCTTCCGGAGTAACAAATTTAATTGCCATAGCTTTTCTGTTTGTTTTAGGTTATTTATGATTTAATTTTGAATTTCTCATTTGGTGAGGTGGAGATAAAACGCTTACTTGCGTTTTACCTCTACCTGCTCATATCCCTCGATGATATCGCCAATCTTGATATCGTTGTACGACTCGATGTTCAAACCGCAATCCATACCCGAAGTAACCTCCTTTACATCGTCCTTGAATCGCTTCAACGAGCCAAGGCGACCTGTGTGGATAACGATACCGTCACGAATCACACGTACAGGAGTGTGGCGGGTAATCTTACCCTCACGTACGATACCTCCGGCGATAGTACCAACCTTCGAAATCTTAAAGGTTTCGAGAACCTCAATCGAACATACGATCTCCTCCTTCATCACAGGCTCCAACATACCTTCGATAGCGTCCTTGATATCGTTGATAGCGTCGTAGATGATAGAGTAGAGGCGAATTTCGATCTCCTCCTGCTCGGCAACCTTACGTGCAGCAGCCGAAGGACGCACCTGGAATCCTACGATGATGGCATTCGATGCAGCAGCGAGCAATACATCGCTCTCCGAAATCTGACCTACCGCAGCGTGGATAACATTTACCTGAACGGTCTCCTTCGAGAGTTTGATGAGCGAACCCGACATCGCCTCAACCGAGCCGTCCACGTCACCCTTAACGATGATGTTCAACTCCTTGAACGAGCCGATAGCGATACGACGACCAATCTCGTCGAGTGTTACGTGCTTCTGAGTCATGATGCCCTGCATACGCTGCAACTGCTCACGCTTGTTGGCAATTTCACGAGCCGAGCGGTCATCGTCCATTACGTTGATAGAATCTCCTGCCTGTGGTGCACCGTTGAGACCGAGCAACTGTACAGGTGTCGAAGGGCCTGCCTCGGTAACCTTCTTACCATTCTCATCGAACATAGCCTTAACACGACCTGTATAGATACCCGAGAGGATTACGTCGCCGATGTGGAGCGTACCCTCCTGAATAAGTACTGTCGAAACATATCCACGACCCTTATCCAAAGTTGACTCGATTACGGTACCCTTCGCCTTCTTGTTAGGGTTAGCCTTCAAGTCGAGCATCTCGGCTTCGAGGAGAACCTTTTCGAGCAACTTGTCAAGGTTGAGTCCCTGCTTTGCCGAAACGTCCTGGCTCTGGTACTTACCGCCCCAATCCTCCACGAGGAGATTCATCTGCGAGAGCTGCTCCTTGATGTGGTCAGGGTTAGCCTGTGGCTTATCAATCTTGTTAATTGCGAACACCATTGGTACACCAGCCGCTTGTGCGTGGTTGATAGCCTCGACGGTCTGTGGCATCACGCGGTCATCTGCCGCTACGATGATAATGGCAACGTCGGTAATCTTCGCACCACGCGCACGCATCGCGGTAAACGCCTCGTGACCCGGGGTATCGAGGAAGGTGATCTTCTGACCATTGAGGTTTACCGAGTATGCACCGATGTGCTGGGTGATACCTCCTGCCTCACCTGCGGTAACGTTGGTCTTACGGATATTATCGAGCAACGATGTCTTACCGTGGTCAACGTGTCCCATTACTGTTACGATTGGTGGGCGTGGGAGCAAATCATCGGCAGTGTCGATATCGTCATCGTTAATAGCCTCCTGAATCTCTGCCGAAACGAACTCTACGGTAAAGCCGAACTCCTCGGCAACAACAACCAAAGCCTCGGCATCAAGACGCTGGTTGATAGATACCATCAAACCGAGATTCATACATGCCGAGATAACCTCCATAGGCGACACATTCATCATTGTAGCCACCTCACTTACGGTTACGAACTCGGTAACTTTGAGAATTTTCTTCTCTGCTGCTTCCTGCTCGAAAGCCTCGTTCATACGCTCACGTACCTCCTCGCGCTTCTCACGACGGTACTTCGCGCCCTTATTCTTTGCACCCTTGGCGGTCAAACGAGCCAAGGTATCCTTAACCTGCTTCGAAACCTCCTCGTCGCTCACCTCCGGGCGAATAACAGGTTTTGGCTGTGGTTTCTGTTTGTTCTTCTTGCCACCGCCCTGGTTTTGCTGTTGCTGGTTGTTCTGCTTATTGAACTTATTGTTCTTGTCGAACTTTTCGCCCTTGTCGTTCTTCTCACCCTTAGGGTTGTTCTGCTGCTTCGAGATGTCAATCTTTGCCTTCTCCAAACGCTTGCGATGACGCTTGCCACCTGCAACCATACCCGAAACGTCCATTGTTCCGAGAATCTGAGGTCCGGCAAGGGTAGGGGCCTCGGTAGCACGGAATACGTTCTCCTTCTTAGACTCCTCTTTAACCTCCTCGACAACCTGTGTTTTTACCTCTGGCTGTGGAATAGGCTTAACCTCCTCCTTCGGAGCTTCAACCTTTGGAGACTCCTGCTTGGGCTCCTCCTTTGGTGCAGGAGCCGGCTCAGCCTTCTTCTTCGGTTCGAGATCTATCTTACCGAGAATCTTTGGCTGTACAACCTCCTCCTTAACCTCGATAGTTCTCTTATCCTCCTTTGGCTTAGCCTCAGGCTCGATGCTTACGGACGATTTCTTGTTAATCTTCTCTCGAACACTATCAAGCTCGTTGCCACTTGGACGATTCTTTCCAAACTCCTTCTCCAAAACGGCATAGGTGTCGGCGTCAATCGGCGTATTTGGCGACGAGTCTATCTCGATGCCTTTGCGATGCAAGAAGTCGGTAATGGTATTTAATCCCACATTAAACTCCTTGGCTGCGCGTATAAGGCGTATCTTCTTTTCGTTTCCCATTATCTTTTTTCTTTACTTATTCAACAATTATTGGCCATTGGCCATTAGCTTTTTTAAAATTGTCAATTATCAACTGACAATCTCCTGGCGTAGCCTTATGCTACTCCTCAAACTCTGCCTGCAAGATCTCGATGACCTGCTGTGCCTGCTCAATTTCGAGATCGGCACGCTTAGCCAAAGTCTCGGCATTCATTTCGAGTACGCTCTTTGCGGTGTCGCAACCGATATTGTGGAGAGTGTCGATAATCCAACCCTCGATCTCGTCTGCGAACTCAGTGAGAGCAACATCCTCCTCTTCCAACTCGCGGAAGACGTCAATGTCGAAACCGGTGAGCAACTTCGCAAGGCGAATGTTTAGACCACCCTTACCGATAGCGAGTGATACCTGATCTGGCTGCAAGTATACCGAAGCGGTACTCTTCTCCTCGTCAACGGTAATAGACGAAACCTTTGCAGGAGCCAATGCTCGCTGAATGAGCAACGATGTATTTGCTGTGTACTGGATAACGTCGATATTCTCGTTACGCAACTCCTTAACTATTGTGTAGATACGAGCGCCCTTAACACCTACGCATGCACCAACAGGATCAACGCGATCATCATACGACTCTACGGCAACCTTAGCGCGTTCTCCCGGAATACGTGCAATCTTCTTGATGGTGATAAGACCGTCGTTAATCTCCGGAACCTCCTGCTCGAACAACTTTTCGAGGAAGAGATTTGCTGTACGCGAAAGAATAACGCGAGGCTTGTTGTTTACCATCTCCACGCTCTTGATGATAGCCTTGATGGTGTCGCCCTTGCGATAGAAGTCGTTAGGAATCTGCTCGCTCTTTGGCATTACCAACTCATTCTCGTCCTCGTCGAGAATCATCATGTCGCGCTTCCAAACCTGGTATACCTCGCCTGAAATCAACTCGCCAACCTTCGATGTGTAGTCCTCGAAGATACCTGCATTTTCGAGATCGAGAATGCGTGAAGCAAGGTTCTGACGCAACGACAATACGGCACGGCGGCCAAATGCTGAGAACGGAATCTCGTCGGTGTATTCATCACCAACCTCATACGAATCATCAATCTTCAACACCTCCGAGAGCGAAATCTGCGATACCTCGTCCTCGAAATCCTCATCTGCTACAACCTCGCGGTTACGCCAAATTTCAAGGTCGCCCTTGTCGTCGTTGATGATGATGTCGAAGTTTTCATCGGTGCCATACTGCTTCTGCAATGCGTGGCGGAATACATCCTCCAATACACCAATCATTGTTGCTTTGTCGATGTTCTTCAACTCTTTGAACTCGGCAAAATTGCTGATAAGATTAAGATTGTTCATTGTTTTGTGTTTTTATATATTTTGTTTTGTGAATTTTTTCAAAGCCATTAGCTGATTCTGCATTCGACTATTTGTAGTCCAAGTACTCCTTTGCCCACTTAATTTCGTCGAAAGAGTAGGTGTGGGTTGCCTGTTGTATCTGCTTCTTCTTTTTGCCCTCCACAGCTACTGCCTCCTCGTAGGATATGGTGATAGCCTCCTCTGATACCTCGTCGAGTGTAGCCAAAATCTTTACGCCACTTTTAAGTAGTACCTCGATACTTTTGCCAATTAGCTTTTTGTATTGACGTACCAACTTTAAAGGTTCGCCTATGCCTGCTGAGGCAACAGTCAAAGAGTAGTCCTCAATGTCACGGTCAAATTTTTCGCCAATAGCATGGTTAATCATCGCGCAGACGTCAATAGACACTGATGTGTCGCTATCCAAAATCAGGTCGATTGTGTTGTCCGGTGTAATTGTGCTATCGACTACGAACATGTCGGTGCCCTCCAATGCCTTCTCGGCAACTGCTACTATCTCTTTGATATCCATGTGATTAAGTTTTGTTTTGTTACCTTATTTTCTTTATAAAAATAAGGGGACTCACTGTCCCCTTACCCTTTCACACTGCAAATATACACCTATATTTATAAAATACCAAATAATTTAATGTAAAAATCGTTCAATCAGGCGCAAAATTTTATTGATTGCGCTCGCTTACTATTTTACGAATAGGATTTCACGATATTTAGGTAGTGTCCAAATCTGGTCGTCAACTACCTCTTCGAGCTTGTCTATTTCGGTGCGAATCTTGTCGAAATATACTGCTACGGTATCGTGGTAGGCGATAGCCTTTGTGCGAGTATTGTCTATCACATTGGCAACTTTACGAGCCTCAATCATCTCTGCTACGAGCTTCTGAATCAACGATGTACGCTTCTGAATCAGTTTTATGAGTTCGGTGTCGCTCTTCGATTGCATGCCTATTTGATTCATCTTCCAAACTTTATCGAGGAGGATATCTTCGTAGCGCGATGCGATAGGTACGATATGGTTCATTGCCAACTCGCCCAAAACACGTGCCTCGATCTGAATCTTCTTGACGTACTGCTCCCACTTAATATCGGTGCGGGCTTCCAACTCTTTGGCTGTATAGATATTCATCTTGCGGAAGAGCTCGATGCTTTGCTGGTCGAGGTAACGGTCAAGGACAAGCGGAGCTGATGTTTCGCAATCCAAACCTCTGCGCTCGGCCTCCTTGCGCCACTCCTCCGAGTAGCCGTTGCCATCGAAACGAATAGCCCTGCATTCGCGTATCAACTCGCGCAAAATTTCGTATATCGCCTTGTCCTTCTTTTCGCCTTTGGCTATGCGGGCATCGACGCGCTTGCGGAAGTCGATAAGTGCTTCTGCCACAGCACTGTTTAGAACAATCATTGCATCGGCACAGTTGTCCGATGAGCCTACTGCGCGGAACTCGAAACGGTTACCTGTGAAGGCAAATGGCGAGGTGCGGTTACGGTCTGTATTGTCGAGCAGGAGCGATGGTATCTGCGTCAAACCTCCCATGCGGAAGACATTCTTCGAGTCGAAGCGGATATCTTCACCGCCCATCGACTGCTCCATCTTGTCAAGTACCTCCGAAATTTGGGTCCCGAGGAATGTCGAGATGATTGTCGGAGGAGCCTCGCCGGCACCCAAACGATGCTCATTCGACGCGCTCATCACCGAAGCCTTCAACAATCCGTTGTGGCGATGTACCGCAGCGATAACATTCACGAGGAAGGTCATAAATTGCAAATTCTCGAATGCGGTGCGTCCCGGTTTGAGAAGGTTTACTCCCGTATCTGTTCCGAGCGACCAGTTGTTGTGCTTACCCGAGCCGTTGATACCCTTGAAAGGCTTTTCGTGCAAGAGAACGCGGAAGTGATGACGTGTAGCAACCTTGCCCATTATGGTCATCAGCAACTGGTTGTGGTCGTTTGCGAGGTTTGCCTCTTCGTAGATTGGAGCCAACTCAAATTGGTTTGGTGCAACCTCGTTGTGGCGCGTTTTCAACGGAATACCGAGCTTCAAACACTCATACTCCAAGTCGCGCATAAAGGCGAGTACTCGCTGCGGAATAGCTCCGAAGTAGTGGTCGTCGAGCTGCTGATTTTTTGCCGACTCGTGGCCCATGAGGGTGCGACCTGTCTGTACAAGGTCGGGACGTGCCGACCAAAGGGCGTCATCAACCAAGAAGTACTCCTGCTCCCAACCGAGGAAGACCTTTACTCGCTCGACGCTGCGGTCAAAGTAACGACATACCTCCGTTGCGGCATTCGATACCGCAGTTATTGAACGCAAAAGCGGAGTTTTGTAGTCGAGAGCCTCTCCTGTATATGATATAAATACGGTAGGGATACACAGTGTTGTATCTACGATAAATGCAGGCGATGTCGGATCCCATGCCGAGTAGCCACGTGCCTCGAAAGTGTTGCGGATACCGCCACTTGGGAATGACGATGCATCAGGCTCTTGCTGAACAAGAACCTTACCTGAGAACTCCTCCAACATACCTCCCGTGCCGTCGGGCTCGGAGAAGGAATCGTGTTTCTCGGCAGTACCTCCCGTAAGTGGTTGGAACCAGTGACAGTAGTGGTCTGCGCCATTTTCGAGCGCCCACTGACGCATGCCTGCGGCTACCGCATCAGCAATATCTGCCGAGAGCGGGGTATTGTTCTCGATGGTATCGAGCAACGACTCGTAGATCTGCTTATTGAGGTACTTGCGCATCTGTGCACGACCAAATACCATAACACCAAAATAGTCCGAAGGGTTTTGCGCTGGCGCCTTAACCTCTACGGGCTTGTGGTCGAGAGCCTTCTCGAACATTCTAAATCGTAGTAACGACATAATCTTTCTGTTTAGTTTCGATGTTGCAAAGATAGGGAAATTTTTGCATTTTTTATCAAAATCTCATGAATTGCGAGTTAAAAAATAAATAAATTATCGAAAAACAATAATGTCGTATAGTCATTGCTCTGTAAATGTGGTGTAATATTATCGAAAAACAATAATATATAAAATTGGGAGTGAAAACCTTTTATTGGCACTCTTAATATCCTTAATGCGTATAATGCCCTTGTCAATTTTTCAGTCTTCATTTTTAATTTTTAATTAAAATTTTGCTTCACCCAAAAAATTTGTTTATCTTTACACGATTTTAGAGAACAGAAGCAAAGAAGTAACAAAAAATAGACATATTTTTTATCCTAAACTAAATTCAAAAAAAAACTATGGCAACAAACAATCGTGAAAAGTTGTTCGCGGAGTTTCCACCGGTATCTACCGAGGCGTGGGAGGCTGCGATAACTGCCGACCTCAAAGGTGCCGACTACGAGCGTAAGTTGGTATGGCGTACAAACGAGGGTTTCAACCTTCGCCCATACTACCGCGCAGAGAACCTTGAAGGTCTTGAAACACTTGGCACCGGTGCCGGTGAGTTTCCTTATTTGCGTGGCGTGAGCACAGATAATACTTGGCTCACTCACCAAACTATCAAAGTGGTTTGCCCTAAGGAGGCAAATGCTACCGCTCTCGCTATGTTGGAGTCGGGTGTTGACTCGCTCGGTTTCTGCTTCTGCGAGGCAGAGGTTGAGCCTACCGCAGAGAGCATCGCTGTTCTCTTGGCCGGTATCGTTCTTCCTGCTGTTGATGTAACCGTTTGCGGCAAGTATGCTGCAAAGGCAGGTGAGTTGATTATCGCTCACGCCGAGAAGGCAGGTGTAGCGAAGGCTGACATCCGTCTTAACATCGCATTGGACCCACTCGTTAAGGGTATGACCGTTAAGGGCGCTTGCTGCGACTGCGAGGCTTTGGTTTCGCTCGTTAAGGCTACTCAGGAGTACAAGAAGGTTCGTGTAATCACAGTTATGGGACACTACTTCTCTGACGCAGGTTCGACTATCGTTGAGGAGTTGGCATTCTCGTTGGCAGCTGCTCACGACTACCTCGTGTGGTTGATGGAGGAGGGTTGCACAATCGATGAGGTGGCTCGCAAGATCCGCTTCTCGTTTGCCGTTACTTCGAACTACTTTATGGAGATGGCTAAGTTCCGCGCTGCACGTCTTTTGTGGGCTAACATCGTTAAGAAGTATGAGCCTGCATGCGACTGCTCGTGCAAGATGTACGCACACGCTCGCACTTCGGCTTGGAACCAGACCGCATACGACCCATATGTAAATATGTTGCGTGGTACTACCGAGGCTATGTCGGCAGCTATCGCAGGTGTTCACTCGTTGGAGGTTCTTCCGTTCGACCACTCGTACGCAGAGCCATCGGAGTTCTCGTACCGCATTGCTCGTAACGAGTCG
>JAZRGH010000078.1:0-20652 GCA_045644085.1 Alistipes sp. | reverse complement strand
TAACAGCACTACTATCACCGAAGCAATCAATGGCAACCAGTATTGGAACGGAACTGCAACCGAATAATTAACAGAATAGTTTAACGATAAAATTTTTGAAGCATTATGAAGAAGACATTTTTGAGCTATTCTGCTCCTGAGGTTGAAATTTTCGAGGTTGTAGCCGAGCGCGGCTACGGCGATAGCGCACTCCTTCCGGGCTTCGGAAGCGAAAGCGATGACTTGATTTACTAAGTTTTTGGTCAATCATTAATTTCGTAATTGGCCGAGCGGAGAAAAGTCTCCGCTCGGCTTTTTAAATTAGAGGAAGTAAAACATGCCCTGACGCTCCACATTTGGGGATTTTGGAGATATTTACACAAATTTTTACATTTTTTTATTAATTTTCTTGCACAGTAATTTTTTTTGCTCTATATTTGCACTCGCAATCAGGGAATATGGTTGCAAAGTTCTAAAAATTGCGGAAATAGCTCAGTTGGTAGAGCACAACCTTGCCAAGGTTGGGGTCGCGAGTTCGAGTCTCGTTTTCCGCTCAAAACAAGAAGACAGCAAATCGCTGTCTTTTTTGTTGTCCAAATATGTGGTAAAAACGCTCCCCACAACACTGTGGTGGTGGGTACACGTTTATTACCAGACTACTTCTTGCTATGCTGCATCACCCAATCGAGGCGCTCCGTCGAAAAGGCCTCACGGCATAGTTCATCTCGTGTTCCTACTTGAATAACATCCTCGCGCAGCTCTCCTCCTGCATTGCGAACCCAATCAGCAAAGGTATCAAGTAGAGCCGATACAGCATAGATATCGCTCTCGCCCTTTACCAACAAGAGAGGCGTTTTTGCTATCTTTGATGCCGAGATAGAATCATCAGGATCGGCGGCAACGACCATACCCGCAGCAAACATATCGGGATACTCGGCCAACATTCTCCATACGCCACCTGCTCCGGCAGGCTTATATCCATCGGAATATCCCAAAATATAGATACGCGAGATATCAATATTTGCCTCTTTTTTAATATAGCCATCAATTGTCGCCTTCAACAACTCCGGCATGGTAAGTTTATTGAGTTTATTTGGATTTTCGTCCCACTCAGACTCCATAGGACATTGTGGTACCAACATCACCGCCTTGGTATTAAGAGAATAGATATAGTTCCAGATTTTAACCATTGCATCATGATTCAGTTGAGATTTATTGTCTGAACCATTAGCATACTGACCATGCAGAGCGATCACAAGGGCAGCATCACCCGGCAAGGAGGTTTGGAACTGACACTCCTGATAGTAGAGTGTTTCTCCTTCGTGGGAGAAACTTCCGGCCTGGAAGAATTGGCCGATAGTTGTCGGAGCAGTTGGGTTTTCGGCATTATCCGATGTACATTGCAGAGAGATTGTTGCAACTGCAAATACGAGTGCTAAAATTTTAAATTTGGTATTCATATAAGCAAAGTTTTAAGTTCTCTATCTGCTTATTATGACGCCAAATCTGATAAAAAGTTAAAAATAGAAGTTACCTCTCTTGAAATATACTCTCTATAAACCGACAACAAGGCTGCGAGATCCAATATTTATAATTGCTATCAACTCAGACATTGACGAGTTGTAACTCATAGCAAAGTATGGCGATTCAGCAAAATTTGCACGGCACTTGCAGACATAATGATGTAGCTGGTTTGGCATAGTGCTCGACATATCCATCAACAGATGAGCATGACGTATCGACAACGGCACCTCGTTAATATTTGGAAAGAGAATCGGAGTATGGCTTGTATCAGAGGATATATGTATATTCATAAACAGAGTATTGCCATCACTCGTTCCCGTACTTCGCAAATTGCGCGCTGCACAACGCAACATATCGTAACTTGCATCGGAAGCCTCACCATCTGTCACATTGAATACTAATGGAGGGAAGCTGTCACGGTTCTCCTCTCTCGAACACCAATCGGCCACAAGATCTGTCACGCAACAAATCATCTTATGCATAGGTGTTGCACCTTGCGCACGCGCATTAACCCACAACGAAACCTCCTCTTGAAACGAGCAATCTCTATTGTTGATGGTGTTGTAGTTAAAAGTATAAGTAGTATGAGGGACATCACGACCTGCCAATATGGTTATAGGATAGAATCTTAACTCATCGCCAATCAAGGAATAGACTTTGTCGCCCGAATAACCCACTACGGCAATATCGTAATAGTAGCGATATTCACCATCTCGATTTGAGCGCATTATCAATTCGTCAATTAGCTGTCCTACAACCATCGACACAGCCTCCGCCTTCGACAGCAATACTCCATGCAGCACCATTTGACCGCTCATGGAGCACGATTGATCAATAGCTATGACTATTGCTGCACGATGGCAGCGTGTTATCTCCTGTGAATACATACTTTTATACCTATCCGTTAAATCTTTTCAATATTACCATCTCGATATATTACGAACTCTCCGTCTTCGCGTACAATACGCGTTACTCCATTGCGAAACGGCTTTATGCCTCTACCCTTGCCGCACGTTATAACAACAGCTCCACGCACATCTATAAAGTGCCATACATCGCCAACCCGAACCAAGGCTAAACCCTCGCTAAACTCAAATGCCAAATCGTAAAGTGGCGGTATAACAAAGTGGCCTCCGACAGCAAAGCCCCAATAGCCATTATAGTATTCGAGAGTCGGAACTTCGGACATTGTCATATCACACAATTGCACCTCCAACAAACCTTTGAGTTGAGGCAACGAGGGTGTCTGCGAGCGAAGCAGTTTGGCTATGCGGTAATGGCGGACATCGCCATGCTCGGCAAACAATTTCTCGATCCTCCGCAACATATCATCTTTATCCGCCACGGCAAGTTCGGGACGAATAAGCAGGTAGTCGCTGTTCGGTATATCTCGTCCTATCGAAGAGTCCAACGACAATGCCGCCAATACGGTTGTAATCAGCGCTATCGGATAGTGGTCAATATCGCGACCAAAATCGGACCTATCGCGCAAGGGGTGCTGAAATTGTCGTGTACCTATCTCGACACAATCATCAACCGTAAAGCCCTCGCGATACATTGCATCAAAATCTATCAGATGTAGTCCGTCATTCGAGAAGATTATATTTTCCGGCTTCAAATCGCCATGCGCCCACTTCTCGTCGAGTAGCGAAAGTGCAAACTCCTCAAACATCAATGATAGCGCCTGCATCTTCACCGGTTTGTTGCATATCTCCTCTATTTTACTCTGCAACGACACGCCCTCATACCAATCGCACAACACTACATCGGCAAAGCCATACTCCCTATCGCTCAAATTTACAAGCAACTCCTTCGGATAGTATCGCTCGCCATAGATTGCTCGCAGATTACGATGCTGATGCATATAGACACGCATTGCCATCTTTCGCCCTTTGCACATAACCTCGAAAACTATAACCGAGTTACCTATCGAACAGCGTAACTTCTCGCTACTTCCCTCTTCGAAAATAGGATATATCTGCCGTGAAGCAAGAGTTCTCGACATCATATCCAGGTGTTTTACCGAAAGAATGTATTGTGCAATGGACGAAATCATATAACAAATTTACTAAATATTGTATAAAAAAAGACCAATTGCCCAATAAAAAGTATGAGCCACCTCGTAAAGGTGGCTCATATCTCTTTTGTCAAACAGTTTTTACTCTGCCAACTGCTTTGAAGCCTCGTTCACAACCTTATTTACCTCAGCAAGGAACGATGTCCAATCGTAAGAAGAATCGTTAACATTCAAAGCACGAACCTCGGCAAGTTTTGCCTCAATAGGAGCCAAAATCTCAGCCTTGTCAGTATATTTTGCACGGAGAGCATGTACCTTCTCGTACAACTCTACACCATCTACCAAGCGCTCGAAACGAACCGACGAGCGAGCATCCGGATAAACGATATAGGTATCACCCGAAGCCCAACGACGGAAACGAGAGTCGTACTCAGGGCGTGACGGCCACGAGTTGTATGCCCAACGCAACATACCATCGTAATCGTGAGCGAGAGCATAGAGGCAAAGCAACTCTGCCTCGAATGGCTGCGAGTTGGTGAATACGTTAGGGAAGAGTGTGCTGCAACATACATAGAAGGTCGAAACATCTCCATTTGCACGGCGGGTAGCGATCTCCTCAGGCTGCATCAACGAGTGTCGTTGACCTACGCAAACATCGCGCATATTAGCATAACGCTTATACGAATCGTGGTTGTCAGCCATTGCAAAGCCCAACTCCGGAGCATACTTCTGAATAAGAGCAGCAGCAATGTCCATATCCTCAGGCTTACGCTCGTCGATAGCAATATTTGTAATATGCAACCAACCTTTCTCGCGAAGGTGCTCTGTAAAATCCTTCAAGAATGGGCCCCAAGCCTTCTCGTAGTTTGGCTCATGTGGCTCAGTCGAGATCTGGCGCAAACGATTATCCTTCGCAGTTGTACGCATATCCTGATAGTCGAGGATACACTTACCCCAAGGCAACATCGAGTAGCAGTTAATCTGCTTGTCGATGCCGAGTGACATCATAAACTCAACCCACTTATCGAAGATTGTATAGTCGTACTTCCATACGTCGTTGTCGTAGCGATACCAATAGATCATAGCCTCGTAGTCGTCGAAGCACTGGTAACGCCAAGGGTCGCGGTTAAGAGTTGCAGTGATAACCTTCTGGCCGGCATCTGCCAACATCTGCATCAATGGGCGCATAATCTCGAAGTGCTCATCGCTCCAAACCTGAACACCGGCAGCTCGAGCAACAGCCGATGGGTGCTGCCACAAATCGAGATGGAAAGACCACTCGCTTGGCTGTGCCAATACCTGATCCACAACCTCAACCTCCAATGGAAGAGTTACCGAGCCAAGACCGCAGTGCGAAATCTTAACCTTTGCCTTATAAAGGCCTGCCTTAGCATTCTGTGGAATAGCAACAGTAATCCAAATAGGACGAGTTGTATTTGCCTCAACATCCATAGACTCGATATTGTCAAGCATATCTGCCTGCAAAATTGCAGGGTGAGTGTTAGGACGGCCACAACGGCACGATTTATCAAGCTTATCAGCAATAGTGTAGCGCACAAAACGAGCCTCGGCAATCGAAGAAGGAAGCTTTGCACCCTTTGCCTTAAAATCTGAAATTTCGCACTCTACGTCCTCCAAATCCTTCGAGGTCCAAAGCAAAATCTGGGCAGAAGCCTTCTCACCACGCCAAGCGGTCATAGCATAATTGTCTGCAAGGTTCTGAGGCACTTCGCTACGCGAATATACCAAGTCTGGTGTTCCCCAAGCGGCATGCAAGCCGCACTTTACATCGTTCCATGCGCTCTTTGCAGCCTCGCTCAATGCTACCGGATCAGCTGCTTCCTTGTACGTTTCAACTGATTTACATGTGCAACCTGAAATAAGAGTTGCTGCAAATACCGAAACAAGCAATAATGTTTTTTTCATCTCTTTTGTTTTTAGTTAGTATTAGTTAATTAAATGGATTGTTTTGTGTGTTCGTTTGTGTGTTTGTTCTACTCGTAAATACGTGATTGGCGTATAACCTTGCCCTCCTGCTCGATAAAGTAACGACGCGATTTGAGAAGGTTGCGCGACTGCAATACCATTGTCTTGGTCTCCGAAATAATGCCGAGGAACAACATTCCTGCGCGCGAGTTTGACTCTCCTGCCGTAATTCGGCCCAACTCCTCCTTAGTCGTTTGAGCCAATCGCTCGAAGAGGTTATCGCGCATAACAAGAACCTCGTCGATAGTCGAAAAATCATTCGAGGTAAACATATATATAATACGCGAGTAGATCTCATTTACATCGGCATTTATCGACATCAGGTTTTCGGTCTGGATCTGGCTCAAACCTGTATGGTTGTTATCAATATGCTCGAAGGAAGGTCGTGTAATGTGTACCAACGACTTGGTCATTTCGTTCAGGTAGTCGAGAATCTGCACATAGTAGAGTGAGAGGTTGAGGTCCGAACCGTATGTTGTACGCAAAGTTGTTGCGATTGAGTACTTCAAACGACGATTCTCCTCATACATCTCTTCGGCTTCGGCTGTGAGTTCTTTCAGAGCCTTGCGGTTCTCTTTCATCAAAGCTACTATGGTACGGTTATAGATGCGTGTTGTAGCCTTAATTGTTTCTGAAACACCCGTCATAGTATTGTTGACAAGATTTTCGCGCACCTCGGCATCGCTCTTTTTATTCTCCTCCTTCTTCTTTTTAGGCATAAAGTTAGAGTGGATAAACATATATACACACAAGAGTGTGATGGCACCGAATGCCCAAACATCGCCCCACATGAGTAACAAGCCGAGAACGAATGCGATGATAAAGCCACCAAAGCCTGTTACGAACCAACCCATCACAACGGTAAACACACCCGTAATACGATATACGGCACTCTCTCGGCCCCAAGCCTTATCTGCCAACGACGAGCCCATCGCCACCATAAAGCATACATAAGTGGTCGAAAGTGGGAGTTTCAACGAAGTACCGAGTGCGATAAGCAGCGAAGCGGTGGTAAGATTTACGGTTGAACGAATCATATCGTAAGGAGCACCACTATGCTCGATATCGGCCCACTCAAAACGCTTTTCGATAAACTTCTTTGCCGGCGCAGGAGTAATCTTCTCGAAGAAGCGAGAGGTATTTACCGCTGCACGCACCAATGCGCGCGAGAACACCGATGAAGAGAATTGCTGATTGCCGCCATCATCACCGGCAGAGCTGAGCGACAACTCTGTCTGCGATACATTCATTGCCTTGCGAGAGGTCCAGAGTGTCGCCACCATTATAATACCCGAGATTACTATATACAAGGTGTTGTTGGTGTTGGCAGCAGGCTCCGCCAAACCGGTCATCAGCAACGATACATCTCCACCGGCAGCCTTTGTAGTAGTAAATGCCTCCAAACCGGCGATAGGTACACCGATAAAGTTCACGAGGTCGTTACCGGCGAAAGCCAATGCCAAAGCGAATGTTCCCGAGAGAATGGTTATACGCAAAATGTTCACGCGAAACAACTGCAAGAAGAAGAGCAACAAGGCGCAGAATACCCATGCAATACCGAGAGCCAAAAGCAGGTGTTCATCTACCCACGCCACAAATGCTGTACCGCCAAGTTGAGTCTTCAAACCTTTGAAAAGAGCGAAGTAGAGAATTGCGGTAAGCGACATTCCGCACCAGATAGCGCCAAAGCGGCGCAACATCTTAACATAGCGAAACGAGAAGATAAGTCGCGAGACCCACATCACGAATGTACCCATCGTAAAGGCAAGGATTACCGAAAGAAGAATACCCGAAACGATACCCATAGCCTTTGCAGTGTTGATATAATTACCCAACTCCAAATAGGAGATATTAGGATCTGCGCCAATCTTAAAGAGCGCGACTGCCATTGCCGAGCCGAGCAAACAGAAGATGAGCGACACGGTGGTCGAAGTCGGCAGACCGAGTGAGTTGTAGAGGTCGAGCAGAATCACATTCGCGAACATTACTGCCACATACAGCATCATAACTTCCTTGAATGTAAATAGTCCCGGGTGGAACATTCCGTGACGTGCCACGTCCATCATACCGCTCGACGTAAGAGCTCCGATAAGGATACCTACCGAGGCAACAATGAGGATTGTACGGAACTTGGCTGCTCTCGAACCGATTGCCGAATTAAGAAAGTTTACCGCATCGTTTGTAACACCGACGTAGAGTCCCGATACGGCGAGGAGCGCAAGAATTGCGACCATTACATAGTAAATTTCTCCCATAAAAAGAGTTCGTTTAGGTTATTTCACTTCTACAAAGGTAAGAAGTGTTGCCAAAACAGACAATACCAAAAGCCAAATTTAACAATTATTTAACATTGAAAAGCGAAGATAGAACAGACTAAAAACGCTTCAATATCGCATATATTTCGAAGGCAAAACCGGCTATTACGAGTATCGGAGCAAGTGTTATTCTGCGCCACGAGAATATGTCATACGAAAACTCCTCGGGGGTTGCAACCGTACCTCCTGCCATCAACACGAAACCCAAAACGACAACTATCGCGCCTACAATCATCAGCACATAGTTTCGCATAGTGAGAGGCATCGCCTTATCGTTCTTATCCTCGATTTTGTTGAACCACTTTTTCATATTAGTAGAGATATATTTTATTCGACTTCATATTTACGAAACGATTGACTACGGGCAACGTGCAAACTACCGCAACAACAACGCCAAGCGATGTTATCACTCCGGCCACAAAACCCGCCTGCTCCCAACGAGGGAAGATTCCTACCCCAGGCACAAAATAGTCAAGTGCATACAACGCTCCTCCAAGCAAGAGCGATGCGATGATGCCCGCCAAAAAGCCCTGTAAAGCACTACGTCCTACAAATGGGCGCATTATGAACCACTTTGTGGCACCCACAGCCTTCAAGGTATTTATCAGCTCACGTTGCGAATAGACTGCAAGACGAACCGTGTTGTTCAACAACACAAACGATACAACCAATAGTGCACCTCCGAACACCACCATTATAAACTGCATGATATCGAGCGTGGAGTGCATCTCCTCGATAAAACTATGAGGATATGTCACATAGGTTACACCGTCTATTTTACGCGCCTCCTCAGCAAACTTTTCGAGTGCCTCTTTGTCCGACGACAACGCCGAGAGAGTTACATCGTAGGAGTCAGGCAACGGATTCTCGCCCAATATACCCTTGATATCTACGGCAAAAATTCTCTTAAACTCCTCGTCCTCCAACTTAGACTCCTTCGACACAAATTTGAGCGATGCAACCATGTCGCTCTCGGCAAGGCGCACCGCTACGGTATCACGTTCTGCCTCCGAGAGATTATCCTTCAACTCCACAATCATTGTTACACTCTCGCGCATACGATTTGCGGTTGAGAAGAGATTAGCCATAATAAAGCCGATTGCACCGAGCAGGAACAGCACGAGTGTCATGCTTACTGTCGATGTGGCATACGAGAAGCGTACTCTACGCGATATGTTTCTTTTTGCAGTTGCCATAACATTTCAAAATTGCAGGTATTACGAGTGCGAAGATAATCAAAATTGAGCAAATAAGCGTTATCGCTTCGGCTAATCCCCAATTAGGAGCACGGAAACGCCACTCTACGACATGCTGTCCCTCCGGCAGAACCATTGCTCGAAGGAGATAATCGGCACGGAACGAGTCGCAAGGCTCGCCATCGAGATAGGCCTGCCAACCCTTGTCATAGAAAATCTCCGAGAACACCGCTACCGCACTGCCTCCCGTAAGTGTATAGTCATAACGAAGGTAGTTCGGGCGATACTCTTTCAACTCTATCTCGCCTTCGCCTTCGATTTGAGGTCGCGGTGCCCCTGCTTCAGCTACGGCAGTGGTACGAAGGTTTATCTGTTCCAATGCCGCCAACTCCTGTTCGGCATCATCTACAATCTCGACCTTTTTTACAAACCATGCCGCACCATAAGCCGTTGGTCGCTCTACCACACCATTTTGTGTGATGATATATTTCGTGTTGAGCATATCCAACACCGCATCGCTGCCATTGGAGAGATAGTAGTCTATCAAATCTTGATAGCGGCCCATCTTTGCACCATGATAACCGCCAATCGAGCGATGGAACATCGAAGTTGTAGCGTCGTTAAACGGAGAAACAGTGAGGTTAAATACGCGATAACCCAACTCCTTGTCGGCCATAATCTGCTTGTCCGCCTCGGAAGGACGAATCTGGGTGTTGCGCTTCTCTACAAATGTTTCATATGGCATATAACGAAGATTTATCGGAAGTATATCGGCAACAATCAACACTGCCACCAAAGCCAATGCGCCTGAACGCCATTTTTTATTAATACGTAATGCGCCAAGCAAAACACCTGCTGCCAGGAGGATATAGACAAGAGAGCGCCACGCATCGGCAGCCAAAATCGAAGCACGCTCGGCAGCCATAGCCTCCGCTGTACGATAGCCGAGCTCGGAGTGCATTCCGCGAGCGATATAGGCGTCGCCACCCTCCATGCCCTGCAACATGTAACGGAACTGCTCACTCATCATCTCGCCGTCTTGCTCCTGTCCAAAGTCGAACATCGCAGAACCTGCAACGGCAAAAATCAGACAGATGCCTGCTGTAACACCTGCCGCAATGGCAATGGTACGAGTGAGATATTTTTTATCCTCCCACTTCTGATAGAGTTGCCACAACGCAACTCCCGACAAAAGGGGCAGACTCCATTCTGCAACAACCAAAGCGGTAGATACAGCTCGAAACTTATTGTAAAGAGGGAGATAGTTGAAACATAACTCGGTAAACCACATCGCATGGTAACCCCACGACATAAGGAGTGCTAAAACAGTAGCCGCCAGCACCCACCAACGATCACGCGGTGTCGCCAAAATCAGACCCAACAAAGCAAGGAATATCACAATCGCTCCGATATAGGTAGGACCTGCGGTATAGGGCTGTTCGCCCCAATAGGTCGGCAGTTGTTGAGCCACGCGCTTATCCACGCCTATCTCGTCAAGCGCTTTGGCAACCTCTCCGTCACGCGAAAATGTTGCGCCCGAATCGCCTCCCATAAAGTCGGGAATAAGCATATTCCAACTCTCACCAACGCCATAACTCCATGCTGTGGCATAATCTATATCTAAACCTTTTCGCTCCCCCTCAACGGCTAATGCGCTACCGCCACGAGTGGTGTCGGAGGTGTGTTGCATAGTGTAATAGAGGGGTGCAAAGTTTGCACCGAGAGCCAAAACCGCCGCTCCGGCCAAGATTGCAGTGCGCTTTGCAAACTCTTTATATCGCTTCTCCTTAACGGCATAGACCGCCTCCGAAACAAAGAGAGCTACGGCAGTCAATACGAAGTAGTAGGTTATCTGAGGGTGATTTGCACCGGCTTCTAACGAAGCAAAGAGAGCAGTCAGGGCCCCTCCGAGCCACATATTCTGTCGCAAAGTGTAGTGAATCGAGCCGAGCATTGCCGGGGCATAGACCAAAGCCCACATCTTGGTAATATGTCCGGCACCAATAATTAGGAAAAAGTAGGTCGAGAGTCCGTATGCCAAACCAACGATGACACCTACCCATGCCGACATTCCCATCAGCAACGCCATCACAAAAGCGGATAACATTGCGAAAAACACCATCGACGCAGGTGCTGCAAACAACGATTGTACCCAATCGACTGTTCGTTTGATGATTTGTGCCGGATATTTTATATTTATCTGGTAGGCCGGCATTCCCGAGAACATCGCTCCTGTCCACTGCGGATCCTCACCAAAGTCGGCTCTACATTCGCGGATATCACGACTCATGCCGTCAAATTGTCGAATATCGTGCTGGGGCAGAACGCGGCCTTCCAACTGCGGAGCAAAACCAATGATTGATACCACTCCGAAGACCATAATTGCAACCACTGTTGGTAGTGCTTTACGCAAAATATCTTGTAATTTTTTCATAATAAACACTTAAATATCGCTCAAAGTTAGAAAAAATTTAGATTTTTTGGGCAACTATCTCGAAATTTCACTATCTTTGTTCGGATATAGGACTTTTATGACTACTACACTTGACCAGATTCGCCGTCCGATAGAGGGATATCTAGAGGAGTTTAACACCTT
Organism: Alistipes sp.; assembly: GCA_045644085.1. GTDB lineage: Bacteria > Bacteroidota > Bacteroidia > Bacteroidales > Rikenellaceae > Alistipes. The sequence continues at coordinate 9,039 of JAZRGH010000078.1, read as the reverse complement.
CGTCCGCAAGAATTTCAGCGAGGAGGAGGGGACTCTCATCGGTGATATGCTCGATTATGTTCTCTCGTCGAGAGGCAAGGGTTTGCGCCCCGTAGTTGTTATGCTTGCGGCAGGAGCGACATCTGCAACGGGCAATTTCGGCAAGCGCACAATGTTGGCAGCAATGTTGGTCGAAATGATACATGTCGCATCGCTTATCCACGACGACGTCATTGATGAGTCGAATCTACGTCGCGGTCAAGCCTCTGTAAATGCCCGCTGGCAGTCACGCAACGCCGTAATTATTGGCGACTATATTCTCGCACGCAATATGAATATAGGTCTGCAAAGCGGTCAATACGACCTCTTAACCTATATCATCGGAGCAATGTCCACTCTTTGTGAAGGAGAGTTGATACAAAGCGACCACGCTTCGAAACTGGACACTTCACGCGAACACTATCTCGATATAATATACAAGAAAACCGCATCACTATTCTCGGTATGTGGTTCGGTGGGAGCATTGTCGGTTGGAGCTTCGCCCGACAAGGTTGCAGCAATGCGAACCTTTGGCAAGATGCTTGGAATGGCATTTCAGATTATAGATGACATTCTCGACTATGAGCCAAACAACAACACCGGTAAGCCTGCGGCCAATGATCTTCGCGAGAGAAAGATTACTCTTCCGCTCATTGAGGTATTGGAGCGAATATCGGAAGAAGAGAAGGCGCAGATCATGCATCATCTGCCACTTTGTGCCGAAAGCGAAGAGAGCGTAGCATTTATTCAGGGTAAGGTCGAGGAGTATAATGGAGTGGAGCTTGCCCGACAGACGGTTCAGGCATATCTGCAACGTGCAATGTCGGCACTATCGGTCTGCGGTGAGAGCGAATACTGCAACTCACTGTTGGCTCTATGCAAATATGTGGTAGAGAGAGATCGATAGAAACGATAAACAGAAAGACAAACACTATTTTTAACCAATAAAAACTAAAATTTATGACACAAAAACAAAATTCGAATGTGCCGGCAATCATCGTGTGCATCTTGCTCTTCGGTATGATTTCGTTCGTCACAAACTTGGCATCACCAATGGGTGATATCTTGAAGAACCAGTTCCAGGTTGCCAACTGGATGGGTACTCTCGGCGTATTGTGCAACTTTATTGCATACGCAGTAATGGGTATCCCTGCCGGAAACCTTTTGCAGAAGAAGGGTTACAAGTTCACCGCTTTGACCGCTGTAGCTGTTGGTTTCATCGGTGTAGCAATTCAGTTTGTTGCAGGTAAATTGACCGGCAACCTCGCATTTGGCATCTATCTTTTGGGTGCTTTCGTAGCAGGTTTCTCGATGTGTATGCTAAACATTGTAGTTAATCCTATGTTGAACAAACTTGGTGGCGGTGGTAACCGTGGCAACCAGCTCGTTCAGGTAGGAGGTTCGTTCAACTCATTGATGGGTACAGCAGTTATCTTCTTGACAGGTGTATTTGTACCAAGCATTGCAAAGGCACAAATCAGCGACGTATTCCCATTGATGTGGATTGCTCTCGCTATCTTTGCTGTTGCGTTTGTAGTTATTCTCCTTACTAAGATTCCTGAGAACCCAACCGTAGGCGCTCAGGCTGAGGAGAAGTCACAGTATGGTCCTATGTCGTTCCGTCACTTCGTACTCGGTGCGGTAGCTATCTTCATCTATGTAGGTGTTGAGGTAGGTATTCCTAACGTATTGCAGAAGTGGTTGCAGAATGGCGGTTTGAATGTTGAGTCGGGCGCTGAGGCTATCGCAGGAACAGTTACCGCTACATATTGGTTGCTTATGCTCGTTGGTCGTCTTTTGGGCGCTGCTCTCGGAGCAAAGGTATCGGCTAAGACAATGCTTACAGCTGTTTCGGGCGTAGGTTTGGTACTCGTTTTGGGTGCTATGTTCTTGCCACAGGTTGGTGTTAGCCTCCCTGTATTCAAGGGTACAGCGGGCTTTGGCTTGGCAGAGGTTCCTGTAAATGCAGCATTACTCGTTCTCTGCGGTCTTTGCACATCGGTAATGTGGGGCGGTATCTTCAACCTCGCAGTTGAGGGCCTCGGCAAGTACACCGAGAAGGGTGCAGGTATCTTTATGGCAATGGTTTGCGGTGGTGGTATCCTCCCATTCGTTCAGAACGCAGTTGTTGACTGGACAGGTAGCTACCTCGTAAGCTACTGGGTAATCGTTGCAGGTCTTGCATTCTTGCTCTACTACGCTTTGGTAGGCTATAAGAATGTAAACAAGGATATTCCAACCGAGTAATTCTTGTGACAAGCCGCAACATGCGGCACATCGCTAAATAGCAAAGACCTTCGGGTTGTACCACTTGTACTATCCCGAAGGTCTTTCTCTATTATATTCGCTACTGTTTTTTTGCCCAGCTTTTGAATGGGTGTTTGGTAAGGAATGAGTTATAGAAACATCGTATTCCCGTAACCTCTTCGCCAACCCACGATGGCAGGGCTACATCTTCGTCGCAACTTGATAGTTCCACTTCGGCAACGATAAGTCCTTCGTTCTCGCCTCTAAACTCGTCAACCTCAAATGTATGCCCACCATATTCGACAATATGGCGCACCTTATCGACCACGCCTTCACAACGCGCCAACAATCGCTCCGCGACACCGATAGGAATTTCGTGTTCCCACTCGAAGCGGCTCAATCCTCCATCACGACTTTTACTCTTGAATGTAATGATACCTTTATCATCGCATACACGCACGCGAGCAGTAACTCGACGACTACACAAATAACCCTGCGCGATACGCATCGAGCGATCCACCTCCTCACGCCAAGATTCGTCGGCTATCAGATATTTACGTTCTATCTCCTGCATACTATCGTGATGCAACACTCTTTGAATCGTCGGCAATAACACCTTTCGAGTCCAATGCCCAGATACCCTTCACGCGTAAAACCTGCTCTATAATATCGCGTACAGCTCCGGCTCCGCCATTTCGTTCCGATACATATACCGCTGCCTGCAACACCTCGCTACACGCATCGGCAGGAGCAACCGGAATACCCACATAGCGCAACACCTCCAAATCGGGAATATCGTCGCCCATATAGATAATATTTTCGCGCTTAACGCCCGTCTTTGCGATAAAGTCATCTATTGCAGCAATCTTATCCATACAACCAAGATAGCGATGCTTGATATGCAGACGATCCATGCGACTCTCCAATGTCTTACCGAAACCTCCCGATATAACACCTATATTGAAGCCGTGTGATGCAGCGTAAGCCAACGCATAACCATCTTTCGCATTGTACTTGCGAATAAAATCGCCATCTGCCAACGGAATAATACCACCATCGGTCATCACTCCATCAACATCAAAAACGATAGCCTCTACATCGGCTAACAACTCTTTAAAGTTTTTGTTCTTTCCCATATATCTTCACTTATTTTATCATACATATCTCTCTTTTGTGGTTCATCTGACAACATCTTGCGGTGGCGATCAAGAGTTTGGCTATCACCTCGCCGTGCAGGACCTGTCTGCGAAAGAGCAGGACTTTTCGACTCGACAACCTTCTTCGCCGTCTCCTCAATTACCGGAGCAACTATATCGAATGGGAGTCCCTCTCTGGCAAGCACTTCGGCAGCATTGGCATACATAGCATTAGCAAAGTTACAAGCAAAAACACCTGAAAGATGTATTACAGCTCGGCGAGTACTATCGGCAGGCAAGACCTTATCGGTAAGGGCGCGTGCTACCTTTTCGACACTTTGCAGGGCGTGCTCTGTTGCTCCCTCCACAAAGATATAACCCTTCGCGAAATCGACCTTGCGGCCAACCGAAAATGTCTGAAACGGATAGAATACCGCACGATGTACATGGGGTGCGAGAGTATCCATCGGACAGCAGCCTGCCGTATGAGCAACAACCGCATTTTTATGGGTATGCAATGATTTTGCACACTCAGATACGGCATTGTCGCTAACCGCAATAAGATACAAATCGGCCTCAGCAAGCGAGGTGTTGCTCCACTCGCTGTGAGCCAGCTCGGCAACCTTGCGACCTCGTTCCTCGTTGCGAGCAAAAACCTGCACTAACGCCAAGTCTTCTGTTTCGGCAATTGCCTGAGCCAACGACTCGGCTACATTTCCACTTCCGACAACTACTATTTTCATATTATATTCATCTTTATTGCTAAATATTTCTCACCGACGCGGGTAAAGCACCACTTCTCTTTGCCACCCTCCGAACAGCGATAACGCTTACATATCTCGGCATTCGCCATTGGGAAGTCGCGACGATAAATCTCCACCTTGCGACCTCGCATCATCTTCTTAAACGTGCTGTCGATCTCGTATATTGCCTCTATTTCGAAGGTGCGACCCAACACATCTGTCGGCTGATCTACCGATAGAGCCACTCCGTTATTTGACCACACATCGCACTTGCCGTAGAACGCAGCGGCCACCATTCGGGCATGCTGTAATGTAACATCAGGCAGAGTAATATAGCGATATTGCGCAAAGTCGCTCGGTTGTAGGCTCCACTTGGCATTATTTCGCTCCTCTACACTGCACGATAATTCGCCAACACCTATGGCAACAGCGGTAAGTTGCGGAGCAGAGCCATCAATATAAATATTCACCTCCTTTGCCTCGCCAGAAAGCGACACCGTTTCGACGGCACAACTGCCAAATAAACGAAATGCTTCATCGACATCAAACATAGGTGAACATTTCACACATATTCGGTCTGCGATGTTCTGCAAGGTCGGCATAAGAGCCACCACGTCGGGGGAACAATCCTCTAATCGCACCAACTTTTCACCCTTCGTTCCTCGACGGTCCGGATCGGAGAAACACCAATCAAAGTGCTCGGTACAATCTGCAAGATACTCCTCCGCCGATGATGTTACAACTTCGATATTATCGGCTCCAAGGCGTTTGAAATTCTCTCTGGCAACCTCGGCGACAATCTCGTTGCGCTCGATTGTTACAACCCTTTTAAAGTGTTTAGACAATGCAAAGGCATCGACACCAAGACCGCACGTCAAGTCCAATACCGTATCGCCGCTCAAACGCTTACGCATGGCACACTCTTCACTCGAAGACTGCTCATAGGCGAGAGTCGGTACTATCGCCTGAACTGCAAAATATGACGGCAACTTCACACGACACTTTTGCAAATTTTTGACCTGTGTAGCCACAATCGAGGCATGAGGTACGCGCCTATCAAGAGCTATATCGGTTGGCTTACGCTCGATATTCTCTCGAATGGCAGTGGGAACCTCCGCACTACATAGGATCGATAATTCTTCGGTACTAAACATCTTTGCAAAGATATAAATTATCCCTCAATTTTTGGCTTATTCTCTCTTTTTGGTAACAACCAAAGTAAAAGCGTTACTATTGTGAACAATGCATATAATCCCCACATCGCACCCTCCGGCATCGAGATATCGAAATGGCCATAAGGCAATGATGCAGCCCATGCGACAATACGATTTTGCCACTCGGCAACATACTCGGCCAGTGGGGCAATAAATGGCAGGGCAAGCGATAAAACACCTACCAGCACCACAATATTTGCGAAAAGAATAACCGCAGGATTTATGAAAACTCCCACCAATGAAATAACAGAGAATGTATTTGCCACAAGTGGCATGGTTGCCAAGGTTGAAGCCACTCCTACCAGCAAAACTCCGACAATAACATTTATAGCTCTATATCGAGTGGAGCATATGCAATACAATGGCATACCCCACAAAATTATACCTGCAACAGCCACAAATGATAGTTGAAATGATATATCAAACAGTAGATGAGTGTCAAAAGCCAACATCACAAAGGCTGTTCCTGCCAAGATGTTGATACTTGCATATTCACGCAATGAAGAGAGTGAGAATTGCAACAAAGAGAACATTATTGCTGCTCGCACCGCACTCGGTGACATACCACAAATCCATACGTAGAGCCAAATCAGAGCAATAGCCAATATTGAGCGAAGGAGATTTCCGTAACGCAACAATACCAATGGCAAAAGCAATAGGTTTATCAGCATAAAGGCGATACCTATATGCAATCCTGACACAGCAAGAAGGTGCGATGCTCCACTTGCCGAGTAGTGTTGGCGCAGTTCCGAGCCTATCTCACTCCTATCGCCCGTAGTCATTGCCAGGACAACGGCACGACCATCACCTTGCCGCATTGCGCCCCGCAACCGTTCAACCGCCCAGTCATGCAGAGTTCGCTTTTCGGCAAAAATATATTCATAGGTGGCACGATGATTTACTGATACCGAGCCTATAAACCCTCGATGATGCATCAATCGTGCATATTGCTCTCGCTCAGCGCGGAAGGGACGTATCGTCGTGGTAAGACGAAGATGATCACCAGCCTTGAATGTCATGACGGAATCGCCCCAAAGTACCACTTTACGGCTATTTAGCGAACCATTTTCACAGGCTTTAATCGTGGCCTCAGCCGAAGTGTAACCATCTCTCGAAAGAGAAGAACTTTCGACTTTGAGTACCATTTCGAGAGGTTTTTCGTATTCTACGGACCCACGATAGGAGATTGAATGAAGAAGAGTTCCAACCGAAAAAATCATTAGAAAGAGTGCAATGTTCTGCCACCACCTTGTAATGAAGACGACGCCAAGCAACGACACAAAACAGGCTAAGAATAAAAGCCATACCGGGATCTGCACCATCTCAGCAAAAAAGATACCCAGGGCAAATGGTACAACCACCATCGCCATAGGTATCTTTGCAATACGATTTCTCAGATTTTCCGAAACTCTCATCATAGTTATCACAAAGATAACTATTTTTGGCGGAAATCCATAATAAATAGTTCCCAACCTCGCCAAACTGCCATCATATCTGCCTTTATTCCGTTCTCGACCTCCGACATTGCTGCAACAATCGCGGTCATAACAGCGCCATCGGTGGTCGAGATGGCTTCGTCAGGTGAAATATGGGTTGAATGTACCACTCTACGAATATAGCCTTCGGTAAAGTTTTCGGTGGGAGGAGCGTAACGGTTGATAATCTGTCGCAAGGTATAGCAACCATGTTTTACAGCATAGGTGTGCAACAACACAAACATAGCTCGATAACCCCACTCAATGCTCTCGAACTGACGAAAGGCCGAGTCGCTGCTCTTCTCCTTTTCACCCTTGTATCGAAATGAGCCAAGTCGTATATTCCCGGGATTACAATTGCGAACGCCTCTACTCATCTTTGTCATACTCACCAATCTCCGCCTCCACTTTTCGTTTAACAAAGTTACGCAACCACTCAAATAGCTTTGCATCGCTCAACACCGAAGCATTCTCCAAAAACGACCACATCTCCACTCCGCATATTGCCCCTGTAAGAATGCGAGTGATATTGAGTGTCATAAAGTCGAGAATACACCACTCTATAAGCCAACTCATCGCTATCGTAAGCAGAACAAAACCCGCTTTATGAATTGTACGCCATGCCTCGTGCGAAGAGAAGTACCACTGCTCGCCCCTCTGCTTCGCCTCGCAACGGGAAGCAATAACTCCCGTTACGAAGTCGACAAGGATAAACGACAAGACACATAAAATCAAAGGTTTTATCGGCGCAAACAATGCTGCAAGACCAAGAATAACGCCATTAGCGCATCTGTACAAAACCTCCATCTATGCAACATTTTTGCACAGCATCATGACCCGGGTTGTAATCGGGAATTTCTGATGCGTGGTTTTTCAAATAGTTTGACAATCGCTTCAAGAGTGTCTGTCGTCGAAGTCGTAGCGACTTTTGCAGTGTCTGCATCGCCGTTTTCGTCGAGGAGTCAGCTCTCAACGACGAAGATATTTGCAACCCTGCCTGGCCGGTACGAACATTCAGAGCCGGTTGAATCATTGTTCGGACAGCCATCGCGAGCGCAGGTGCGACAAAGTTGTCGAGAAGATCTTTATAAGAGCCTTTAAGCAGTGCCTCATACAACTCTGCTCCCACCACAGGAAGAATGTAACGATCTTCTGCCGCAGCGATATCAGAGTCGAGGACAACTTCTGGCGAAAGATACTCACCATCGCCAAATGCCAAAGAGATAACTTGTTCATTCGTAATAAGATTTTTCATAGGTTTTAACTAATGGATTTAATGTTAGACTTGGAAATCTCCGAGAGGAACAACTGCTGTCGCTCATCATTCTCGTCGTACTCCAAGCCGTCGGCCTTACGAGCCTCCCACACCTTCATATAGATAGGTTTCGAGCGAGTTGGCGGGCGGTTGATGATTTCGAGAGAGGAGCAATCAATCTGCAAAATTTTCGATACTGCATGTACGATAGGCTCCAACAATTCGCTCTGCTCTCCAAGTATTACCGTATTCAAAGCCACCTCGTATTCGTGCAATATTCGCTCGGCACTAAAACCTGTCGAATAGTCCAAACCACTCAATGAACGGAACCACGAATGCGCCACCACAATATCGCTCGTCGCCTGGTCGTGTAACTCCTTCCAATCGCCATCATTTTGCGATTCGAGAGGTATGAAACGGGAGTTGTCATCAGAACTCTCGTCACGAATGATAAACATCACCTGTCCCGGCTTACCCGCAAAGCGCTGCTCTGCCATACGCGCCAATTTCGACGCCTCTGCTTCGCTGTCAACCGCATTGTCTATCATCATGATACCGGAGAGTTGGAACGAGTTATCCAGGCGGGCAATATTCCAGCGGTCTGTTTTGTAAGCAATCGCCGAAACATTCATTCCTGCAATATACTGAGGTACACCATAGTGCTCGAACATTGGCTCATAATCCTTATAGTGAATCATGGAGCGTAGTGTACCATCGCTCTGCTTCTCGAATTTGGGATAAATAGGTAGCGAAACGAGCTCACTCGCTCGGAAATGAGGCCAATCGTGATGCAGGAGAACATGCTCCGAATCCTTTGCAATGCGACAATGCGTAGCATCTTGATGATAGAGCGATAGGAATGAATGGTTTTCGTCTGTAACCAACTCCAAGAAAGCATTTCCGAAGAGTGATTTATCGAATGCCAATTTATTCAGGACTTGTAAGTCGGAG
>JAZRGH010000077.1:0-3198 GCA_045644085.1 Alistipes sp. | reverse complement strand
ATTGTTTCAACCCGTGTCGGCACTACTGCTTCGCCTTGGTTGTCGTCGTTCCAGGTTGGCGATTTACACTCTATCGCAGTGAGCCACGGTGAGGGTAAGTTCGTGGTTAGCGAGGAGATGGCCGAGGAGTTGTTCGCAAATGGTCAGGTGGCGTTCCAGTATGCCGATATGGAGGGCAACGCTACTACCGATGCGCCACACAACCCTAACGGCTCGTCGTACGGTATCGAGGGTATCATCAGCCGTAACGGTCAGATTCTCGGTAAGATGGGACACACAGAGCGTTATGACGATTACTTGATGCGTAACATCGCAGGCGAGAAGCGTCAGAACATATTCGCAAACGCAGTGGCGTACTTTACAAAGTAAATTAAAAAGCCATTAGCCTTTGGCTGTAATAAAAAGCTAAAAGCTAATGGCTAACAGCTAATAGCAATTAAAAAATATGAGTGTTTTAGGAGTTTATGGCGTTGAGCACGCCTCGTCGTTGGTCTATTACGGACTCCATTCGATGCAGCACCGAGGTCAGGAGGGTTGCGGTATGGTAAGTGTCGAGGAGAACGGCACAATGCACCGCCATCGTGGTCACGGACTTGTTCAGGAGGTATTTAATGAGGGACAGCTCTCCAAGTTGGAGGGTAATATGTGTCTCGGACACGTTCTCTATACTACGGCAAATGGTCGTAGCATCGACAATATCGAACCATTGTCGTTTCTTCACAATACAGGTTCGTTTGCCATTGCGCACAACGGAAATATTGTAAATGCGGAGCAGATTCGCAACTATTTGGAGAGCAAGGGAAGTCTCTTCCAGTCTAACACCAATGCCGAATTGTTGGCGCACCTTATCAAGAAGGAGGCCGACGAACCACGCATCTTTACGATTATGGAGGCGTTGGATATGTTGGAAGGCTCATTTGCATTTGTCATTATGACGCAGAATCGTCTTTATGCTTGTCGCGATAAGTATGGTATCCGTCCGTTGGCTATCGGTAAGTTGGGCGATGGCTATGTGGTATCGAGCGAGACTTGTGCTTTCGATGTTATGGGAGCAGAGTTCTTGCGCGATGTTAAGCCTGGCGAGATTGTAACAATCGACCATAATGGCTTGCGTAGTCGTCAGTATTCTCTTGCGAGCGAGCACAATATGTGTGCTATGGAGTATATCTACTTTGCACGCCCTGATAGCGATATTGACGGTTGCAATGTTCACGCCTTCCGTAAGGAGTCTGGTCGTCGTTTGTGGCGCGAGGCACCAGCCGAGGCCGATATCGTAGTCGGTGTACCCGATTCGTCACTCTCGGCTGCTATGGGTTATGCCGAGGAGAGTGGTATTCCTTACGAAATGGGACTTATTAAAAATAAGTATATAGGTCGTACCTTCATTCAGCCTTCGCAGGCATTGCGCGAAAAGGGTGTGAAGATGAAGTTGTCGGCTATCCGTTCTATCGTCGAGGGCAAGCGCATTGCGTTGATTGATGACTCGATTGTGCGTGGTACAACCTCGAAGCGCATCGTAAATATGTTGCGCGAGGCAGGAGCTATCGAGGTACATGTGCGTATTGTGAGCCCTACGATGACTCACCCTTGTTGCTATGGTGTAGATACAACTTCGCAGGACGAGCTGATCAGTGCAAAGCACTCGGTGGCAGAGGTTTGTAAGATTATCGGCGCTGATACTTTGGCATTTATGTCGGTGAAGGAGTGCCTGGCATCGTCGAATGGCAAGTGCGAGAAGATGTGCTTCGCATGTTTCGATGGCAAATACCCTACCCCTATGACACACGACATTTCGGAAATTAACAAGAAAAAATAAGATACAGTTATGGCAGTAAATTACGAAAAAGCAGGTGTAAACCTCGAAGCAGGTTACGAGGTTGTTCGCCGAATCAAACAACACGTGGCATCGACCAATCGCTTGGGCACAATGGGCAATATCGGTGCATTTGGAGGTATGTTCGACCTCGCAGCATTGAATGTCAAGGAACCTGTGTTGGTTAGCGGTACTGACGGTGTTGGTACAAAGTTGAAGTTGGCCTTCGCAATGGATAAGCACGATACTATCGGTATCGATGCTGTTGCGATGTGCGTGAATGATGTTTTGGCACAGGGCGCTGAGCCTTTGTTCTTCTTGGACTATGTGGCTCTTGGTCACAATATCCCAGAGAAGGTCGAGGCTATCGTAGCAGGTGTTGCTGAGGGTTGCCGTCAGGCAGGTTGTGCATTGATTGGTGGCGAGACTGCCGAGATGCCGGGTATGTACGAGGATGGCGAGTACGATATCGCAGGTTTCACTTGCGGTGTTGTCGAGAAGTCACAACTCATCGACGGCTCGAAGGTTAAGGTCGGCGACGTTTTGATTGGTATCGCATCGAGCGGTGTTCACTCGAATGGTTTCTCGCTTGTGCGTAAGGTGTTGGCTGACAATAACTTGGATTTGAATGCGAAGTACGAGGAGTTGGGTGACCGCACTCTCGGTGAGGCATTGCTCTGCCCTACACGCATCTACGTTAAGCAGGTGTTAGAGGTAGTTCGCAACTGCGATGTTCACGGTATATGCCACATCACAGGTGGTGGTTTCGACGAGAATATTCCACGTATCTTGCATGACGGTCAGGGCTTGCACATCAACGAGGGCTCGTGGGAGATCTTGGGTGTGTTCAAGTTGCTCGAGAAGTATGGCCAGATTCCTCACCGCGAGATGTTCAACATCTTCAACATGGGTGTAGGTATGGTTATCGCTTTGGACGAGAGCGAGGCTCAGAAGGCACTCGATATCTTGGCTGCTGCAGGCGAGAAGGCTTCGATTATCGGTCATGTAACCGCTAACGAGGGCGTAGTAATTGAATAGAGAGTAGTTAGTAGAGAGTAGTTAGTAGAGAGTAGTTGAACGCTAACGCTACTAACGTCTCTAATAAAAAAGCCAATGGATAATGGCCAATAGCTAATAGCTAATAGCTAATAGCAAAGAGTAATAATATATAAGTATAGATAAAAGATGAGAGCATTAGTAAGTGTAAGCGACAAGACCGGTTTGGTTGAGTTTGTAAGCGGTTTGCAGTCGCTTGGTTGGGAGATTATCGCTACGGGCGGTACCCAGAGCCTTTTGGAGAAGAATGGCGTTAAAACTATCGGCATCAGCGATGTAACAGGCTTCCCTGAGATTTGCGATGGTCGTGTTAAGACCTTGCACCCAAA
>JAZRGH010000076.1:0-20523 GCA_045644085.1 Alistipes sp. | reverse complement strand
AGATTCCTCACCGCGAGATGTTCAACATCTTCAATATGGGTGTGGGTATGGTTATCGCACTCGACGAGAGCGAGGCACAGAAGGGACTCGACATCTTGGCCGCTGCAGGCGAGGAGGCTTCGATTATCGGTTGCGTAACTGCTAACGAGGGCGTAGTAATTGAGTAATAATATATAAGTATAGATATAAGAAATGAGAGCATTAGTAAGTGTAAGCGACAAGACCGGTTTGGTTGAGTTTGTAAGCGGTTTGCAGTCGCTTGGTTGGGAGATTATAGCAACAGGCGGCACACAGAGCTTGTTGGAGAAGAATGGCGTTAAGACTATCGGTATTAGCGATGTTACAGGCTTCCCTGAGATTTGCGACGGTCGTGTTAAGACCTTGCACCCAAAAGTTCACGGAGGTTTGTTGGCTCGTCGCGACTTGGAGAGCCACTTGGAGGCGTTGCGTGAGAATGGTATCGAGTTTATCGATATGGTATGCGTAAACCTCTACCCTTTCCGTCAGACTATCGCTAAGGAGGGTGTAGAGATGGCTGAGGCTATCGAGAATATCGATATCGGTGGTCCTTCGATGTTGCGTTCGGCTGCGAAGAACTACAAGGATGTAACCGTAGTTTGCGATCCTGCTGACTACGCACAGATTCTCGACGAGATTAAGGCCGAGGGTAACACTAAGGTTGAGACTCGTTTGCAGCTCTCTGCAAAGGCTTATACTCACACAGCACAGTACGACTCGTGCATCGCAACCTATATGCGTAAGCAGGCTGGCTTGCCTGAGAAACTCTTCTTGGAGTTCGATGTTCAGCAGTCGTTGCGTTATGGCGAGAACCCTCACCAGTCGGCTACATTCTATCGCGATAACTCGACCACTCACTTCTCGTTGGCTTATGCCGAGCAGTTGAATGGTAAGGAGCTCTCGTACAACAATATCCAGGATGCAAATGCAGCGTTGAATATCGTTCGTGAGTTCGAGGAACCATTCTGCGTAGCATTGAAGCATATGAACCCTTGTGGTGCAGCAATCGGAGCTGACGCGTTGGAGGCTTGGACTCGCGCTTACGAGGCCGACACAAAGAGTATCTTCGGTGGTATCGTGGCACTCAACCGTGAGGTTACCGCAGAGGTGGCACTCGGTATGAAGCCTATCTTCTTGGAGATTGTTATGGCTCCGTCGTTCACTCCTGAGGCACTTGAGATTCTCTCTGCAAAGAAGAACTTGCGTGTGTTGAAGGTGGACATGACTCGCACAAACGATGTTCATAATCAGTATATTAGCGTTAATGGCGGTTTGCTCGTTCAGCACCTCGATACCACCACTAAGGAGGTTGTTGCAGATATGTGCGTAACCGAGGCTAAGCCTTCGGAGGAGGTTTTGACAGACCTTAACTTCGGCTGGCGCATTGTTAAGCACGTTAAGTCAAACGCTATTGCAGTAGTTAAGAATGGCGCAACTTTGGGCGTAGGTGCAGGTCAGATGAACCGTGTAGGCTCGGCAGAGATTGCACTCAAACAGGCTCAGGCAGCAGGCCACACTGAGGGTCTTGTACTCGCATCGGACGGCTTCCTTCCATTCGACGACACCGTTGCATTCGCAGCAGAGTATGGCGTAACCGCTATCGTTCAGCCAGGTGGCTCTGTTCGTGACGAGGATTCGATTAAGAAGGCTAACGAGCTTGGTATCACGATGTTGTTTACCGAAATGCGCCACTTCAAACATTAATTTTCCATTTTGGAAGGAATATTTGACTTTTACCCTTACTGCCCGAAGGTCACATACGCAAAGTATGCTCCCTCCGAGCATTAAGGGGGCAAAGCCAAATCTTCTCTCCCAAAAGTGAAAAATTGGGTTGTGGTAGAAAATGATAATTTTGAATTCTGCATTTTGAATTTGTAAAACTATGAAAGTTTTAGTCGTTGGCTCGGGAGGTCGTGAGCACGCTATTGTTGATGCGTTGTTCCGTTCACCGAGTGTAGATAAGATATACTGTGCACCAGGAAATGCTGGTATTGCCCAGCAGGCCGAGTGCGTAGCGATTAAGGATACCGATGTCGAGAAGTTGAAGCAGTTTGCTGTTGAGAACGCAATCGACTTGACCGTAGTAGGTCCTGAGGCAGCTTTGGCGGTGGGTATTGCCGACGAGTTTCGCAAGGCAGGCTTGCCAATCTTCGGTCATACGAAGGCTGCTGCTCGCATCGAGTCGAGTAAGGAGTTTGCCAAGGAGTTGATGGCGAAGTACGATATCCCAACCGCAGGATATAAGGCATTCGATAACTACGACGAGGCTGTTGTTTATGTCGAGGCTCGACCATTGCCTGCTGTGTTGAAATATGACGGTTTGGCAGCCGGTAAGGGCGTAGTTATCGCCGAGACTATGGACGAGGCTCGTGAGGCGTTGCGCGACATGTTGCTTGATGATCGTTTCGGTAAGGGACGTGTTGTTGTGGAGGATTTCTTGACAGGCCCAGAGTTCTCGTTGATGTGCTTCGTGGAGGGTGAGAATGTCTACCCTATGCCTGTGGCACAAGACCATAAGCGTGCTTTTGATGGCGATAAAGGCCCTAATACGGGCGGTATGGGTGCATACACTTCGTTGCCATTTATCACCGAGGAGGACCTCGCATTTGCAATGGAGAAGGTTATGCGTCCAACTGCAAAGGCTATGGTTGCCGAGGGTTGCCCACTCACACGTGTGCTCTATGGCGGTTTGATGAAAACCCCTGACGGAGTGAAGGTTATCGAGTTTAATGCTCGCTTTGGAGATCCCGAGACTGAGGTTGTGTTGCCATTGATTGATAGCGATATTGCAAATGTATTCGAGGCTGTTGCTAAGGGTACAACTCCTGCCGAGATTGTTTGGAGCAAGGATGTTACTCTCGGTATCGTTCTCGCATCGAAGGGTTATCCTGGTGACTACGCAAAGGGTTTTGTGATTCGCGGCACCGAGAAGGTTGATGGCACCGTATTCCACATGGGTACAGCCGTTAAAGATGGCGAGTTGGTAACCGCAGGAGGTCGTGTATTGTTTGTTGTTGCAAAGGGTGCTACCCTTGCAGATGCGCACAAGAAGGCTAACGAGGAGGTTGCAAAAATTGAGTGCGAAAATTTGTTCCATAGAACAGACATCGGTCATAAAGCGTTCAAATAGACTATGGGAAATATAATTGACGGAAAACAACTCTCGTTGCGCTTGAAGGGCGAGATGGCCGAGGAGGTTAAGGCATTGGCCGAGAAGTATGGCCGAGTGCCATCGTTGGCGGTAATTCTCGTTGGCGAGAACCCTGCGAGCCAGTCGTATGTTCGCGGCAAGATTAAGGCTGCCGAGGAGGTTGGTATCAAGAGCGAACTTATCACTATGCCGGCAGAGATCTCGGAGGAGGCACTCTTGGCAGAAATTGAGCGCTTGAATGCCGATGCGTTGACCGACGGCGTGTTGGTGCAGTTGCCATTGCCAAAACATATCGACGAAGAGCGCGTAATTGACGCTATTGCGTTGGAGAAAGATGTTGATGGCTTCCATCCTGCCAATGTGGCTAATTTGTGGCTCGGAAAGCCTTGTATCGTGCCTTGTACGCCAAAGGGCATTATGCAGATGATTGCCGAGTGCGGCTTCGATGTGGCTGGCAAAAAGGCGGTTGTCGTAGGTCGTAGCAATATCGTGGGTAAGCCAATGGTTAAATTGTTGCTCGACGCAAATGCAACCGTTACTATCGCCCACTCGCGTACCGCCGATTTGGGCGCTGTATGCCGTGAGGCCGATATTCTGGTTGCTGCCGTAGGTCGCAAGCACCTTATCACTGCCGATATGATTAAGCCCGGAGCTATCGTTATCGATGTGGGTGTAAATCGTGATCCGGAGACGGGTAAGTTGTGCGGTGATGTCGCTACTGCCGAGGCGCAGGAGGTAGCTTCGTTCATCACTCCGGTGCCTGGTGGCGTAGGCCCGATGACTATCACAATGTTGATGAAGAATACTATTGAATGTTTCTTAAATCGAATTGTTAAATAAAATCGTTCTGATTGGTCCTTTTTGCACAAGCCTGCGGATAGTAAAATGCTCACATAGGTTGACTATGCTCCGCTTTTGCTCCCTTGCCTTGCACAAAAATAACTCAACCATTTACGATTTTACGGTAGCTGAATTAAATTGTTAAATAATTAAATATAACTTACTATGATTGAAAGATATAGCCGAAAGGTTATGCGTGATGTTTGGACAGAGCATAACAAGTTTAGCGCATACCTCAAAGTTGAGATTCTCGCTTCGGAGGCTTGGAGCAAATTGGGCGTAGTGCCTGCCGAAGATGTTCAGAAGTTGTGGGATAAGGCGTCGTTCTCGATTGACCGTATCAAGGAGATTGAGGAGCAGACTCGTCACGATGTTGTGGCGTTTACTCGTGCCGTATCGGAGACTCTCGGCGAGGAGCGTAAGTGGGTACACTATGGCTTGACCTCGACTGACGTTGTGGATACTGCAAACGGATATTTGCTCCGTCAGGCAAACGAGATTTTGGAGAAGGATTTGGAGGCGTTCTTGGCAGTTTTGAAGCGTCGTGCTTTGGAGTTCCGCAACACTCCTTGTATTGGTCGTACTCACGGTATTCATGCCGACATCACTTGCTTCGGTTTGAAGTGGGCTTTGTGGTACGAGGAGATGAAGCGCAATATCGAGCGTTTCCGTACCGCTGCTCGTGGCGTAGAGGTAGGTAAGATGAGTGGTGCTGTGGGCAATTTTGCTAACATTCCACCGATGATTCAGGACTATGTTTGCGAGAAGTTGGGTATCGACAGCGCAAATGTTTCAACTCAGGTTATTCAGCGTGATCGCCACGCCTACTATCTTGCTACATTGGCAGTTATCGCATCGTCGTTGGAGCAGATGGCTCTCGAAGTTCGTAACTTGCAGCGTACTGAAGTACACGAGGTCGAGGAGGCTTTCGGTAAGGGTCAGAAGGGTTCGAGCGCAATGCCTCACAAGCGTAACCCAATCTCTTCGGAGAATATCTGCGGTTGTGCGCGTGTTATGCGTGGCTATATGGCTACTGCTTGCGAGAATGTGGCTTTGTGGCACGAGCGCGATATCTCGCACTCGGCAACCGAGCGTATCATCTTGCCTGATGCAACCGAGTTGTTGGACTATATGCTCAACCGCTTTATGGGCATCTTGGACAACCTCGTAGTGTTCGAGGACGTGATGATGGAGAACATCTATCGCACTCGCAAGGTTATCTTCGCGCAGCGCGTTATGAATGCCTTGATTGATAAGGGATTTTCGCGTGAGGAGGCGTACGATACCGTACAGCCTGTTGCTATGCGTGCTATGGCTGAGCGTGCCGACTATCAGGAACTTTTGGCCGAGAACGAGAAGGTTATGTCGAAGCTCACTCGCGAGGAGTTGGATTCGTGCTTCACATTAGAGTACTACCTCAAAAATGTGGACTACATCTTCCGTCGTGCAGGCATTATCGAGTAGTCGAAATAGCAATAAAAGCAAGGAATCTGTGCATAATGTTGTGCAGATTCTTTTTTTTTATTACCTTTGTAGGTAATAATTATACAATAATCTATGGCAAAACTATTTTGGAGATTATCTGTGGTTGTTTTTGTTGCAACCTTGTCTGTATGCTGTACACCGGATGTTACTTTTACGGCTTCTACCCTGCCTGTCATAGAGGGAGTGGATACGAGTGTCGATGCTGTACGTAGCGGTAATGAGTGGCGTGTTGAAGTGAAGGTGAGAAATAATACCAATGAGTCGGTAAAGGTGAAGGTTATGCTTGTAGCAGAGCCTGAGTTGAAGGCCGATACATATCTCATTCCGGGTATTAACTATAACGGTAATGGCTACGGCGCAGATCTCGATCTTCCGCAGAGCTATGGAGATAGCAAGGGCTTTATTCCGTTCCCGCAGGGTTGGGAGTATGGTGGCGAACCGTGGGTTTTTGCCTATGACAGAGGCTCGATACCGTCGTGTACCATTTCGGAGAATGAAAAGAATGTATTTGCGCTCTATGCTTCTGATGAAGATGAAATCTCGTATGAGAGTTCTTGCTCGATGGAGCGAAAGGAAAATGGCTCATTCCGCCACATCATCTATTGGCCGGTAATAGAGGCTCCACTTTGCTATTCGGATAAGATGAAGTTCTCGGAGCGAGTAGATAACTATATAACTCTTTCTGCCGGAGAGGTCTTTTCGGCTACGGCAAATGCAGTTATTGGTAAGCCGAAGTGGAAGGGATATGGTTTTGCGGAGGTTTTTCGTGCTGCGTGGCGCAAGTTAGACCATAATGTGCCTGCACAATGGAGCGTAGATGAGGTGTTGGCCCTCGATAAGAGATATCAGGATTGGAGCCGTCGTCAAGACGAGAATGGATATTGGTATGAGGGTATTCTCGATGATATGAAGTTCCGAGCAGGCTATTACGGTACAGGACTGTCGGAAGAGGGCTTTCCTGTGTCATATTACGAAAAATATCCTGAGCGTAATCATTGGTGGCAGAAAGATGTCGAGGAGTCAAAGCTTCTGAAAGAGGGTGAATATGTCAAAGGTTATGGTCGAGATATAGGCTTTGCGAGTCAGGCGTTCCAGTTGGCTCGATTGTCTATGGAGTATGGCTTTCGTAACAATAAACCCGAAGATGTGAAGTTCGGCTTGAAGGTGTTGCGTAGCTGGATCGAAAAGCGTCGTTTTGAAAATGGGCTGTTTAAGAGTAATCGCAAACGCAAGAATAACAACCGCGACGCTTCGAATATGGGTTGGGCGGTCAGCGAGTTATCTCGTGTGGCTATGTTGCTCAATGAACACGGAATGGACTGCTCGGAGTTCGTCGAAGCTGCAAAACCTACCGTCGAGGTTATTTTGAAGGGAGTTCGCCAAGATGGTGCAATAGGCTCAGTTTGGAACGGGGAAACAGGTGAAGTCGTGACTTACAACGGCGATGGTGCAGGCTTCGCTATTATGGGACTTGCTCGTTATCATGCACTTACGGGAGATGAACGAATCTTGCCGGTAATAGAGAAGGCGTATCGTTACTATTACGAGAAGGATATTGATCACTTCCGTTGTTTTGGTGGTGCGATGGATTGCGCAAGTATTGATAAGGAGGGCGTTCAGCCATTCTTTACGACTGCAAAGTATATGTATGAGCAGACCGGCGATAAGAGATATTTGGAGTATGCTCGCAAGGCTGCTTGGTACTTTGCATCGTGGATCTATATCCACAACCCGATATATGGTGAGAATGACGACTTGACCGTGTTCGATTGGAAGCCGGCAGGCGCCAATATCGTGGGCGTTGAACACCCTGCCGTCGATGAGTACGGTGCATTGCTGATTGGGGAGTATCTGTGGCTTGCAAAGGTCGATAACGAGCCGTTGTGGCGCGAGGTTGCCGAGCTGATTTGGCGCAACGGAACACAAGGCTTCGCCTATGAAGGTCGTACCATGTGGCATGGATTGGAGCGCCCTATCGGTGGCAAAAACGAGGCTATCTTCCCGTCGCGTTGGAGTAAGTATGCTTCGGTAGGTCGCAAGCGTGGTAGTGTAAATGACCACCTTACAGCCTGGGGCGGAGTCTATCGTGCAGCGTCGATATACGAATTGTCCGATGAAGATTTGCAGTGGTTAAAAGAGAGTACAAATCCTAAAAAATAAAAAATAAATTATGAGAAAACTATTTTTGACTTGTGCTGCGATTATCGTAGCATGTGCAGCAATGGCTGCCGAGTGTGTTATTGTTCCTCGTCCGGTGTCGTATGAGCCGCAGAAGGGAAAAATTGTGTTATCTTCGAAGACAGCGATTTATGTTGCAGATAAGTCGCTTGTACGTCCCGCAACGATGTTCTGCTCGTACGTTGCAGAGGAGAAGGGTTTGCAGTTGTCGGTTGTAGAGGGTGTAGCTCCAAGCAAGGGTGCTATTGCTCTCTCGATTGACAAATCGCTTGCAGAGGAGGCTTACAGCCTCGTAATTGCCAAGAGTGGCGTAACTATCAAGGGCGGTAGCGAGAAGGCTGTATTCTACGGCTTGCAGACTCTCCGTCAGGTGGTATTCCACTCTAAGGGCGAAAAGAAAGTGAAGGTTGAGTGTATGGTTGTAAATGACAAGCCACACTTCGGTTATCGTGGCGGTATGCTCGATGTTTGTCGCCATTTCTTTAACGTAGAGGAGGTTAAAAAGTATATTGATATTCTTGCTTTGCACAAAATTAACCGTTTCCATTGGCACTTGACCGAGGACCAGGGTTGGCGTATAGAGATAAAGAAGTACCCTGAGCTTACAAAAATCGGTTCAATTCGTAAAGAGACTGCGGTTTATGGTACCAATCCAAAGAATGGTCGTACCAAGATTACAGGTTATGATGGCAAGCCTTATGGCGGCTTCTTTACACAGGAGGAGGTTCGTGATATTGTACGTTATGCAACTGAGCGATATATCGATGTTATTCCTGAGGTGGATATGCCTGGACATATGGTTGCTGCGTTGGCAACTTATCCTGAACTCGGCTGTACAAAGGGCCCTTACGAGGTGCGTACTCGTTGGGGAATCTCGAAAGATGTGTTGTGTGCAGGCCGTGAGTCTACATTCGAGTTTGTAGAGGGCGTACTTGATGAGATTGTTGCATTGTTCCCATCGAAGTATATCCACATTGGTGGCGACGAGTGTCCTAAGCATCGTTGGAAGGAGTGTCCTGATTGTCAGAAGCGCATCCAGGAGGAGGGCTTGAAGGACGAACACGAGTTGCAGAGCTACTTTATGCAGCGTGTCGAGAAGTATCTCGCAGAGAAGCATGGTCGTAATATTATCGGCTGGGACGAGATCCTCGAAGGTGGAGTTTCGAAGACTGCTACTGTTATGGCTTGGCGTGGCGCAAAGCGAGGCATCTTGGCTGCGAAGTTGGGTAACAAGGTGGTTATGAGTCCGCACCACTTCTGCTACCTTGATTATGCAAATACTTCGGATCGTGTAAAGAATGGTGAGCCTATCTGTGGCGGACGAAATGGCAAGCGCCCAATTACCCTCCGTACAGCATACAACTTTGACCCATATGCTGAACTCAACGAGAAAGAGCGCAAATGCATCATAGGTGTTCAAGGTAATATGTGGACAGAGTATGTTGCTACATTTGACCATGTTCAGCATATGATTTTGCCTCGTACAGCTGCTATTGCGGAGGTTGGCTGGTCGTATGGCAATCAGGACTATGATGACTTCGCTCGTCGTATGCACCTCTTGCGAAAGTTGTACGACAAGTGCGGCTTCAAATATGCACCATACTTCTTTAATGGAATAGAATAGTTAGACGTGAGAAATATTTCTCATACAATGCGCTCTATCGCCATGCCAATTAGTATGGTGATAGGCGTATTGTTGTACTATCCTATAACTATGTTTGATGAGTGGAGTGGCGCTATTGCTACCCCACTCCTCATCTTTTTGATGCTATTCTGCACCTTCTGTCGTGTGTCGATTCGCCAGATGAAACCTACAAAGTTGCATCTGTGGCTTATGGTGGCGCAGGTTATCGCTACGTTTGCTGTCTATGCGGCGTTGCGACCACTTGGCGACACGGTGGCACAAGGAGGTATGATTTGCGCTTTGACGCCTGTGGCAATGGGAGCTATGGTGCTTGCCGGTATGCTGGGTGCGAAGGTTGAAACGATGGCAACTCATAGCCTTATCTGCAACCTTGCGACAGCTTTTATTGCACCTCCTATCCTCTCGGCCTGGGGCAACGGTTCTTGCTCTGTTTTGGATATTTTGTTGCGTGTTACGCCGCTGTTGATACTGCCGTTTGTACTTGCGCAACTGTGCCGTTGGCTTACGCCGAAAATAGCTAATGAGATAGCTAAAAAATCGATACTTCCATTCTATATGTGGCTCATATCGATTGTAATCATAATGGGCAAGATGACCACGATGATTATCGAGAGCGGTGTGGAAAACATTCGTACCGAAATAACACTTGCTGCGGTGGCATTGGTGATATGCCTCGTGCAGTTTAGAGTGGGCAGATGGCTCGGTGTCAAGTATGGCGACAAGGTAGCAGGAGCTCAGGCTCTCGGACAGAAGAATACGATATTTGCGATATGGCTGTCGAATCAGTTCCTCAATCCGTTGGCGTGCATTGCGCCTGCTGCATACATCTTATGGCAAAACATTGTTAATTCTCTTCAAATTTATAGAAAACGATGAAGATAGGCGATATTGAATTTCGCAAAGAGGCTCTGTTTCTCGCACCCATGGAAGATGTGACCGATCCTTCGTTCCGCTATATCTGCAAACGCTTTGGTGCAGATATGGTTACTACGGAGTTTATCTCCTCGGACGGATTGATTCGCGATGCTTGGAAGTCGCGTGCGAAATTGAATATTAACGACTTTGAACGACCTGTAGCAATCCAGATTTACGGAAATCAGATTGAGCCGATGGTCGAGGCTGCACGCATTGCCGAGACGGCTAATCCCGATATTATCGATATTAACTTCGGCTGCCCGATGAAGAAGATTGCAGGTCGAGGTGCAGGATCGGGAATGATGCGTGATGTGCCGTTGATGGTCGAGATGACGAAGCAGATTGTCGAGGCTGTAAATAAGCCCGTAACGGTTAAGACCCGCCTCGGCTGGGACGACGATTCGAAGAATATCGAGGAGATAGCCTTGCGCCTGCAAGATGTCGGCATTGCCGCCCTTACCATTCATGGCCGTACTCGTTGCCAACTTTATAAGGGCGAGGCTGATTGGACGCTGATAGGCAAAGTCAAGAATAATCCGCTGATTAAGATCCCTATTATCGGTAATGGCGATGTAGATTCGGGCGAGAAAGCTCGTGAGATGTTTGACCGATATGGTGTTGATGCCGTGATGATTGGCCGTGCGACTTATGGCCGTCCTTGGATATTCCGTGAGGTGCGCCACTATCTCGATACGGGAGAGGTGTTGCCACAACCGAGCGTTGTGGAGCGTGTTGCTATCGCAAAGGAGCATTTGGCGAAGTCCATTGAGGTTAAGGGTGAGCGTGTTGGCGTGTTGGAGATGCGTCGCCACTTGTCCAACTATTTTAAGGGGTTGCCGAACTTTAAGGATACGAGAATGAAGCTTGTAACGCAGAACGATCCTGCGGAGTTGTTTGCTACAATCGACTCAATTGAG
The DNA here is from genome assembly GCA_045644085.1 of Alistipes sp. Classification (GTDB taxonomy): domain Bacteria; phylum Bacteroidota; class Bacteroidia; order Bacteroidales; family Rikenellaceae; genus Alistipes. Next base: position 9,374 of record JAZRGH010000076.1, on the reverse strand, counting down.
GAGCGTTGGGGTGACTTCGATACAGCGGGTTGTGTTCCTCCCCCACTTTCACACGATATATAGAAAACTCAAACATAAAAAGATTATGATTCTTAAATTTAGAATGTTGAGCGACGAGAACGATAATTTCGTACGCGATTTCGAGGTTGATCCTATGATGAAATTGTCGGAATTTCATGACTTTATTATTCGCTCGATTGGCTATGATGATTGCATGGCGTCGTTCTTTACGGCAGATGAAGAGTGGCAGCGTTGTCGTGAATTTACGCTGATGGATATGGGCGATACCGGCTATGAAGGTGAGGATGCGCCACTGCCGATGTCAAAGACTTCGTTGGCAGAGATTATCGTGGCAGATTACACTCGACTGATATATCTCTTCGATATGTTTGCCGAGCGTGCCTTCTAAATCGAGTTGGTTGGTTCGTCGCAGCCTAACCCTCAACTTGAAAATCCGCGTGTAGCATTCGAGAATGCTCCGGTACCAGACCAATATGACCCCGATGCAGTAGATTCGAATGCCGGCTCTATCTTCGAGGAGATGATGGACGACTTCGGAGGTTTTGATGGCGAAGACGGAGGCGATGATGAGTGGTAAAAAGCAACTTATCGTAATCGTAGGTGCAACAGGTTCCGGAAAGACTGATCTCAGCATTGCCGTAGCCGAACATTTTGCTGCTCCGATTATTTCGACGGATTCGCGCCAATTCTATCGCGGTATGGCGATAGGTACGGCACAGCCTTCGCGTGAGCAGATGGCTCGCGTGGAGCACCACTTGGTGGACTGCCTTGATGTTAGCGAGGAGTTCAACTGTGGAGCTTACGAAAGAGTTGCATTGGAGCGCCTTGCGGAGTTATTTAAGGAGCACGATACAGTGGTTGCCGTAGGAGGTTCGGGCTTGTATATCAAAGCACTGTGCGAGGGTATGGACGACCTGCCCGATGCAGAACCTACCTTGCGTGAGGAGTTGCTCAAACGGCTCGAAAACGATGGATTAGAGTCGCTTGTCGAACAGTTGCGAGAACTCGACGAGGTCTATTATAATGAGGTCGATAGATGTAATCCGCAGCGTGTCCTGCGTGCAGTAGAGGTGTGCCTGACTACGGGTAAGCCATATTCGTCGTTGCGTAAAGGTGGCGCTAAAAAACGCGATTTCGAGATTGTGAAGGTCGGCATCGACTATCCACGCGAAGAACTCTATGAGCGCATAAATCGTCGTGTCGATATGATGATGAACGATGGCTTGGAGGCTGAGGCTCGTGCGATGCTACCCCATCGTCATTTGAACGCCTTGCAGACGGTAGGATTTAGCGAGTTGTTCGATTATTTCGACGGCACGATATCGAAGGAGGAGGCTGTCGAGTTGATAAAGCGCAATTCTCGCCGATATGCCAAACGTCAGATGACGTGGTTTAGGCGCGACAAGGCGATACAATGGTTTACTAAGCCTACCTCAGCCGAGGTAATTGCTTATTTGGAACAACAATAAGGTTGAATAAGTGTAAATTTTGCATTTTGCATTTTGCATTTTGCATTTTTAATTGTACATTTGCACCGCAATAAGGGCTCGGATGGTGGAATAGGTAGACACGCCGGACTTAAAATCCTGTGGCCAGTAATGGCCGTGCGGGTTCGATTCCCGCTCCGAGTACAAAGAGTCCCGACTTCTATGCGAAGTCGGGATTATCTTTTACTCGTCGCGTGACTCGTTCAGTCGGTGGCGGTGTGGCAGAGTTGTCTGCGCTTGTCGAATGTGCAGAGTTGCTACGCAACTTTGGAATATCGTTTGAGAAACATCTGCTCAAACAAGTTTGGCATCTATTTTCAACCAATCTTCCAAACCTTCGGTTTTCTGCACATTTTTCCTGCTTGCTCTGTTCAAACCTGCGGTGACCGTTCGATTCCAAATTCCAAATAGTGTTATTGGGGCCTCTTTTAGTTGTTAGTTTCCCGTTTTTTCTTGCGTGTGTGACTCGTTCAGTCGGTGGCGTTAATTGAAAAGAAACTGCGCCCCTCGCAATGAGGAGCGCAGTTGTTTTATGATAGTGTAATTGACTACATTACCACAACAGTGATATATGTCTTGTCGTAGTTAGAGAGCTTGCTCTCAAGATAAGCCTTCATCTCTGCATTTACAACATAGATAGTCATTGTAGGCACTGGAGCTGCCATATTTGAGAATGAGTTAGACTCAACAGTAAACTCTGGAGAGAGAATCTTAACCTCAGTCAAAGACTCGCAGTCACGGAATGCATAAGTGCCGATGTAGTTTACTGATGCAGGGATCTCGATAGAAACAAGACCTGTGTTACGCAATACGTCCTTCTCGAGACGAGTTACACCATTAGGGATGTTGATAGATGTCAAAGAAGTACACTCTGCGAATGCACCCTCACCGATAGTAGTAACGGTTGCAGGGATAGTGATGTTTGAGAGCTGTGAGCATGACTGGAATACAGCAGGGCCAATCTCATTAAGAGTAGTTGGCAACTCAACGGTTGTCAAGCTTGCGCACTTGCGGAAAGTACGATTTCCTACAACCTCAATACCCTCTGCTACAGTTGCGCTTGTCAATGCGCTTGCACCCTCAACTACGCCACGAACAGTAGTTGCCTCATCAGCAGAAGATGTGATAGTAACCTCGCCATACTGAGCGATGTAAGCAACATCGTTCCACATAAACAATGTAGCCTCGCCGTTGTCAGTTGCAAGAGCTGTTGCTACGTCAGCAGTGCTCTCGGTAACCTCGGTTACATTAGCAGCAGTTGCAGCGTTAGCAACAACCTCTGACAATACGTGATAAAGGCCATCTGCCTGAATAGCCTTGTAGCCAGCAGCAAGGAAATTCTTTACAGAGCTGTGGCTGAATGCACCACCGTAAACAGTTGTGTTCTTGTTGTAGTCGCGGATCTCACCCATTACGGTACCGCCGTTGATGGTGTACTGTGCGCTACCCTGTGCATCGAGGAGGCATGAAGTCCAACCAAATGTAGATGTACCATCAGCGATAGTAAACTCACCACCGTTGATAACAACCTCACCACCATAAGCGAAGATTGCAGCATTTCCGGCATTCTCATTGTGGAATTTACCACCGTTGATGGTCAACTTTGCAGCGTTTCCATAGATGGTGTGCTTGCCTGAACGGTCATTGCTGATATCACCACTCTCAACGGTCAAATCACCAAAGTTCATAACACCATTCTTGATAGTTACGCCATCAATTACCATTGTTCCGTTGTTACGAACAGTGTAGTTGTTCTCAGCCTTAATCTCGCCATCTCCGGTGAGGATCAAAGTTGCATTGTTTACAATAGCGCTGCTTGCCTCGTAGTTGTTGCTATCGTATGCAGCAGTGATAATGATGTTGTGTCCATTCAAATTGATAGTTGTATTAGCCTGAACATTAAGTGCGCTTGACAATACTACGTCCTCGGTCAAAGTAACCTCGCCACCAAAAGCAGCAGCCTTGAAGAGCTCGTCAGCCTCGTGCATAGGATCATTGTATGCAGGCTTGATCTCTACATTAACCTTGGTGTTGCTTGTGAGCAACTGACCATAGAGGTTAGTACGGTGGTTACGCTGTACAGGTACCGAACCAACAGTGCGAGTCTTCTCATTAGCACCATTCTCGTCGGTAGCGTAAGCAAAAGTAACATCAACAGTCTCCTTTGTGGTGTTCATAAGGAGGTAGTTCATTGCCAAGTACTCGTGACCTGCAACAGGGAAAGCCACCGATGGAAGAGCTGCGTAAGCGAACTCAACAGTAACAGGGTTCTCAGCCAAGCCGCTAGCAAAGTTGAGAGTTGTGTAAACCGGAACCGAAACCTTTGCGTGAGTTACGGTGTGGCCTGCGCTTGCAGACTCGTCCAAGTCGTTAGTACCGATGTTCAACTGAGCGAAAGGACGACGCAACTCTGCTGCGATTGGTGCCATACCGGTTGCTACGGTAAAGCTATCGTAGTAGTAGAATGCATCACGAGTCTCGTCGTTGCTCTTAATACCTGCATAGTCGATAGCCAAAGTCTTAGCTGCGAGATCAACAGTGTACGGAGCATCTGGGTGTGCAGCCCAGAAGAGTACATAGTAAGTGTTGCCGGTAGTGAGCTGGAACTCAACCTGTTTGCTTCCGTGAATCTCCTCGTTTGTCTTAGCGAGGTCCGGCAAGAACTCTCCTGCCTCAGTGTAAACTGCATACTGCAACTTAGTTGCAAGTGCGCCTGTGCTGAACTCAGCCTTTGTAGCGATCTGTGGAGTCGCAAGATTGAAAGCTACGGTAGTAGTTTCTCCTACATTAACGCCGAGGTCAACATCCTGTTGACACGATGTAGCAACCATTGCTACAAGCGCCATCATTCCAAAGATAATCTTCTTCATAATCGTTTGGTTTTAAAAGTTAATAAAAGTTGTTTAATTTAAGTGTTTGTATAATATAATTGTCGTAATTATCAGTGTATGAGCGGATTAAAACTTTAAAATCCCCCCCCCCAGAAAAATTCGGAGGAAGGATTTTCATTACTGTAATTATCTGTTTCCCTTGTGAGTAGAGGTCCGGTCAAAGACCTCTACCCTAAATATTCGGTTATCCGATACCTAAATAGGTATTAGATATTCTCGAAAGTAACATTTGTTACTGTTACACCCTCAGCCTCGTTGAACAACGTCTCCGAGCCGGTTGTGTAGATAGCTGCGTGAGCCTTGTATCCGTAAGTAGTAGGACCATACAACTTCACATCGCTAACCGAGCAGTTCTCGAACACAATCTTATCGTTGTTGTCTGCATAAACGAAAGATACCAAACCTGCGGTACAGAAGTCGTAACCAGTTGACTTTACAGTTGTGTTTGCTACATCGCAACCCTTGAGAGTTGCAGTGATAGTCGAATCCTTCTCGTCGTAAACTGTGCCTACCAAAGCAGCAACCTTGTAAGAACCAACAATAGTAGAGTTCTTTACATCAACATTCTCCAAAAGGAGGTTGTTGTAGGTCTGACCTACGATGATTGCAGCGTTGATGTCGCTGGTATTTACCTTTGCATTGTCGAATGTGATATCCTTTACAACAACATCGTGATTGTTTGCGAAGATAGTAAACATTGCCTTGCCGTTAATGGTAAGGTTCTTGATAGTGTGACCGTTACCATTGAACAAATTAACAGTGTTATTCCAATCAATATGAGATCTTACCGGAGTCCAAGTCTTACCTGCGAAGTCGATGTCAGCCAAGAGCACAATAGAAGCATTTACGCCAATCTTATCTGCAACCAAGATCGAGTTGAGAGTTGCAAGACCCTCAGCGTTGGTTACGCTGTAAGTTGAGCCACTCTTCCAAAGACCATTGCTTACCAACTCAGCACCTGCAAGATAAGCAACCTCGCCGTCAACAGTAACATTTGCACGGTTACCGTTCTTAACATTCCAAAGAGTGCTACCGCTTACGCTACCAGCGTCGAAACCATTTGAAGTGCAGTTGTTGATAGCAACTGTGTAAAGACCTGTTGTAAGGTTGCTTGCACCAATCTCTACTGCTGCCTTACCATCACCTGCAGGAGTAGCTGCGTTGAAAGTACAGCCCTCGAATGCAACATTCTGCACGAGTTCTGGACCCTCCTGATAGATAAGTACACATCGACCGTCGCAGTTGAATACGCAGTTTGTGAACGACGCCTCCTTTACAGCGTATGCCCAAACATTGTAGTTACCCTTTGCAGCCTGCTCGAAAGTACAACCCTCAAAAGTAGCCTTTGTGCCATAGAGGAATGGCTGACCCTCGATAGTACAGTTTTTGAGGTTCAACTCAACACCACCCTGGAAGCCCTTGTAACCATCGTTCGACATTACGATATGAGCGTTCTCGATTGTTACAGCGCCATTAACAGTGATAATGCTTGTTGCGTTGATAACGGTATTCTCACCGCTACCGATAATCTTTGCACCTGCAGGGAAAGTTGTAAGAGTGTAGTCACCCTCCTTAGCCTTTACGCAAGTGTAGGTCTTCAATGCAGCGTTCAACTCGTCGGTGTTCGATACGAGAACTGTTCCGTCAACATCGTAGTAGATAGGATTAGCGAAACCGTAGAGGATAGGAGCCTTACCTGTATACACGAATGAGTTAGTACCATTGAGGATATCCAAGTTCAAAGTCTCGTCAGTACCCGATGAATCACCTGCAGCCTTGTAGTTGTGTACCCAGAAACAGTACTTACCCTTCAAAGTCGAGTTCTTGATAGAGATGTTGTTCATATCGTAACCGCTGTTGAATGCGCGAACTGCGATATAGTTAGACTCCAAAGTCGAGTTCTCTACATTCAAAGTACACTCACCCCAGTTGTTCAAGTGAGCAACAAAGCCCATATCCGAACCACCCAAGTTCTTTGCTGTTACACCCTCGATGTTTACAACACCACCAGCAGTAATATTGAAGATGTTTGTCGAAGCGCCCCAGCGCATATTCTCGCCAACGTGCTTGTACTCGATAGTACCATTCTTAACAGTCAAAGTACCACGAACATCAATCATATCGTAGTTCTTGCCGGTCTGAGTCGAAGTAGCCGAAAGAGTCTTGCCGTTCAAATCGAGAACGAGAGTCTTGCCGCTTGCTACTTTCAATGCAGGATCTTCTGCACGAGTAACAACCTCGCTAAGAGTAACGTCGTTGTTCAAGATGATGATGTCAACCTTCGAATCAGCGAAGAATGCGTTGAACTCCTCAGCGCTATCAACGCGAACATAAACCTGGCCATTCTCTACGCCATACTTATCTTCTCCGTCATACTCAGGCTTAATCTCAACATTAACATTAGCATCGCTTGTGAGCAACTGACCATAGAGGTTAGTACGGTGGTTACGCTGTACAGGTACCGAACCAACAGTGCGCTCAGCCTGAGCAGTAGTACCATTAGTGTACTGGAACTTAACATCAACAGTCTCCTTTGTAGTGTTCATAAGGAGGTAGTTCATAGCCAAGTACTCATAACCTGCAACAGGGAACTCATACGAGGTAGGAACGTTTGCATAATCGAAAGTAACAGTCTGCGGATCTGTAGCATCGCCCGAAGCGAAGTTGAGTTTAGTGTAAACAGGAACGGTAACCTTAGCCTGAGTTACAGTGTAACCAGCATTAGCCGAAGCGGTCAAGTCGCTGGTACCGATGTTGAGCTGTGCGAAAGGACGCTTCAACTCAGCCGAGATAGGAGCCATACCTGCCTCTACGGTGAAATCATCGTAGTAGTAGAACGCATCGCGGTTCTCGTCGCTGCTTACTGCGTTGTTGTACGAAACCTCCATAGTCTTAGCTGCGAGGTTTACGGTGTAAGGAGCATTTGGAGCAGCTGCCCAGAACAACACATAGTAGGTGTTGCCGGTAGTGAGCTGGAACTCTACCTGTGTGCTGCCGCTGTTAATCACACCATCAGTAACAGTGAAGGTGTCCAAAATGTTCTGATTAGCGTCATAAACAGCATACTGCAAGTGAGTTGCAAGTGCGCCCTCGCTAAACTTTGCCTTTGTTGCAATCTGCGGAGTTGCAAGATTGAACGATACAGTCGCAGTCTCGCCAAGGTTAACCTGCTGGTCGAGATCTACGTCCTGCTGACACGATGTAGCAACCATTGCTACAAGCGCCATCATTCCAAAGAAAATCTTTTTCATAATTGTTTGGTTTTAAAAGTTAATAAAATTGTATGTTGTGTGTTTTCTCTTGTGAGTAGAGGTCCGGTCAAAGACCTCTACCCTAAATTTTGTTACTCCTAGTAAGCGATAACTTTATTGTCATAAGTACAATCAACAACAGTGATTGTATTATTAATTGCGTTCGGCGAATTGTAAACAGCCTTAATAGAAGAGTTAAAGTTATCTACTCCCGAATACGAGAATTCACAACCGCTAATATTGAGTGTATTGTTCTCTGAATTATTTGTACCGTCACCCTGCAATGCTACACAATATGAGGTGTACAATGCAGATGTTGTGTAGTTGCAAATAAAATGGCTGTTGGTTGCAGTGATTGTGTTGTTATCACCCCAGCACTGCAATGCGAGAGCGCCCTCAAGTGTACAGCCATCAATTACCAAGTTCAAATTCTTAACACTTGCAGGCATATTTACTGCATACGCCCAGTCTGTATTATGCATTCTGATCTCACAGTCCTTCAATGTGATGGTCTTGCCCTGATAATCACCATTCTCAACCTTGAGACCTGCTGCATAAGTAATGTAGTTACCATCAACAGTAATCTCAACTTTGGCATTCTTCAATGTGATGTTCTTGCCAGCCTTAACCTGAACACCATAGTTGCTACTGGTTGTGATAGTCTTGCCGTTAGCATCAATTACAACATCATTTGTCAGAGCGGTCAAATCGAGCTTTGAAACATTGATATCCTCATAAAGCGAAATGTTACTACCTGCAGCAAGAGCATCCTGAAGTTCGGTTTCACTTGCAACTATTTCAACATCCTCAGCAACTACATAGTACTTGCCATTCTTCTCGATAGCCTTCATACCTGCAACGATATACTTTGCAGCAGGATTTGCAGTGTAAACACCACCTGTTACTGCGAAAGTACCACCATAACCATAGTCAGAAAGGTTGTTGTTGCCATAGTAGTTACCACCGCTGAAATTACCACCATTTACATAAACGGTACCACGAGTTCTGTTGCAGATTACAACACCACCGCTTGTAGCAGAGTGAAGGTGCTGGAATGTACCTCCATTGATAGTCAGCTTGTGAGTGCTACCATCTTCTACATCTACGACGTGTGATGTGAGCGAACGACTGCCAATGTCATTGTTTGTGAACAAGCCACCATTGATAACAGTCTCGCCATCACCGGTAAGCTTCAAGCTACCACGATCAGCCGAAACCTCGAAACCGTCGTTGATAACCAAGTTACCCGATGAGATAACTGCGTATGCCGAATAGCCACCATCTGCGAGAGGAGCTCCCTCGATAACTACATTATTCAAAACGAGAGTACCTGCGTTGTTGATAGCAGCATCGCCATTCTCAGTAGTGCTTGCGATAGTACCACCAACAATCTCAACTGTATAGCCCTCTGCAACCTCAACAACTGCACCAGCACCCTTAGCAACTGCACCCGAAAGGGTCTTGCCATTGAGGTCGATAGTCAAGTTGCTTGAAACTTTGAGTGGAGAATCCAATACTACGTCCTCGGTCAAAGTAACCTCGCCACCAAAAGCAGCAGCCTTGAAGAACTCGTCAGCCTCGTGCATAGGATCATCGTATGCAGGCTTGATCTCTACATTAACCTTGGTGTTGCTTGTGAGCAACTGACCATAGAGGTTAGTACGGTGGTTACGCTGTACAGGTACCGAACCAACAGTGCGAGTCTTCTCATTAGCACCATTCTC